>CAXBID010000181.1:0-7554 GCA_963975495.1 uncultured Flavobacteriaceae bacterium | reverse complement strand
TGTTACCATAAATAATGATAAACATAAATAACAAATAACCCGCTGCACCTCCAAACGGAATTAACAACTCAAAATAGAATTGCGAAAGGCATTGATGTTGAAAAATTAAAAGATTCCAAAGTTAATGTTAGTATTCTACAAGAAAGTTTTGAAGGTAAAAAAACATCAAAAATAGACAGTGTTGTTAAACTTGTTTTTGGAGGTGCAGCGGGTTATTTGTTATTTATGTTTATCATTATTTATGGTAACATGATAATGCGTAGTGTTATAGAAGAAAAAACAAGTCGTATAATAGAAGTTATTATTTCTTCCGTAAAGCCTGTGCAATTGATGCTCGGTAAAATTATAGGCACCTCGTTAGCAGGTATTACACAGTTTGTAATTTGGCTTATTTTAGGAGGTGTTTTAATGTCTATTGTATCATTTATTTTTGGTATAGATATGGCTCAAATACAATCACCGCAACAGGAAATGATGCAACAGGCCATGGAAAACCCTGAAATAAATATGCAAGTTCAAAATGTGATGGCTTCCTTTTACAATCTGCCCATTACTAATTTATTAGTGGCATTTGTACTATTTTTTATTGGAGGATATCTTTTATACAGTTCATTTTATGCTGCTATTGGTGCAGCGGTTGATAATGAAACCGATACGCAACAATTTATGTTGCCCATTATAATGCCTTTGATTTTGGCGGTTTATGTTGGTATATTCACGGTTATTGAAGATCCTCACGGTACCGTTTCAACAGTGTTTTCGTTTATACCACTCACGTCACCAGTTGTTATGCTAATGCGAATACCCTTTGGCGTACCTTTATGGCAACAACTGTTATCGTTTGGGTTATTAGTTGGCACATTTATGTTTACGGTTTGGTTTGCAGCCAAAATATATAGAGTGGGTATTTTAATGTATGGAAAAAAGCCAAGTTATAAAGAGCTTATAAAATGGATAAGATATTAAAATGAATCAAGATTTAGAGAAAATAGAAGAGGTTATTACGGAAAGCTCATTATGGGAGAAGTTTGTTGAATTTCTTAATTATAGATTATTCACATTTACTGATAATCAGGATAGTATTACTGGAATTTTAAAAGTCAAGTACGTTTTATTAGTCCTACTAATATTAATACTAACTACTTATCTGTTACGTTGGATAAGAAAATTAGTAACCCGTAATATGCCAAAAGACGATAAGGTTAAATTTGTAACCGTGTTTTCGTTTGCAAAATGGGTTATTTATGTGATTGTATTATTAATTGTTGTAGACTCCATAGGTATTGATGTTACAGCTGTTTTTGCAGCTTCTGCGGCCTTATTAATTGGTGTTGGTTTAGCACTTCAAACCTTATTTCAAGATATTATTTCGGGTGTGTTTATATTAATAGATCAATCTGTGCATGTTGGCGATATTATAGAAATTGATGGTAAAGTAGGGCGTGTAGAAGAAATAAAATTAAGAACAACACGGGCAGTAACCATAGATAATAAAGTTTTGGTAATTCCGAATCACTTATATCTAGAGAATAGTTTATATAACTGGACCCAGAATGGAACCCTTACTAGGGAGTCTGTAAATGTTGGTGTTGCCTACGGTAGTGATGTGCAATTGGTTAGAAAGCTTTTAATTCAAGCTGCCAGTACGAATGCCAATGTTTTAAGCGAACCAGAACCAAGCGTTATTTTTATGGATTTTGGTAATAGCTCATTGGATTTTAAACTTGTATTCACAATAAACGACAGTTTTAAGGCGGTGTTCCCCAAAAGTGAAATACGCTTTGAAATTGATAAATTATTTAGGGAGAATAATATAACCATTCCATTTCCGCAACGCGATATTCATATTATTAAATCCAATGAAGCATAGCATCAAATGATATGTATCAATTTAAATAGTGTTTGTGTTAACATTAGTAATTAATATTATTTTATTTAGACGCAGAATAAATCCAGATAGATGATAAAACAAAATATGAAGTTTAGTATTAGCATTGCCTTATTGCTTTTATTTCAATTTTCTTCTGCGCAACTTACAGATTTAGCACGTTTGGAATATTCATTTATTCCAAAGAGTAATTCAGAAGATCAATATACTAGATTAAGAGCTCTTTTAAATTATCCTGTTGAAATTAAAGAAGATACATATTTTATAGTTGGAGGCGAATACAACCGTGTGTTATTGAACTTGGAAGATAATTATCCTTTTGAGACTTCTAGTTTAAATAAAATTCATGTTATAGATTTAAATTTAGGCTATACTTTTAAATGGAATGAAAAATGGCGCTTCGGAGTTAAATTTAATCCAAGAATAGCATCAACCCTCACAAAATCCTTAACTTCTGATGATTATTTTATGAATGGAGGTGTCTATATAATAAATGATAGAACTGACGACGAAAACTTAAAACGACCCTTCCGTTTAATTTTGGGTTTAACATACAATGCCACAACGGGAATACCATTTCCGTTGCCTTTCGTGAGTTATTATAGAGAAATAAATGAAACTTGGAGCTTTAATGCTGGAGTACCAAAATCCAACATTAAATATGCAATTAATAATAAAAATAATATTCAAGCATTTGTTGGTTTAGACGGTTATTTGGCACATTTGCAAGAACCTTCTATTGTTAACGGACAAAATGTAGACCAAATTTCTTTATCTGTGTTAGTAGGTGGTTTGGGTTACGAATATTTATTTACAAAGCATTTAGTATGGTATTTATATAGTGGTTATACATTTAGGTTAAATAACGTATTACGTGATGAAAATAGAGATGAAGTTTATAAATTGGATGATTTAAACGCATTTTATTTAAGAACCGGAATTAAATTCAAAATATAAATATGTCTAAAATATTAGTAATAGAAGATGAAGCCGCTATTAGGCGTGTACTTGTAAAAATTCTCTCAGAAGAAAATGATACATATCAAGTTGATGAAGCCGAAGATGGTTTGGCAGGTATTGAGAAAATAAAAAATGATGATTTCGATTTAATACTTTGTGATATTAAAATGCCAAAAATGGATGGCGTTGAAGTATTGGAGGCTGTTAAAAAGATAAAACCTGAAATTCCTATTGTTATGATTTCTGGTCATGGCGATTTGGATACTGCTGTAAATACAATGCGATTGGGTGCTTTTGATTATATTTCAAAACCACCGGATTTAAACAGGCTATTAAATACAGTACGCAATGCTTTAGATAGAAAAGAGTTGGTTGTAGAAAACAAAATTCTTAAAAAGAAAGTAAGCAAGAAGTATGAGATGGTAGGTGATAGCGACAGTATTTCCCAAATTAAGGATATTATTGATAAAGTGGCACCAACGGATGCTCGTGTTTTAATTACGGGTTCAAACGGAACTGGTAAAGAATTGGTAGCGCATTGGCTGCATGAAAAAAGCGAGAGGGCAAAAGGCAATTTGATAGAAGTGAATTGTGCTGCCATACCAAGTGAGCTTATTGAAAGTGAATTGTTTGGTCATGTTAAAGGTGCTTTTACAAGTGCAAATAAAGATAGAGCCGGTAAATTTGAAGCAGCTAATGGCGGTACTATTTTCTTGGATGAAATTGGCGATATGAGTTTGTCTGCACAAGCTAAAGTACTTCGTGCACTTCAAGAAAATAGAATTCAGCGCGTTGGTAGTGATAGGGATATAAAAGTAGATGTGCGTGTTATTGCTGCAACAAACAAAAATTTGAAAAAGGAAATTGAAGAAGGTAGGTTTCGAGAAGATTTATATCACAGACTTGCCGTTATTTTAATTAAAGTACCATCATTAAATGAGAGACGTGAAGATATTCCTCTTTTAATAACTCATTTTTCTGAAAAAATTTCAAATGAACAAGGCACTGCAAAAAAGGTGTTTTCAGAGAAAGCTATTAAATTGCTTCAAGAATATGATTGGACGGGTAATATTAGAGAACTACGCAACGTAATAGAACGTCTAATTATTCTTGGCGGTAATGAAGTTAGTGAAACCGATGTAAAACTATTTGCTAGTAAGTAATGTAAAGAGGCTGTCTGAAAAGGTTTTATAATTATCAGTTTGAGGGGAGTCGAAAACAATATAGTATTGATTTTCAATACATTTGGACTGCGCTCAATGTGACAGTTTACTCCAAAATGGACTTTTTAAAAAGCCTCTTTTTTTATAAAATCAATACAGTATTATTTAGGGCACAAATTAAGTTGTGATAAATAACTTGAAGCTAGGGTTTTCAGACGTGTACCATAATGATTTTTTATTGCTTCAATACTTTCTGTTGATAAATCTTTTGAAGCATCATTATCTTGTATAGCTTCATGGTTGTTACAATCGCAAATCTTCAACGTTTCATTATAAGTTTTAACATTTGATGCTATAGCTTTTTTATAAGAAAGAATTAATTGCTCTTTTTTAATTGCTAATTCTTTATCTTTTTGTTTTGCAAGTTTGGTTTTAATTTGCGCTTCTTTCAGTTTTAAAGCTTCTTGTTGTTGCCTTAACTTTAGTTGTTCATTTTGTAATTGTTCAAGTTCGTTGTTTTCTGTCTCATCTTCATCTTTATCATTGTCGTCATAACTAGCTATAGAGCATTTATCAATTTCAATAACACTTTGTTTACTTATGTCTCTAGCGCGTTTTACAAAAAAGCGTCCATCTTCAAAAGTTTCAACATCTTCAACTTTTTCAAGTGTTTCTATACCTTTGTCGGCTAAATCCAGAGCAGTTTCACAACCACACGTTTTTAAGGTTTTTTTAGACAATTTGAAGGATTCTACAGATCGGTTTGCATAATACTTTAAATGACTAATATTGTTGGAATCATAAGCGTCCTTAACATGGGAATAGGCACTAACAAGATAAGAATTAGCATCATCGCAATTGGTTTGTCCGAAGGATTGAAACGAAATAAGTAAAACTAAAAATAGGCAATGGTTTTTCATTTTATTTGGGGTTGGTTAGATGGCAATGTATTAAAAATATTATACATTTTTGTATAATTCATTGGAATTATAGATTCACTATATTTATAGAATATTAAAAATTAACACAATAAGCCTTGGAATATGGAAAACATAGAAACAGATAAATATAGAGTAACCTCAAAAATAGCCCTTAAAAATTCCGAAACTAAAGTTGTTATTGAAGATGCAAAAAAAGAACTGAAACAGGTTAGAAAAGCATTAGGAGAATTTCAAGACACTATATACGCACATGGAAAATATGCGGTTTTGGTTTGTTTACAAGGCATGGATACATCTGGGAAAGATAGTTTAATACGTGAAGTGTTTAAGGATTTTAACGCTAGAGGGGTAGTGGTCCACAGTTTTAAAGTACCCACAGAATTGGAATTAAAACACGATTATTTATGGCGGCATTATATTGCACTACCTGCCAGGGGAAAGTTTGGGGTTTTTAACAGAACACACTACGAAAACGTATTGGTAACACGCGTTCACCCGGGCTATATAATGGGTGAAAATATTCCTGATATTAATTCGGTAGATGATATAAACGAAGCTTTTTGGGATAAACGGTTTGAGCAAATAAATAATTTTGAAAAACATCTTGCTGAAAGCGGCACCATCATTTTTAAATTCTTTTTAAACTTGTCAAAAGAAGAACAAAAAAACAGATTATTACGTCGTTTACGAAAACAAGAAAAAAATTGGAAATTCTCACCTGACGATTTAAAAGAACGAAAATTATGGGATAAATACCAAACCTGCTATGAAGATGCTATTAATAGAACCTCAAAACCACATGCGCCTTGGTTCACCATTCCAGCTGATGATAAACCCACAGCGCGCTATTTGGTTGCAAAAATAATGTACGATGTCTTAAGCGCTTATACTGATATTAAAGAACCCGAACTTGATGATGCTATTAAAGCAAATATTGAGCTTTATAGAGAGCAACTTAATAATGAAGTGGTTTAAACTTTTTTTATTTGCTAAATCCCGAGGCTTCCTCTTTTGCACCCACTTTTTATCTTTTTTTTCGCTCCGTAGCCCCGAAGCGTCGGGGCTATGCATCTCTAAAAAGACTTCAATTGGGAACAAAGCCCCTAATTTTCACTTAAACGTAAAAAGTTTAAACCACTTCAATGAATAATTTCCAAGTTTAGCCATGAAAAACATCCTTAATATTCTTATATTTTTATTCATTTTAAGTTTAAACGCTCAAAATACTATGGAAGATAAATTACCATACTACGAAATCCCTGAGCATGCCGAAAGTTACACTGCTGGAACTGTAGCTTCAAGAATGGTTGATGGTTTAGGTTTTAGGTACTATTGGGCAACGGAAGGCTTAAGACCTGAGGATTTAAGCTATAAGGCTAGTGAAACAGGAAGAACTTCTTATGAAACCATAGATCATCTGTTTGGTTTGTCTAACTTTATTTTGAATTCTATTTCAGAATTACCTGAAAATAGTGATGAGTCAAAACATATGACTTTTGAAGAGAAGCGTAAACAAACCTTATTGAATTTTAAAGCGGCTTCAGAAATTTTGCAGAAAACAGATGACATTTCTAACTATGATAATCAACGTTTCCCTTTTTGGAATATTATTAACGGTCCAATATCTGATGCACTATGGCATTGTGGGCAAGTAGTATTGTTGCGCAGAGCTTCTGGTAATCCTTTTAATTCTAAAGTCAGTGTGTTTAGTGGTAAGGTAAGGGAATAGACATGAAATACTATGCTTTCTATTTTATTTATAAGGCTCTGCCTGTTTTGAACCGCAAAAACCATCTGGATATGTATTTGCGTGTATGTGTTTGCCATAACTTGTGTTTATATGCCGTACCTAAAGGCACGGGTTTCGTTTCAATTTTTTATTTCTACCAATATGTCATCCCTAAAGGGACATAAAATCGTGTCGCCCGTTATTTCTATCACAATTTCACCAATGCATATTTAAAGTATTTACTGGTTTTACCTTCTGATAATAATTTTCTGCGTATGTTCCTGAAGAATTTTATCATGGCCACTTTTTGTTTTTGCAGTCCCGTTAGGGACATTACCTTGGTAGCTGTTATTTTTTAAAATGCTTGCTTGTGCCTTTAGGTACAATATATTAAAATATTGGCTTTAAAATAAAGCGTTCATCAAATTCAATATCAAACTCATTTAACAATTGTAAATATTCGTCTTGAAATGATACTGATTTATGATGCACCTCTTGATTTTTGATATAATGTATCACATTTGATATTTCTGATTTAGCATATGAAAACGCACCATAGCCTGCTTGCCATGAGAATTTACCGTTAACAAATCCTTTTTTGTTAATCCATTTGGATGAATCTTGTTTTACCTGTTTCATTAAGTCCGACAAGGATTGCGTTGGGCGCATGCCAAAGAGGATATGGATGTGGTCTGGCATTCCGTTAATTTGTAACACCTTGTGGTTGTGGTTTTGAATAATCCCTGTAATGTATTTGTACAATTCGTCCTTCCATTCTTTATTTATAAGGCTCTGCCTGTTTTGAACCGCAAAAACCGTCTGGATATGTATTTGCGTGTATGTGTTTGCCATAACTTGTGTTTATATGCCGTA
>CAXBID010000180.1:0-7689 GCA_963975495.1 uncultured Flavobacteriaceae bacterium | reverse complement strand
GTTGTGCAACGTATATAAAAGCAATATCAATGACCTCAGAAAACACTAAGCATAATACCCCTAAAAACAGATATAATGACTTATGATTATCTCGATAAAAATAGTTAAGCAATGCAATAGATAGTAATAAAAGTGTAACTATATTATATATTAACTCAAAATAATAATCTATATCTATTGAAATATTAGGCTTTACGATAACTTGCAAAACATAAATTAAATACACGTTTAAAATAGTTAAAACAATTAAATGAATTTTAAAATTTTTAATAACATGTGAGAAACTGAGTGATTTACTTATTTTAATTAGCAAGAAAATATAGGCTATAATATACATTGAATTTATTATATGATATTCATATTCAAATAGCATTACACCTTCTTGATAAGAAACAAAATTAATTCCCAAAACAAAAAAATCCCCTATTGTGTAAAACAAAAGAAATAATAAAAAATATATATCTTTCTTCTTAACATATAAAATATAAATTAATGTAATTAATGGTATAATTAATGAATCAAAGTAAAATGACAATTCATACTTTCCGGTAAACTCAAAAACGGAAAACAAAATATATACTATCAAAACAGAACCTATCAAGACTTTCGACTTGTTCATAATTGTCTCTTTTTATTAATAGACAAATATATATATATATTGCAATTAAACGACAAAAAACATGTTTTTATCGATAAAATACACAATTATTCTATTTTTTGTAAGAATTTATATTCATTTATTATTGAGATATTAAGTTTCCCTGCTTTTTCTTTTTTACTCGGTCCCATATTGGCACCAGCAACAATGTAACTTGTTTTTGATGAAATAGAACTACTTACTTTCCCTCCATTGTCTTCTATCAACTTTTTTAATTCATTTCTTGAAATACTTTCAAAAACTCCAGTAACAACAATAATATCACCTTTTAACTTATCTGTTTGTCCTTCAAGTTCTTCCGCAGACATTTCAAGCTGAACCCCAAATCCTTTTAAACGATTAATACTATTTATATTTTCTTCTAACGAAAAAAAGGAAACAACACTTTCCGCTATTTTAACTCCAATTTCGTCAACATTAACTAATTCTTCTTGTGAAGCATTAGCAATGGCATCAATACTTTTATAATGTTTCGCAAGCTTTTTAGCAACCGTTTCACCCACATAGCGAATACCTAAGGCATACAAAACGCGTTCAAAAGGAATATTTTTAGATTGTTCAACCCCTGCAATTAAATTATCCGCACTTTTTTCTGCCATACGCTCTAAGGGAATGACTTGCTCTTTTGTTAATTCGTATAAATCTGAATAATTAGTTATTAACCCTTCATGTACTAAAAGCGCAACCGTTTCACCACCTAAACCTTCAATATCCATCGCTTTTCTTGAAATAAAATGCTGAATACGTCCAATTATTTGCGGATTACAACCGTTATAGTTTGGGCAATAATGTTGGGCTTCGCCTTCTTGTCTCACTAATTCTGTTTTACATTCAGGACAGTGGGTGATATATTTTGTTGGTTGGGAATTTAAGGGACGTTTAGTTAAATCTACACCAAGAATTTTCGGTATAATTTCACCACCCTTTTCAACATAAACTTCGTCACCAACTCGAATATCCAACTTTTCTATCTGATCTGCATTATGTAAAGAGGCACGTTTTACTGTAGTTCCAGCCAATTCTACAGGTTCTAAATTTGCCACAGGCGTAATAGCTCCTGTACGACCCACTTGATAAGTAATACGGTTTAAACGTGTAGAAACCTGTTCTGCTTTAAATTTATAGGCCATGGCCCAACGTGGTGCTTTGGCCGTATAGCCCAATTCCTCTTGTTGCTGTAAATTATTTACTTTAACAACCACACCATCGGTTTCATAGGGTAAATTATGGCGCTCTATATTCCAATAATCTACAAATTCCAAAACGGCATCAATAGAATGAACCAATTTAGCCGCATTTGGGACTTTAAAACCCCATTCGTGCGCTTTTTTTAAACTTTCAAATTGAGAAGTGATACCCAAATTTGTTCCAGTTAAATTGTATAATAAACATTCTAATGGACGTTTAGCAACTTCGGCACTATCTTGTAATTTTAAACTTCCTGAAGCTGTATTTCTAGGATTTCTATAAGGCTCCTCTCCTATTTCAATACGGTCTTCATTCATTTTTATAAAACCTTCAAAAGGCAATACAATTTCGCCTCTAACATCAAACTTTGGTGGATAATCACCTTTTAATTGTAAAGGCACCGATTTGATGGTTTTTACATTAGCAGTAACATTATCTCCTTGAAACCCATCACCACGTGTGACGGCCTTTACTAATTTACCAGCTTCATAAGTTAAGCTAATAGAAGCACCATCATATTTCAGTTCGCAGGTATATTGAACCTCCCCATCAACCAATTTTTTAATTCGGGTTTCCCAATCTAGCAAATCCTCCTTAGAGTAGGAGTTATCCAAAGAATACATGCGATGCTCATGCGGAATGGTTTCAAAATTTTTGGTTATGGCTCCTCCAACGCGTTGTGTTGGTGAATTAGCATCAAAAAACTCAGGATGTTTTGTTTCGAGTTCTTGAAGCTTTTTAAGTTTGATATCGAATTCGTAATCTGAAATCGTCGCATTATCCAATACATAATAATTGTAGTTGTGCTGACGTAATTCTTCACGTAATGACTCTATTTCTTGGTATATGCTGTTCATTTAATTTACTATAGCTTTTATCATTCTATCCTTTTTAAGGATGTCCTGTTTTAATTCAATGTTTTTAAAATTATTATCAATTAATAACCGAATCATCTTTCTTCCCAAATACTCGTTAATTTCAAAAAACAATTGTCCGTTTTTAGTTAAATTATGTATTGCAAATTCTGTTATGGCTTCATAGAATAGCAACGGGTTTTCATCTTTAACAAACAACGCCAAATGCGGTTCGTTATTTAAAACATTGGGTTTCATTAATGGCTTTTCCTTTTCTTGAATATAAGGCGGATTTGAAACAATTACGTCAAATTTATGAGATACTGAAACAAGTTCAGCATGACCTATGGTCAAAATATCGGCTTCAATAAATTCAATTTTAACCTTATTTAGGTCAGCATTTAACTTAGCCGTTTTTAAAGCGGCTTTACTAATATCCAATGCATAAACTTTTGCATTAGGCATATTTTTGGCCAATGCAATAGCAATACAACCACTACCCGTTCCTATATCTAAAACATTAACTGCTCTATCAGTGCCTTCTTTTAAAATCCAATCTACTAATTCTTCGGTTTCCGGTCTGGGTATCAAAGTGTTTTCGTTCACTTTAAAAATCAATCCAAAAAACTCGGTTTCACCAATGATATACTGAATTGGTTTTTCCTTTTTCAGTAATATTAAAGCATTATCAATTTCATCTGTTTCCTCAATTTTATATGCTTGATTTAACGCTAATTGCAGTCTTGAAACACCGTAAAACGAATCTATCAACCTATAAAAAAAAGCATCCACTTCAGTACTATCATAAATAGTATCTAATTCATTATGAAATATATTTTGAATGTCTTTTAGTAACACTTGCTGTTGAGGTGTTTGTTGTTAAGTTGTTTGCTGTTAATTATTACAAAACTTCTTTTTTCTATTCTCTATTTTCTTTTCTCTTTTCTCTGTTTTCTTTTCTCTTAATATCTCTACAAATCCTTCAACATCCAAACACCACAGGAATAATGTCCGGTATTTCCTAATGATCCTTTTAAGTGTTTAAACCCATAGTTTTCATAAATATGAATGGCTGCTTTTAGTTGTGGTGCCGATTCCAAATAGCATTGCTTGAAGCCCAATGCTTTTGCAGCTTTTAAACATGTTTCAAATAGCTGTTTTCCGTAACCTTTACCTCTTATTTTTGGTGAGAAATACATTTTTTGAATTTCACAAACGGTTTGTTCGTAATCCTTTAAAGGTTTAACACCGCCGCCGCCTAAAACTTCGCCATTATCTTCAATTACATAATAAACATCATTATCATTTTGATAGGACTCATACATTCTAGGAGTCGCTTCATCGGCATAGGCAGTACCTTCCAAAGGGATTTTAAACTCATGGAAACACCCTCTTATAACGCGCTCAATTTGCCCATTATCCTGCGGTTCAATTTCTCGAATAACTGTAGTATCTTTGTTCACCTTTTAGTGCTTACTTTTAAGCAAGTGAAGATACAGTAAATCTGAAAAAATTGAAATGAAGCAGCTCATAATCTTATCAACAATATGTATATTTTTTAGTTGTACCGTCAATAAAAAACCTGAATTCATTGGTGTTGAAAATATTAAGGTTTTAGAAAAAACATCAAAATATATAACCATAACTGCTGACGCTTTATTTATAAACCCAAATGATATTGGAGGCGAATTACAAACTGATGACATAAAAGTAATTGTTAATGACAATGAAATGAGCAGCATTTCAACCGAACTTTTTAAAGTACCAGCAAAAAAAGAATTTTCAATTCCGTTAAAAGCTTACGTTCCAACAGACAGTTTATTTAGTAACAAAAGTATTGGTGGGTTAATTGGGAGTTTCTTTAGTAAAAAGGTAAAAGTGCAATATAAAGGTGATATAAAATACAAGGTTTTAGGCTTTTCGCATACTTATGCTGTTGATAAAACCGAAGATCTTAAAATTAAGTTTTAGCATTGAGTAACCACGAAACTTACATAAAACGCTGTATTGAAATTGCTAAAAACGGTTTAGGAACAACAAGACCAAACCCCATGGTTGGTAGCGTAATTGTACATAATAATAAAATTATTGGAGAAGGTTACACAAGTAATTATGGTGGTAATCATGCCGAAGTTAATGCTATCAATTCGGTAAAAAACAAAAATCTCCTAAAAAAAGCCACACTTTACGTAACCCTGGAACCATGTTCGCATTTTGGTAAAACGCCACCTTGTAGCGATCTTATAATTAAACACCAAATTCCTAATGTGGTTATTGGCTGTATTGATGATAATGAAAAGGTTGCTGGAAGGGGCATTAAAAAATTACGCGATGCTGGTTGCAACGTTATTGTTGGTGTTTTAGAGTCAGCATGTAAAGCACATCATAAACGGTTTTTTACATTTCATAATAAAAAACGCCCATATATTATTTTAAAATGGGCGGAAACCACGGATGGATTTATTGCCCCGAAAACCAAAAATGAGAAAAAACCTGTTTGGATAACCAATGCGTTTTCCAGACAGTTAGTTCATAAATGGCGTACCGAAGAACAGGCTATTTTAGTTGGCACCCATACCGTTTTGGAAGATAACCCCAGCTTAACATCAAGAGATTGGGTTGGAGAAAACCCATTACGACTTGTAATTGATAAGGATGAAAAATTATCAAAAAACAGCGCTGTTTTTGATGAGTTAGCAAAAACCATAGTCATAACAAACAATAAGGTCAATTTTTCAAAAGATGTGGCACAACAAATTTGTGGTTTTTTGTTTAAAAAAGAGATTACTTCTGTTATTATTGAAGGTGGTGCAAAAACGCTTCAAACCTTTATAGACGAAAACCTTTGGGATGAAGCCCGTGTTTTCACAGGACAAGCTGCTTTTAAAGATGGCATTAAAGCCCCTGAATTTTCTGGGAAACTAATTTCTGAAGAAAAAATAGTGGCTGATGTTCTTAAAATTTATAAGAATGATTAAAACCATAATTTTCGATTTCGGAAACGTATTTATTGATCTAGATATTGAAGGCGCTATAAAAAAAACGCATGAATCATTAAATATCAACTCATTCTCTGATGAAATGATTGCTTTTAATATTTTTTATGAGCAAGGATTAATTACCACAGAAGAATTTATTGAGTTTTATAAAGGGAATTTTCCAAATCTTTCAAAAGATGAATTAATTGAAATCTGGAATTATATGTTGAAAGATTTCCCTAAATACCGATTAGATTTTATAAGAGAACTGAAAGCGTCTTCAAAATACAAACTCATTTTATTGAGCAATACCAACGAGCTTCACATCAATTGGGCAAAAGAACATATTCCTTTTTACGAAGATTTTAAAAATTGTTTTGATACCTTTTATTTATCACACGAAATTCATTTAAGAAAACCAAATGCAGCTATTTTTGAATTTGTTCTAAATAAAAATAATATAATGGCAACTGAATGCCTTTTTATAGATGATAATAAGGACAACATTGATACAGCTAAGGCCTTAAACTTCAAAACATGGCATATTAACCCAGAAAACGAAGATGTTTCAACTTTATTCAAAACAAAAAGCACTATTTTTTGATCGAGAAAGACACTTATAAAACCATAACAAAACCAACTGAAGCTGTTTTATTTAAAGATAAAAACAGTAAATTTTTTGGCTATGCCTTTCCTGTGAAAAATGAAGATGATGTTAAAACCCAAATTGAGAATTTAAAGAAAGTGCATTATGCTGCCAGACATTGGTGTTATGCTTATCAAATGGGCACAGAAACAATTGCTTATCGTGCTAACGATGATGGCGAACCCAATAACAGTGCGGGTATGCCCATATACGGACAAATACAATCGTTTGGGGTAACTAATATTTTAATAGTTGTTGTACGTTATTTTGGTGGTGTAAAATTAGGTGTTGGTGGGGTAATAAATGCATACAAAACGACCGCTCAATTAACGCTTGAAGCTTCAAAGATTATAGAAAAAACAATTAATATAGATTATCTTATTTCTTTCGATTATAAAAACATGAATACCGTAATGCGAATTATTAAAGAAAGAAACTTAAATATAATTCATCAAAAACTGGAAATGGATTGCCAAATCACTATTTCGGTGAGAAAAAAAGAAGCACAATCCGTTTTTGACACCTTCAATCACCTTTTTGAAATTAATATAGAAGCATTATAAATTAGCCTTCAAAAAGATCTAAAATGTATTGTGGCGCACGTATGGGTCGGTTCGTTTTCATATCAATAAAAACTAAAGTTGTTGAAGCGGTAGTTAAAATTTCACCGCTTTCATTAGTAATTTCATACTCAAATTCAATCTTAGCGGTTGGTTTATTTTTTAGTTGAGTTTTTACATTAATTACATCATCATAACCCGCTGATTTTTTATAGTTTATACTCAAGGAAACAACAGGCAGCATGATGCCATTATCCTCCATTTTTTTATATGAAATACCAAGTTTCCTAAGCCACTCAATTCGCCCCATTTCAAGATATAACGTGTAATTACCATGGTACACAACACCCATTTGGTCGGTTTCGCCATATCTCACTCTTATTTGTATTTCATCGATTTTCATAGGTTTGTTTAAATATTTTTTTGTAGATTCGGCTAGATGTTAAACATGGGGAAAAATTTCTAGAAATTCAATAGTAAATCATTTTTTTTTTAAGAATTTTGTTCACATATTTGCGTCAGAATTTAGGGGGATTGAGAATTTCGTTCTCATTCGATTTAACAAACTAAGAAAACCACCAATTTAAAAAATGAGTATGACTGCGCAATCGGTATGGACTAACTGTCTTCTGTTTATTAAGGATAATATCCAACCGCAAGCATACAAAACTTGGTTTGAACCCATTACTGCTGTCAAACTTTCAGATAACGCATTAAGCATTCAAGTACCCAGTAAATTCTTTTACGAATGGCTTGAAGAACAATTATGTAAAAATTCTTAAAGTATCACTAACTAAGGAATTAG
>CAXBID010000179.1:0-7845 GCA_963975495.1 uncultured Flavobacteriaceae bacterium | reverse complement strand
ACTAGATCCTCTAGAGATAATTTGGGGTGCAATATTTTATTGGGAATGAGCAAATCTTCTTTGCCAAAAAACATTTTTATCGGTACATTTATATTTGAAATATCATGATAAATAGGTTCGTTTAACATGGCATTAATACAGTTTACAATATGGCTACAATATTGCTGATACTTCATTTGATCTTCTTTTATTAGCATCCTGTCTTCCAGCATAAAAACTGCATCTTTTGGTAATTGACCATCATTAAAGTTTATACTAAAATTATTTTTTATTTGCTCATCTGTAAGGTTTAGATAAAGGGCTTCTGTAATCACATTGTTGAACCATGCTAAATCCGAACTAGTAAAAGTTTCAATTCCTGCTGGAGAAAGTAGCACAATACTATCCAGCCATTCTGGAGCTTCATTAATAGCTATGGTGGTTACTATTTGACCTCCCATTGAATGCCCAACCAAAACAACATTTGTTAGCCGCTTTTTAATAACAAATTCATTCATCAATTGTGCATAGTTATTCATGCTCGGGACAAAATTGCGCAATTCTGTTTTTCCAAATCCAGGCAAATCAATAGCATAAACTTTGGCATGATTAGCCAGTTGATCAATATTCTTTAAGAAGGCTTTTGAATAGCTCCCTAATCCATGTACTAAAACAAAAGTTTTATTGGATTTCTTTCCGCTCGTCATATAATGCAAGTCTATATTATGCTTTGATAGCTTTATGAATTTAGTTTTAGTATTCTGCCCCATAGTAGAAATTGAAACTAACAAGATTAGACATATTAGTACTAATCTGTTTTTTATTTTGATATGTTTTACATTATTCTTAACCATATTGAACTACCTTATTTTTCATGGGTTTTACTAAATAAATAATTAACCCGACCGACGTTGAAATTATTAACGCTAAAGCAGAAGCTACAGCTGGATTTTTTACTGCTACCTTATTCATATAAGGCGTTAGCTCCAGATAATACACCCCAAAATGAGTAAGTACCGCAACCACAGATGCTATAATAGGTATCCACTTATTTTTAGTAGCGGTAAAAATGCCAAAGAAAATAGGAACAAAAGCGGCAGAAAAGAATGCATAAACGCCATTTTGAGCAAATATACCTACGCTTAAACTTGGGCTAACAAGTTGTTGATATGACAAAACCACTGAGGCTATGGCGACTAAGACCATAACTAAATTATTGATCTTAATTTCCCTATAATTATTAGGTTTTATTTTATTCAGTATCGGAACGATTAAATCATTAGTAATGGTAGTTGGTATAGATTGTATTAATCCTTCAAGCGTAGAAAGTCCGGCTGCAAACAATCCTAAAACAACCACTATTCCAAGATAAATAGGAAATCGTTCGACAACATAAGCAGACATGATACCATCCATTTTTAATAGCTCGCCGTTGAACATTAAATCTGGAAAATATAACCTTGCATAAAACCCTGCAAAAACAACAGAAAAGAATAAGATTAAAATAAGAATGGTATAAATTAAAAACTTGTTTACCTGACTGTCCTTCTTTATTAAAAGTGATTTGGTTAATATATGAGGTTGACAGACTATTGCAATACCTATTATGGCGTTGCATACAACAACTTCGAAAAAATCTCTAAAAAGTGGACTCTCCGTATTAAATGGCTTAATTAGTTGCTCATCAATATGTTGTAGACTATCAATAAAATTAATATCCTTATCAACAAAAAACTCTACTCCAGATCCAATTAGAATAAAAGCCACAATAACCATAAGTATGGCTTGTAATGAGTTAGTATATACCATGGCATTTGCACCTCCAATCATCATATAAGTAAATACCAGTACAACTAAAATAATTAATACCGTTAGTTCATCTACGTTTAAAGCTTTTGTTACAACCTTGGTAATTCCAACACAAATTAGAATTATAAAGGTTATCAGAAGTATACTTAAAAAGCCAAAAAATATCTTTAAAAATTGTGATTCATAACGTTTTCCTAACCAGTCTGCTATAGAAATAGACTTAACATTGACACCATAACTTCTAAATCGTTTTATAAAAATTACTAGCGCAAAAAATATGGCAATTGGCATTACGACTCCAAAAGCTAAGTAAGCGCTTAAACCATATAGAGCTATAAATCCCGGATTAATTATAAAAGTGGCTGCACTTGTTAAGGATGCAGCTAATGATAAGCTAACAAATAATGGGGAAAAGGACTTATTCCCTAAAGCATAAACTTCTATAGTATTATTTTTTACCCTTGACTTAATAGCTAAATAAAATAATATTAGCATAAAAAGTGTTAAACCTACAAACGTTATAATGTTATAATTATCGGTCATCTAATAATTTACAGTTTAAATCAAGAAAATGATTAAAATATTGATGTTCTATTAAAATATAGATATCCAAGTATAATACAAACAATAATAAACTCTTTTATAGCAGTTAAAATTTATGGTGTAGACTTTTTTTATAAATATCTGCAATAATTGGTTGATAATCCAATCAAACACATCAAAATTATTAATTAATGGAGATTATTGCTTGTGAAAATTGAAAAAACCAATAAATACACATCACTAATCTAATAAAGTCTATATTCAGAATAAATATATTAATTTATTGATTAACAGGATTTTAAATATATATAAATACAGACAGATTGAGATAGTCAATATAAATAGATTAAATTTCATTAACTTTAATTAATCTATTTAATAATAATTTTGATAAAACTCGATAAAAATCAAAGCATGAACAGATTAGAAAACAAAGTTGCCATTGTAACAGGTGGTGCTAAAGGCATTGGAAAAGCAACAGTTAAAACTTTTTTAAAAGAAGGCGCTACCGTAATATGTTGGGATATAGATGAATTAGCAGGTAACACACTACTTAAAGAGTGCAATGGCGAACCTATTTTTTTTTATAAAGTAAATACAACGGATAAAAACCAAGTAAGCACAGTTGTAAAAGACATTGTAACTAAACACAAAAGAATTGACATCCTTATAAACAACGCCGGTATTACCAGAGATTCTACTTTAAAAAAAATGACAGATGACCAATGGCAAAGTGTTATTGATGTTAACCTCACAGGTGTTTTTAATTGTACACAGGTTGTAGCGAGCGTTATGACCGAGCAAGGTGGAGGTAGTATTGTAAATGCAGCTTCAATAGTAGGGCTTTATGGTAACTTTGGACAAACAAACTACGTAGCTACAAAATCTGGAGTTATTGGTATGACGAAAGTATGGGCTCGCGAACTTGGTAGAAAAGGCATTAATGTTAACGCCGTAGCACCAGGGTTTATAGCAACGGAAATGGTAAATACAATACCTGAAAAAGTAATTGCTGATTTAGAAAATAAAACGCCGTTAGGTAGGTTGGGATCACCTTTTGATATAGCAAATGCTTACTTGTATTTAACCTCTGATGAAGGTTCTTTTGTTAATGGAACTGTACTTAGTGTTGATGGTGGCTTAGTAATGTGATTATATAAAGTATGAAGTTAAAAAAGTTTATAACCTATACGGATACACTCCTACCTCATGAAATTGCTTTGTTGCACAGAATAAATAAGTTTCAAGACAAAGATAGAATAGACATTTTTAAACGACTTCGCCATAACTCTATTAACAGCAATGTTAAAAAGGATTTTGATGAAACTATTGATAAGCGAAAATACTCGCACCTAATGGGTTGGATACAGTCCAAACTGGATTCATATTGCACAGACAAACTATATAAACGGCTAAATTATTATGACAATCAAATAAAAACTGACACCATATCATCTGTTGAAGAAAATGAATTGCTAAAGATGATTAAAAACTACAAACCACATCGTTATCATTTTTTAAAGTTTTACGAAGTTGTAAAAAACTACCTAACTTATTTGTTAGTTAGAATTAGATTGAATGATTATGAATTGATAAATAAGTTTATTCATGATTTTCATGATGATTATATTAGATGCAAAGAAGTGAGTAATCGTATGATTTATGCAACCTCAAATATTATTAGCGACTACCATAACTACAAAATTTCATCAAATTCAATAAAATGGAAAAACTGGTTAAAAAGCTTATACACCGATGAAAATCTTGATGGCCAAAATAGATACCAATCATTAATTTTACTTTCTTACATTGCTTTGACCGAGAACAAAGATTTCGAAGCTGTACTTTCATATTTTGATAATTTGGAGAAAAAATTAAAAAATGGCTATTATTATTCGCGTAAGCTATTATTAAATTACTATGGTAATAAGCAATTAATTTTAATGAAACTTCATAAATATGATTATGCGTTATATTATGGTAAACTATCTATAAGTGACCAAGGAAATGATTATATCATGTATTTGAACAACTATTGTTTTAATCTTTTAAAATTAGGCGAGCCACAAAAAGCACTTTCGTTACTTAAAGAAGCGCTTTCTTTCGCACGACAGATGTCCAACAAATACAATAGAACGCTGTATATATCGTCACTTATGAAATGCTACAATAGTATTGGTCAATATAATAATGCCAAACAATTCGCTGAAAACCAACTTGCTTTGCACAAAGAAGAAATCATTCAATACAATTGGTATAAGTTTTTCAGAACATATATTGAAACTTTATTACGTTTAAGAGCATATTATGAAGTAAAAAAAACCATTAAACACTACAACTTAATAGACAAAGAGAATGACTCTCTAAAAAGTTATATTACTTTCCCGTATTTTAAATGGTTTCTTGCCTTAGTCAATTTTAAAGAAGGAAATATTAGCCAAAATAAATTCTCAAATACTGTTAAGATAGAAATAGATAGACTATCTACCACATACAACATTAAACCATCTGAGCGCATTATGACATTAATTGACGATGCGACTGTTAAAATGATTTAAATTAAAATAGCTTAAAATTAGCTCTACATTAATTTAGCTTCCTCCCAAAAAATGTCCATTTCAGCAAGCGTCATTTCTTTTAACGGCTTGTTTAAACTTTTAGCTTTGGCTTCAAGATATTGAAAACGTTTAGAAAATTTCTTATTAGTGCGCTCTAAAGCGTTTTCTGGATTGATGTTTAAAAAGCGTGCATAGTTTACCATAGAGAATAATACATCGCCAAATTCGCTTTCCATGTTGTCTTGGTTACCAGACTGTACTTCAGCTTTAAACTCGTTGAGCTCCTCCTCTACTTTTTCCCAAACTTGCTCTGGCTTTTCCCAATCGAAGCCAACACCTGCTACTTTTTCTTGAATTCTATTGGCTTTAACTAATGCCGGTAAACTTCTAGGAACACCTTCTAAAACACTTTTCTTGCCCTCTTTAAATTTTAAATTCTCCCAATTTCGTTTTACGTCTTCCTCATTCTCTACTTTTACATCGCTATAAATATGTGGGTGTCTGTGAATTAATTTATCGCAAATACTATTACAAACATCGGCAATATCAAAATCGTTAGTTTCACTTCCTATTTTGGAATAAAAAACAATGTGTAATAACACATCGCCCAATTCCTTTTTTACTTCCTCTAAATCTTTATCTAGAATGGCATCACCAAGCTCGTAAGTTTCTTCTATGGTTAGGTGACGAAGCGTTTCCATGGTTTGCTTTTTATCCCATGGGCATTGTTCTCTCAACTCATCCATAATGGTTAACAATCTATCAAAAGCTTTGAGTTGGTTTTGTCTGGAATTCATTCTTAATGTTTTTGTAAAAATACGGTTTTGAATATTTTGGAATGGAAAAATGCATTCAAAATTATTTTAAAAGTTACTCGTTGCCTTTTATTGTTTTACAAAATCAATTAGAACAAGTAATGATTGCAGTTAATGCCTTCCGAGCACAACCACAAAACAATTTATTTGAACGAAACATGCTATTACTTTGTACAATTATACTTCATTAAAAAAATTGTAACTTACTAAATAGCTATTAATCAATAAAATATAAAATTATGAAAACAAAAATGATTCTTTTATTAATTATGATTTTCGGAATTGTAATTACTGGATGCAAAAAACAGGAAGAAAAAGTTGAAATTGAAGAAGTGAAAATTGATTTAATTAATGATGAGTTTCCTGAAGCAAAAGAAGAAATAATGGAAACTTGGGATGCTATTGTGCAAAGTTTAAAGGATGGAGATATGGATAAATTAATTTCTTTTCATGCTTATAGCCCAAAGTTTACCGAGTTTAAAAATGGTGCACCACGAAATGGAAGTGAAGCAAATGAAGAATTTGAACGCAATACTTTTGGCGCCGTATCCGAGGTTATAAAATTCGATACAAATGATATGCTTATTGCAGTATATGGCGATGTAGCTAATGTAACCTTTCATTCTGATTTTCATCTTAAATTTGGTGAAGACCTTGTTGTTGTAAACGATCAAATTTCATTATTGTTTGTGAAGACAGATGATGGCTGGAAAATAGTAAGCGAACATCATTCTCCACTGAAAAAAGAAGACAGTTAATATCAAGTCGTTGTCCCTTTGCGGAACATAATATTTGAAACGCTCTAATTCGGGAAATAAATTTCGTTTAAAATAAATAAGCTAGCATCCATTTTAAAGCTTAAAATATACAGCATAAATATTTGGAAATGAAATTGTCTGTAACAGATTAGTAAATTTTACTACTTATAATTAAAACAAGTTTAATATTTAAAAGAAAAAGGAATGATTAATAAAGGAACATTAATTTTAGGGGCACTTATTGGTGCTGGCATAGGTATATTATTAGCACCAGAAAAAGGTAAGTTAACCAGAGATAAACTAAAAAAAGAAGGAAAGGCTATAAAAGATCAGATAACTCAAGATTTTGCAGAAGTAAAAGAGGATGTTACTAAAGCGGATGAATCTGGTAAGGTTAAATTTAAAGAAGATTTAAAAGACTTTGCTTCCAAGGCGAGTTACAAAACCGAGCATGCCATTTCGTTTTTAGAAAAGCAATTGGCTACGTTGAAGGAAAAGAATAAATCGTTTCAGCAAACGAGTTAATGTTGTATTATTGAAGTTAAGGTGTTGAATCAAACTCAGTATGACAGCATGCAGCACAAAAAAATCCAGCTAAAAGCTGGATTTTTTTATTAAACGAAACCTCGCGGTTTGGAAAATTATGCGTTTTGCTTTTTAATTAAATTAAGCGCAGAACCTTCTTTATACCACGTAATTTGAGCTTCATTATACGTATGATTCAATTTAATGGTTTCTTTTGAACCATCTTTATGAACTGCTTCAAGCGTTAATTGTTTTCCTGGTGCGAATTCATTTAAATCTGTAAAGTTGAAAGTATCATCTTCTTGAATTAAATCGTAATCGCTTTCATTAGCAAACGTTAACCCTAACATTCCCTGTTTCTTAAGGTTTGTTTCATGAATACGTGCAAACGATTTTACAATAACTGCAGCTACACCTAAATGCCTAGGTTGCATTGCGGCATGTTCTCTTGAAGAGCCTTCGCCATAGTTATGGTCGCCAACTACAATAGTTTTTATACCTGCTTTTTTGTATTCGCGTTGTACATCTGGAACACCGCCATAATCACCAGTTAATTGATTTTTAACGAAGTTTGTCTTTTGGTTAAAGGCATTAACGGCTCCAATTAAGGTATTGTTCGCAATATTATCTAAATGCCCACGGAAACGTAACCAAGGCCCCGCCATAGAAATATGGTCGGTAGTACATTTTCCAAAGGCTTTAATTAATAATTTGGCTCCGGTAATAGAATCTCCTAAAGGCTCAAACGGTGTTAGCAATTGTAAACGCTCTGAATCGTCTTTTACTGAAACTTGCACATGGCTGCCATCTGCTTCTGGAGCTAAATAGCCATTATCATCAACAGCAAAACCTTTTGGT
>CAXBID010000178.1:0-7859 GCA_963975495.1 uncultured Flavobacteriaceae bacterium | reverse complement strand
GTAAACAGTGTTGGTGTTATGGGCGATGAGCGTACTTACGAAAAATGTGTGGCACTTAGGGCTGTGGAAAGTACAGACGGAATGACTGCCGATTGGGTAAATTTACCTTATGAATTCCTTCAAAAAACATCAAACGATATAATAAATAAAGTAAAAGGCGTTAATAGAGTAGTTTATGATATTAGTAGTAAACCGCCTGCGACCATTGAGTGGGAATAGTTCAGTGAGCATTAGGCAGTAGGCAGTCTTCAGTATGCAGTTGGCAGTATGCACTACTCAGTTTGTATTAGATAGGGTTATTGTTGCTTAATGAAGACTGAAGACTGATTTGCGTTAGGGATTGCAGTGGAAATCCTTTTTGCGAGGAACGAGCAGAAAGATTGCAACGTAAAGCCCTCCCGATAGCTATCGGGATTGTGGTAACGCCCAAATTATTTTGGCATGTTATATGCATAACAAAAAATATAAAAGGTAAGTTTATCCTGAGTGCAGCTGAAGGACTGTCATCCCTAACATAAAAAAATAACGTATATAAACTATTTAATATTGGTTTTATTCAAAATAACAACAAAGCATGAATAGATTTTTCTTAACCCTAATTTTAGTATTCCTATTTGGTTTAAACTTAGCAAAAGCACAAAACTTTAGTACGCATCAAGTTAAAAAAGGTGAAACTGTAGAAGCCATTGCTAAACGCTATTACGTAACACCTTTTGATATTTATAGCTTAAATCCGGATGCAAAAAAGGGATTAAAACCAAATACGATTTTAATTATTCCCATTTCAAAAGCAAATAAGCCCAAAGTTACTATAGTTAAAGAACTACAGGGTTTTAAAGAACATAAAACAAGACGTAAGGAAACGTTGTATAGTATTTCTAAAAAGTATGATGTTAGTCAAGACGATATAAAGAAATACAACAAATTTTTATATTCAAATACGCTTAGAAAGGGAGATAAACTTCAAATTCCAATTTTTAAAATCACAGAAGTTGTTGAAGAAAATTTAGGAACCAAATTATATACGGTTTTACCCAAAGAGGGAAAGTGGCGTATTGCTTATAAATTTGGAATTACCATGGAAGAACTTGAAGCTTTAAACCCTGAAATGGGGGAAGTTTTAAAAGCGGGACAAGAAATTAATGTACCTAATTTAGATAAAGAAGAACAAAAAGTAGTTGATGACCAATACAGCTATTATAAAGTTTTACCAAGAGAAGGATTCTATCGTTTAAAACTTAAATTAGGATTAGAACAAGCAGAGTTAGAAAATTTAAATCCAGAATTAAAAGAAACGGGTTTAGAAAACGGGATGATTTTAAAAATACCGTTTTCAAATATGGTTAGCGATATTTCAGAATCCAATAGGATTAATTTGATAGATAGTATTGCCGATTTTAGTACTAAACGCATTGCTGTTATGTTGCCTTTTAGACTAAATCGTGTAGATTTTGACGCTGATTCAGATACTAAGCAAAGCATTAAAAAAGACCCTTATTTAAATGCATCACTAGATTTTTACTCGGGTGTTTTAATAGCTATTGATTCTTTAAAAAAGCTAGGGATTTCTTTAAAAGTGGATGTGTATGATACAAAACGGGAAATAGGTGAGGTGTCTAAAATTTTAGATGAAAACAATTTTGAAAACGTTCATGCTGTTATTGGCCCATTAACATCAAATACGTTTGATAAAGTAGCCTCGGAACTACGTAAATACAATGTGCCCGTAATATCTCCAATAGGTACAAATTTACAGTTGTATGACAATGTTTTTCAATCTAAACCATCTAACGGTTTATTTAAGGATAAACTTATAAACTTCATTAAAAAAGATACTTTACCTAACAATATTATAATTATTTCTGATACTAAAAACAGTGATGTTGCCAATAGTATTAAACGTGAATTTAATTATGCTAAGCCAATTTATTCCAGAAAAGATAAAGATGGCAAAGATGAAAACTACGTGCTTGTGGATGATATAAAAAACACGTTGAAACCTGGTAAGAATATTGTGTTTTTAGAAACACAAAACACAGGTTTTGCTTCAAACGTTACCAGTATTTTAGCATCGTTGATTCAAAAGGAAAATATAAAAGAGAAGAAAGAGGCTATTGATATTATTTTGGTAACTACAAACTATAACACAGCATTTGAAGGTGACGAGATTTCAAATGAACATTTATCAAAATTACAATTTTGTTATGCAACATCATCTAGAGCTTATAATGAGAATGATAACAATTCATTTGTAAAAAAATATAAAAGTATTTATAACATCACACCAGATGCAAGTGCTGTAAAAGGTTTTGATTTGACTATGGATGTGGTGCTGCGATTAGTGTCTTCAAACGATTTATACATGTCTGTAAATGAAGCACCACTTACTGAGTATGTAGAAAATAAATTCGCTTACAGAAAGAAACTTTTTGGAGGTTATTATAATGACACGGTTTATTTAGTGAAGTATGAGGATTTAACTATTGTTGAGGTAAAACAATAAGCGTATTCGCTAAGCGTTTTTATATTACAAACCCCTTTTTCGTGTTTAGAATTTTACTTGTAATATGTTGTTTGGTTTTAGTTCAAAACCATGAACCTGTTCTATCTTGGAACACGTCTTACAAATTATCGTGGTCTGATTTTAAGGCAAAACCCAATAACAATACAAGTGCCGTAGCCTTAACCGCTTCAGGAATAACCTTTGGATTTTCAATACGGCAAACAGACGACAATCGTGTTCTGAGTTTTGAAACCGATGTAAATGCACATTTTTATCCAGAAAAATCCTGGTATAAATCAGAATTGGCGGATAATCATGTTTTGGGGCATGAGCGATTACATTTTGATATTACCGAACTACATGCTAGAAAATTTAGGCAAGCTATAAGCAAACTTAAAACCTCCCAAACTATTAAAAACGAATTGCGACAGCTTCATAAAAGCATCAATAAGGATTTAGAAGTTATGCAAAATGCTTATGATGGTGAAACCGATTATTCTAGAAATGTTGAAACTCAAGTAAAATGGCAGCTTTTTATTATAAACGAACTTGAAAAATTATCTGAATATAAAACAGTAGATTAGCAAGGTGAATCCTGATAAACAATTCCTAATAACTTTAGCGCACACAAAAATGCCTTATGGCAAATACAAAGACCGTTATTTAATTGATTTGCCTGAATACTATGTGGTTTGGTACCATAACAAAGGCTTTCCCAAGGGAAAATTAGGCGATATGCTAAAACAGGTTTATGAGTTAAAACTAAATGGTTTAGAAGATTTAATTCGGAATATACAGAGAAAGTATCCTAAATAAAGATTAAATAATTTGAGTTCGACTTAAGAAATTCAAGTTTAAAATTATTTTGTTAATAATATCAACGCATGTCGCCTTGAGCATTACTGAAACGAAAATATTTTTTCGTTGAAAGTAGCAAGTGAAACTTGTCGAAAGGTCTTTAAAAGTCGGATTTTAAATTAGGTTTCGACTGCGCTCAACCTGACATTATAATGTAGTTTTATGATTTTCTCACACAATTATTAAATTCATTCTTACACCAAACGAACGTTAAATTAAAGATTCAATAACTAACTAATCTTCCAAAGCATCACAGTAAAACCCTTGTTGTTTTATTTCGTTAATTATACTGTGTTGGCTTAAATTACTAGTAGCCTCAATCTTTAAAACATTATCTATATCTTCAATATCTATGGTCCATTTAATGATACCAGAATGATTATTAAGAAATGGTTTTATGGCTTTTACTTTTTTCTTGGTTTTAATATCCGTTCTCAAAATAAATAACTTCGTGCGCAACTGAAAATTATTGTATAAAAAATTAACCATCTGTATTGTTTTCGTTGTTTATACGTTCAAGATAGTCTTCGTAAGCTTGGTTACCTTGTTCTTTCCAAAATTTATCATAGTGTTTCCATTTAGAAAATTCCACTTTAGACTCCTTTTTACAATCCGATTTTTTCGATGAACTTTTGCCACCAAAAGCACAACCGCCTAAAAGAATTTTGAAAAGGATAAAAACACCAATGGCTTGCCAATAGGTTAGTGTTGTTAAGCCAAATATTTCGGGCATTAACCAATTCCATAACCACATGATGACGAAGCCAAATAAAATGGCTAACCCTATGGCCGCTATAATTCCAAAAATTATAATTCCTATGATCTCTCCCAGGGATTTAGTTCTAAATTTATGTTTAAAGAAATTTGACATGTTTACTCGTTTTTAATTAATATGTTCTTTTTTTGTTTTTAACTTTTTGTATAATAATGAAATGGCTCTATGGCGTCTGGACATTAGTGTTCCAACTGGTGTTCCAGTTTCTAAAGCAATTTCTTTATAGGTGTAATTTTCAAAATCAATGGCAATTATAATATCTCTATAATCTGGTTTTAAACTCATAATCGCTTTTTTTAATTCATTGGTCATGTGTTCAGCATAGTAATCGTCAGACGTATCCTGTAAAACACTAGCAAACTCAGCTAACTTCGCTTCGTTTTCATTTTGAATGACGTGTTTGTTACGGGTTCTCATAACATCAATAATCTTATTTTTAATGGCGTAATACACAAAGCCTGCTACGTTATTTATAGGCGAATACCTGTCGGCTCCAGCAAATAATTTTAATGCTACATCTTGTATAATATCCTCGGCATCACGTTCTACACTATTTTTTATTTTAGAATTAACATAGCCTTTAAGTGCATTGTATTCCTTACCAAAAAAGGCTTTAAGTTTTTTATTGTTTTCTGATTCTGAGTTCATCTAAAAGCTTATTTAATAGCTCTTCAATTAAAAAGACGACGCTTTTTAATTCCATTGCATTTTTTTAGCTAATCTTATTTTAATGACGACGTAGAATGAAAAGTGTTTCTTCTATTTTGAAGATTTTTTTAAAGGGAAGGAATGGTTGTATTTTGAAGAATTGAATAAAGAAATAATATGGGTTTAAAAGTAATATGACCTAAAATAGATGGTTTAGAAGAATGAATCTGGAATATTAAAAAAACCTATCCAAATAGTTTTTTGATTGTTTATTTAAAGATAGCATATCGATATTAGCTTATTTGTATGTGCCAATATAAAATAGCAGTTAAGAACAATGTTTTAGTCTTAACTGCTATTCTTTGAGTATGTCTGTTATGGGCAATTATTATCTAGGGTCTGTCCAAACAGTTTCAATAAATTTGGAATCTTGCCAATTAGGGCAGTCATTATCAGGTCCATCAAAACCACCAAGAGTACATATCGTAGTACTGCAATCCAATGGTATAATGAAAGTTTGACCATCAGGAAAATTTTGTCCTCTAACAACATAAACCTCTTCGCCTTTGTATTCCCTTTTTTCAATATCTGCCTTTGGAGTTTGAACTGGTTTTGACAAAATGGCATCAACAGTTACCTTTAAACACTCGGGTATAGGTTTTTGTTGCTTATTAGAACTACTACATGAGTAAAAATATATAAAAATTGAAAATAAAATATAAAGTCGTTTGTCCATTTTAATGCTGTATTACTATTTTTTCAGTAACTGAATTTTCTCCATCAATTTTCAGGAAATACATACCATTAGGCAAGTGATTAAGGATTAATGTAATTTTGGATTCAGTGGCAAGTTGATTTAATACAATTTGTCCAGACAGTGTATATAAGGCCAATATTTTATTATTATAATTATTGAACAATATATTTAGTTCATTCGAAACAGGATTAGGATATACCAATACTTCTTTTTTCAACTCAATAGATACTGGAAGTGGAGCTGGACCTCCGCCACCGCCACCGCCACAATTTGAAACAGAAAAAGTTTTACTAAACTGAAATGATTCTCCACATGCATTAGACGCTGTTATAAATATAGTATCTGTATATGGATTTGGAGCGTTAGTAGTGAAATGAATCTCAGAGTTTCTTGGGTTTTGGGAAGTATAACTACCAATCCCAGACCAACCATACGTAATGTCTTGAATATAAGGATAGTCAGAATAAGCAACTGCAATTATTAACTGATTCACACATGGACTATTGGGATATAGTAATACGTTATTAGGTTTTTGAGGCCTACCTACCCATAATTCTTTTGTAATTACTCGGTTTGGAAATATGGCATTAACAAATCCAACGCCTGAAACAAAACCATTAGTAGCCTTAATAGTAATAGATGTTTGACTTTGAGAAACAATCTGCAAATTATTAGAAACTTGCCATGTGAATTGCTCGTTTATAGTCTCCGAAAATGTATATGAGCTATTGGTAGTGCAGACTGTTGATGAACCAATAATTTCAATATCTGCCAATAAAACTTCTTCTAGTGCAGCTAAAGCATTTACTCTACCAAAACCAAAATTATTATCAAAACCATTTGCACCCATATCTGTTGCGGTATTAATCAAGATATCTCTTACTTCCTGTTGTGTTAAATTTGGGTTCATTGATAAAATAAGTGCTGCTACTCCTGATACAACTGGACAAGCAGCAGAAGTTCCATCAAAGTCATTTCTATAATTACCATTATTGTCACCTGCGATTCCCATTCTATCCAATGTTCTAACACCAACATCTCCAAATCTTAATCCAGAAGGTGCTACCAAATCTAATTCAGGACCTCTTGCGCTATAATTAAATAAGTTTCCACGATTGTCAACAGCACCAACAGAAATAACATTAGCATTACTTGCAGGATATTCTACACAACCCCCTAAATTACCAGCAGCAAAAACAACCAAAGCACCTCTACCATTTCTACCATTGGTTACCGCATTTAGTATGGCATTATCTATATCAATATTAACAAAACCACATGTTACTCCTCTAAAACCCCAGGAATTAGAAATTACATCTGCACCGTTAGCTAAAGCCCATTGTATACCATCAGCAATATCGGCTGTAGTTGTTCCATCTGCGAAAATATTAACAGATAACAGATTAGTGTTTGGAGCAACACCTCTTATTCCAATATTGTTGTCTGAAGCACTAATAATACCTGCACTATTCATACCGTGAGTAGCATCATTTAATAATGGAGTGCCATTTCCATTTGTTGCTGGAGTAAATCCACCAATAAGCCGATTATCAAAATCTTCATGGTTTTCAAGTCCCTCATCTAAAACAGCTACAGTAACATTGTCACCTAAATTTATATTCCAAGCTTCTAAAGCATTACAATCAATATTATTAACGCCATTAATTCCATCAATATTTTGACCCGTGTTATGCATCTGAAATTGTTGAGGAAATATTGGGTCATTTACTTGGTTCAATACCATAGGTATATAAAAATCTGGAATTGAAAATTCCACTAAACCTGATTCATATATTTTATTGGCAATTAATACAGTTTTGTGGATGTCCTTTATTTTTATTCTTAAAATGCCATATTTATCATCTGTACTTAAAATATCTTTTTTTTCAATTAGATTAATTATATCCTCCTTTTTAATATTAGATTTTAATTTTACTCTAACAGTTTTAGTAGGAAAAATTTTAAATTCACTGCCAGCGTCTAATAATAATGCAGGAATGGTTTGATTCGTCTTTTGCCTACTAAACTCTTTAGCAGAGAAATTAGCATTATTATCTTCAAGTATAGTGAAACCTTTAGTAGAAAACGATTTAACTTTCTTAAATCCTTTTGCAAAAGTTTGTGTTGGTTCATACGATATAAAAGATTTTTCCGACTTATGTATTTCAATTTTTTCATTGCCATTGTAGTAATAGTTTTGTGCTTGTATTGAAAAGAAAAACAAGCAGAATATTATAGTATATAAATTTTTCATTGTTATATTGTTCAATGCTTCGTTAAAAACTAATTTAACCCATTGAGGATCAGTAAAATAAGTT
>CAXBID010000177.1:0-7863 GCA_963975495.1 uncultured Flavobacteriaceae bacterium | reverse complement strand
GGAAACTACCTTTACCAAAGAACTATAAATAGGGGTATTCCTTATCAGTTCTCTGGAGGTTCAACTGTCGTTGGAGCAGCTGTAACAAGACTTATCGATGCCGATATCAAATGGGAAACCAGAAGAACCAGTAGTATTGGTATTGACGCTACCCTTCTAAATGGGGCTATAGATTTTACCGCTGAGTATTATAGAAATACATCTGAGGACGTTTTAGTTGATATTCCTGTACCATTATCAAACACAGTTGGTGCATTTAATTCTACAATCTTGTCCAATGCAGGCTCTATAAGGAATTCAGGTATAGAATTATCTGCTGTTTACAGACAAAATATTGGTGATGATTTCTCTTTTGAAATTGCCCCAAACTTTTACACAGTAAAGAATGAAATACTTGAAATTGGTGGGCAGGAATTTCTTACTGGTGCTGGAACAAGAAACATTGTAGGACGTTCATTAGGTGAGCATTATGGTTGGGTTTATGACGGTATTTTTAATACGGCTCAAGAAGTGACCGATGCGCCTTTTCAAACCCCGGGGACTGCACCTGGAGATATAAGGTTTAAGGATATAAGCGGTCCTGATGGAACGCCTGACGGTGTTGTTAATGATGACGATCGTACTTTCTTGGGTCAAGGATTACCAACATATTACTATGGTCTAAATATTACTGCTAATTATAAAGATTTTGACTTTACTATTTTCGGACAAGGAAGTGGAGGTAATTTAATCAATAGTAACCTATACCGTGGTTTAATGCCAACAGGAGGTTTTACAAACTGGTATGAGGATATTTTACAACGTTGGACGCCTAGTAATACAAATACTAATGTGCCACGTGTTGTTTTAGATGACCCAAACAATAACGGTAGAGATTCAAACAGACCTGGTTGGTTACAAGATGGAGGTTATTTTAGAATAAATACCATATCTTTAGGGTACACTTTACCTGAGAGAATCGCTAGTAAAATGTTTATGTCTAATGCACGATTTTTTGTTACCTTACAGAATGTAGGTGTTATATCAAAATATAAAGGTTATAACCCAGATTTTCAAGCTGGTGTATTAAATCCAGGTTTTGATTTTGGTACATATCCAAGACCGATGACAACCATGTTAGGATTTCAATTAAAATTTTAAAAAGCTAAGAAAAATGAAAACATATTTCACAAAATTATTTTTACTTCTAGTTGTTACAACATCGCTTAATTCTTGTGATAGTGAGCTAGAAATTCAAGACACTAATAGACTTCTTGCAGATCAGTATTATCAAAGTGAAACAGAGGCTCAAGCTGCCGTAGATGCCATTTATAATGGACTTATTATTGATGGGAATTATCAGAGAATGACTCCAATTATGGGTGATGCAAGAGGAGACGAGGCAAGGTCTAGAAGCCCTTGGCAATTTTTAACACAAACAGGGAATTTCACAGTGCCGTCTACAGATGGCGCGCTCGAAATAGCATATCTAGGATATTTTACTGTTATTAATAGGGCTAATCAGGCTCTTGCAGCTATTAATCAAATAGAAGAAATTGAACCTGCACTTAGAGAAAGACTTTTAGGTCAAGCTTATTTTTTAAGAGCTCATGCATATTTTAATGCTACAAATGTTTATGAAAATGTCCCTTTAGTATTAGAGGTGCAGGGTGGGGCTGAATCTTTTTTCCCTTCTAATAAAGAAACCACTCAAGCTGATATATATGCACAGATTGAGGCAGATTTAAATGAGGCTATTAGTAAACTTCCAGCTAGCTACGCTAGTGTTTCTGGTCCAGATACTGGTCAAGCAGCGCGTGCTACGAGTGGAGCAGCAAATTCATTGATGGGAAAACTTAAATTATACCAAGGTGATTATGCTGGAGCCTTACCTTATTTTCAATCTGTTGTTAACTCTCAAGTATATGATTTAGCTCCTAATTACGGGGATTTATTTTCTCAAGACCCTGCTCTTGAAAATGCAAACCCAGGAAGAATATTCTGGGCAGAATTTACACAAAGTGCTAATGTAGATTTTAACTGGGGAGGTGACCCATCTGTGAATTGGAGACAATTTTTAGCAATCGCTCCGACATATTCAGGTGCTGATTTTTACGACTTTATCCCTACTCAATTTTTAGTTGATGAGTTAAAGCAAGAAAGAACGGTTAACGATGAAATAGACCCTAGATATTCTGCTACAATTTTATCTTATCTTCCTGCCGAAGGTCTAACACAAGCTTATGGGAGAGATTATTTCTTAAACGAAACTCAAAATTATATTGCAAAATATACGTTAGCAAATACAGGAGGAGATCCTTTTGTTTGTGGTATTAACTATCATATCATACGCTTTGCAGATGTCCTACTAATGTATGCTGAATGTTTAGCCAATACAGGAGACATTTCTTTGGCAGCAGAACAAGTTCAGCGTGTTAGGAACAGAGTAAATCTTCCAGACAGAGAAACGGAATTTGCAGGCTACAGCTTAACACAATTTATGGATCAATTAGCACATGAGCGTGTAACAGAATTGGCAATAGAGGGCTTAAGATGGTATGATATTAAAAGATGGGGGTGGTTAGATGATTCTGCGAAATTAAATGAACTTAAGGCAAATGATACAGATTTTAATTCGTTTGCACCAAATAGAAAATATCAACCTTTACCACAAACGGAATTGGACCGTAACCCTAATTTAGATGGTAATGATGCTAATAATTAAAAAGTTAGTTGTTTGAGTTAGTTTTTAGTTTTTAAATAAATTGATGCTTGAAGATTAGAAATAGTATTATTGTTTTGTTAGTTTCGATTTTTGTGACTAATTGCGCAAAAGAAAAGGCGCAAAATAATAAATTATTTGAGCGTATTAAAGCTGATTTTTCAGGCATCAATTTTAAAAATGAAATAACTACAAACGACTCTACAAATATATTAAACTATGAATACCTATACAATGGTGGAGGTGTTGGTGTAGGAGATTTTAATGGTGATAGTTTACCAGATGTTTTTTTTTCTGGTAGTTTAGTAAAGAGTAGGATTTATGTCAATAAAGGCAATTTTCAATTTGATGATATAACTAAAGGCTCTGGAATTAATACTCATGAAAAATGGTGTACGGGTGTTAGCGTGATAGACATTAACCAAGATGGTTACGATGATATATATTTAAGTATTGGTGGAATGGGGAACAAAAGTAAGTTCCCCAATCTGCTTTATATAAATAATGGCGATTTAACATTTACAGAATCTGCCGAAAAATATGGACTGGCTGATCAAGGAGAATCTATCCAGTCCATTTTTTTTGATTATGATCTAGATGGTGATTTGGATATGTATCTTCTAACAGGTGGCGGATTTGAAAAATCTGCTATTAATATTAGGCCAATTTTAAATGATGGTCAAGGTCGTAACACAGATCGCCTTTACAGAAATGATTTTAATAATGAATTAGGGCATCCAGTGTATACTAATGTCTCAACCGAAGCAGGCATTTCTATTGAAGGTTTTGGATTAGGTGTTTCAGTATTTGATGCCAATAACGATAAATGGCCAGATATTTATGTGTCTAATGATTATCTCTCGCGCGACTTTTTATATATAAATCAAAAAGACGGTACTTTCAAGGAAGATGCTTTGAATTACTTTGGCCATACTAGTCATTTTTCAATGGGTAATGATGTGGCTGATATAAACAATGATGGCTTTTTGGATGTTATATCCGTTGATATGCTTCCTGAAGATGTGAAAAGAAGAAAGCTTATGTCTGGTGTTCACTCTCATGATTTATTTCAAATTGCTTTACAGTTTGGTTATGGTCATCAACACATGCGAAACATGCTGCAACGCAATAACGGTAACAGAACGTTTAGTGAAATAGGCCAGCTATCTGGAGTAGATAAAACCGATTGGAGTTGGGCACCTTTAATGGCCGATTTCGATAATGACGGTTTTAATGATATTTACATAACCAACGGTTTTGGTAAGGATATTACTGATATGGATTTTGTGAAGTTTAGGCAAAGTAAAGCTTCGTCATTTAAAGATGTCGGTGAACTAAAAAAATCTGTAATAGATTGTCTATATAACAGGCCAACTATAAAAGTTGCCAATTATGCATATAAGAATAACGGAGATTTGCGTTTTGAAAAAGTAACAAGTAATTGGGGCTTTAACGAGGAATCTATTTCTAACGGAGCAGCATATGCAGATTTCGATTCTGATGGTGATCTTGATTTGATAGTTAATAATATTAATCAACTCGCTTTTGTTTACAAGAATACACTTCGTGAAAAGGATACCATTAATTCAAGTTACATAAAAGTTAATCTTTTAGGTGATTCAAAAAACAAAAAGGGGATTGGAGCTAAGGTATCACTTTATGCTGCTTCAAATCAAAAAATAAGATACAATCAACCTGTTAGGGGATTTCAAAGTTCTGTAGAAACCACCCTTCATTTTGGGTTAAAAAACCTACAAAAAATTGATAGTTTAAAAGTAGAATGGCCAGACGGAAAGGTGAGCACACTTTTTAATGTAAGAACTAATCAACTGGTAACTGTAGAATACAAGAATGCTTATAATCAAGACATACCAAAGGCTTATAGCAAGCAATCGTATTTCGAGTCAGATTCAACTTTTCAACATACGCATTTGGACAAAAGTTATAACGATTTTGCTTCACAATCATTACTCCTTCAAAAATATTCAAATCAAGGTCCAGGAATGGCCGTGGGTGATCTGAATGGTGATGGTTTAGAAGATGTTTTTATCGGGGGGTCTTATGGTTATAACTCAACAATTCATTATCAAGATAAAAATGGGAGATTTATAAAGGCAGAGTTAGAAGATACCAAGTTATTTGAAGATGAAGGCGCTTTAATTTTTGATGCTAATGGAGACGGACTTAGTGATTTGTATGTAACAAGCGGAGGATCAGAACGCTATGGAGGGCATAAAGCGTATCAAGATCGGATTTATTATAACAATAAAGGAAAGTTACAACGAGGTAAATTACCTGAAATGCTAACAAGTACATCAGTTGTTTGTGGTGGAGATTATGATAATGATGGAGATATTGATTTATTTGTAGGAGGGCGTTTAATTCCCGGAAAATACCCAAAAGCACCAAAAAGTTATATTTTAGAAAACAATTCAGGTACTTTTGAGATAGTTACAAATAAGGTTAGTCAGTTTTTAAACAATGTAGGCATGGTGACTTCTGCTGTATGGACTGATTTTGACAATGATTCAAATCTTGATTTGGTTGTTGTGGGAGAGTTTATGCCAATTACTATTCTAAAAGGAGATGGTAAACAACTCACAAACATAACCAAAAACTCAAATTTAGCTAAGAGTTCTGGGCTTTGGAACAGTATTCAGTCAGGAGATTTTGATAATGATGGAGATATTGATTTTGTAGCTGGGAACCTAGGTTTAAACTCAAACTTAAAAATAGTAGATGACCATCCAATTAGGCTAGATTATGCTGATTTTGATGATAATGGCTCAGTAGATCCCATATTTTCAAAGTTCGAGACAGGACAATATTATCCAATAGCAACACTAGATCAATTGATTAAGCAATTACCAAAGATAAAAAAGAAGTATCTTTATTATAATGATTTCGCTAAATCGTCCACAGAAGATATTTTAAAAACTTTCAATTTAGATCAATACAAAACTCTTGAGGCTTACGAATTACGGACTACATTTATTGAGAACTTAGGGAGTGGTAAATTTAAAATGAACGCACTTCCTTTAGAAACTCAAATAGCTCCAATTAATGGAATATTAGCTGAAGATATAAACCATGATGGTTATTTAGATCTTTTGATGGTAGGTAATAATTATGCTACAGAAGTGGGAGCAGGAAGGTACGATGCATCTATTGGTATTCTTTTAGAGAATAAAAGCGATGGGACTTTTGAGGTTATCAATAATAATGACTCGGGTTTTTTAGTAACTGGAGATTCAAAAAGCATTGTAAAAGTAAATATATATGATAAATCCTTGGTTTTGGTAGGTAAGAATAATGGAACCGTTGAAGCAAATTCTATTAAACTAAGGGGCAAAAAATTTATTAAACCTTCTTTAAATGAGGCTTATGCTGAAATCACTTTCAAAGATGGTTCAAAAAGAAGGCATGAATTTACATGGGGAGGGGGCTATTTATCTCAATCTTCAAACAAAATAGAGATCATTAGTTTAATTGAAGCTATTACATTTTTTAATTCTTCTGAAGAAGTGACACGAAAATTAGACTTTAATTGATTAAGCAAGAATCAAAGCTTATTTTGTTCTTCAAGATTATTAATAATTTGCCATAGAATGTAAAATTCTTTGGGAGTACCAAATAATAATTAGACATCAGATATTATGAATTTTAGAAATAAATTAATTAAGATCAATTTTTTTAAAGAGACTTCTTTGCTGCTTACATTTGCTTTTCTGTTTGTTGCAATATCAGGGTGTAAGGAAGATACCCGATACAAAATGGATTTGGATAATCCTGAATTGTTCAGAGAAGCAGTAAAAAATCTAACTGATGTAATTGTGTATGATATTTTTTCACCACCTGTAGCATCACGTGTTTATATGTACCCAAGCATTGCATCTTATGCCATTATTCAAAAAGAAAACCCTTCGAAGTATAATAGTTTGTTAGGACAGTTAAATGGTTTTGAAGAAGTGCCACAGCCTACGAATGAAAGCATAAATTTTAATCTAGCATCGTTACATGCTTTTTATACAATTGGGAAGTCACTTGTTTTTTCTGAAGATAGGTTAGTGGATTCGCAACAAAAATTATATGATCAGTTAAAACAAAAAGGAATGCCAAATAGGGTTTTTAAAGCTTCTATATCCTATGGTGATCTTGTTGCAAAACATATTTTAGACTGGGCCAACAAGGATTTTTATAAACAAACCAGAACATATCCACAGTACATTTTAAAGGAAGAACCAGAATACTGGAAACCGACTCCTCCAAATTATATGGAAGGTATAGAACCGCATTGGAATAAAATTAGAACCTTAGTGATTGATTCAGTGAATCAATTTATTCCAAAACCGCCAGTTCCGTTTGATTTAAAAGAAGGAAGTCCGTTTATGAAGCAATTGATGGAAGTTTATGAAGTAGGAGGAAAGCATAATTCAAAAGGTGAAGAAATAGCAAAATTTTGGGATTGCAATCCATACGTAGTACTTCAACAAGGACATACGATGTTTGCAAACAAAAAAATTACACCAGGGGGTCATTGGATCGGTATTACATCTATTGCCACCAAAAAAGCCAATTACAGTTTTGATGAAACTGTTGATGCATTTACTAATGTTTCAATTTCACTATTTGATGGTTTTGTAAGTTGTTGGAACGCAAAATGGAATACATTAGTAGTACGTCCAGAAACAGTTATTAATAAATCGATAGACCAAGATTGGGAACCCTTTTTACAAACACCTCCTTTTCCAGAATATACTAGTGGGCATTCTGTTGTTTCGGGATCTGCTTCGATTGTTTTAACCCATTTATTTGGTGATAATTTTGGATTTTTAGATACAACAGAAATGGAGTATGGTCTACCCGCTAGGACATTTACGTCTTTTATTCAAGCTGCTGAAGAAGCCGCTATATCCAGACTTTACGGAGGTATTCACTACGAAATGGCTATAACTGAGGGTTTATCTCAAGGAAATAAAATAGGTAATTATATCGTCAAAAACCTTATGACATTAAGGACTGTTTCGGATTAAGACTAATTAATTATATGTTCGATTATAATACCATTCAACTAAGTTTTTTATTAACTGTGTTAGGTTTTATTGCAAAATACCATCCTTTTATTTGGTTATCTGATAACTTTTTGATTACTTTGTAAGTGT
>CAXBID010000176.1:0-7869 GCA_963975495.1 uncultured Flavobacteriaceae bacterium | reverse complement strand
AAATATTAAATTCACCTATTCGAATAACGTTTCTTGAAAATAATAAATATGAGCTCTACATTAATTTTGAGTCCAATTTAGTGCAAACTCAAAATTATACTGATAAAAGCAAAACCACTTTAGATGTTGCATTGGGCGAATTTAAAAAGGAGTATAATATAGGCGACACTATAAAACTCCCCTTTATAAATGCTATTTTAAATATAAAAGAAGATGGAAAAGTATCATTAAATGAAGAATATTTTATAAAGTTTGATGATTTTAATGCTGTAGTTGGAGCTTATAGAAGTAGATTATCAATAAATAATCCTAGAAACTCTGCTATTCTAAATTTAAGTATGGTTGATGTTAACAAGGCAAAAATTGTTGACTATCTAAATGAAACCGTAAAAGTTTTAAGTGAAGATCAATTAAACAGAAAAAATCAATTTGTTACAAATACCATTAAGTTTATTGATGATCAGTTGGATCGTGTGAAATCACAATTAACTTCAAATGCCGATTCTTTAAATAACTATAAGCAAAAAAATAAAATATTTAACTTAAATGATGAAAGTTTTGCAATAAATAGCAAACTTACTTCATTAGAATTAGAAAAAGATAATACAAATAGAAAACTAGCTTATTATGCTAGTTTAAAAACCTATTTAGAAACAAGCGATACCTTTACAGAAGTGCCAGCTCCTGCTATTTCTGGAATTGATGACTCTAATATACTTGCTAACATTGGAAAGATAAATAGTTTATCAGTGCAGAAGTCTAAATATGGATCAACTGTTAGAAAAGATGCTACAATTTTTGCTGATCTTAATAGACAAATAGAAGGGCTAAAAACGGTTCTTTTAGAGAATATAAGTTCTACAACCAATGAATTAAGAAGAGTATTGCAAAATGTAAATTCTAAAATGGCAATTCAAGAAGCTAAAATTAGAAAGTTACCAAAAGCACAACAAAAATTGTTTGATATTCAAAGGCAATACGCGTTAAGTGAACAAACCTATAATATGTTTTTGGCTAAGCGAGGCGAAGCAGATATTATAAAATCGGCAAGTGTTTCAGATATTTTAATCATTGATAAAGCTAAAGATACAGGAGCAACACCAATAGATTTAAAGTTGAGTTCCCGCTATTTATTTGCTATTATTGGGGGGTTATTGCCTCCACTTTTATTAGCTTTTTTTGTTACTTTTTTCGATAATAAACTACATAATCCCAAAGTTCTAGAAAACTTATCCAATATTCCATTATTAGGGGTTGTAGGAAAAAGTGATTTAGAGAATAATTTGGTGGTTCACTTAAAACCTAAATCAACAATATCAGAAGCATTTAGATCCATAAGGTCTAGTTTGCAATATTTTTACAGAAAACATAGTCTTAAAGGAGCTAAAACAATTATGGTTACATCTTCTGTAAGTGGCGAAGGGAAAACATTCTGCTCTATTAATATTGCAACGGTACTTGCTATGAGTGGTAAAAAAACAATATTAGTAGGATTGGATTTAAGAAAACCAAAGATATTTGGAGATTTTGACATTAAAAATGACCTAGGTGTTGTTAATTACTTAATTGGGCAAAAAACTTTTAGTGAAGTTGTACAAAAAACAAAAGTGACAAATTTAGATGTTATCACATCTGGTCCTATTCCACCAAATCCCTCTGAGCTACTTATGAGTGAGCACATGGATAGCTTGATGGAGCGTTTAAAAGAAAAGTATGATTTTATTGTTTTAGATACACCTCCTATCGGCCTAGTCGCAGATGCATTTGAACTAACAGATTATGTTGATGCAACTATTTATGTTGTAAGGCAAGATTATACTAAAAAAGGGATGATAAGCCTCATTAATGATAAGTATGTCAAAGGAGAAATAAAAAACTTAAGTTTTATTTACAACGGCTACAACCAAAAAGGAAAATACGGTTATGGTTATGGCTACGGTTATGGTTACGGTTATGGTTACGGTAATTATGCAAATGGTTACCATGACAATGATACAGCAAAAAAAACAATGCTATCAAAAATTAAATCTTTTTTCAAGTTATAATAAAAAGCAGATAATAGATATTAAAAATTAAAACAAAAATTTAAATTGAACAATAAGGACATTAATGAAAATTGGCTTTATACAATATCGCCAAAGAATCAGTTTTTTTCAATAAATTTTAAGGAGGTCTGGCAGTATCGAGATTTATTATTACTTTTTGTAAAAAGAGATGTAATAACAGCTCACAAACAAACTGTTTTAGGGCCATTATGGTATTTAATTCAGCCTTTATTTACATCAATAACATTTACAATAATTTTTAATAATCTGGCAGGAATTGATACTGGTGCTATTCCTCCTTTTTTATTTAATTTAACAGGAATTACCATGTGGAATTATTTTACATCCTGTTTAACGGGAACCTCAAATACTTTTGCCTATAATGCAGGTATTTTTGGTAAAGTTTACTTTCCTAGAATTATATCTCCGTTATCTAAAATAATTTCAAACCTTGTTAAGTTTGGAATTCAACTCGTAATTTTAACAGTATTTTATTTATATTTTTATTTAAATGGTGCTGCTATTTCATTGAATGGGTGGATTTTTTTATTTCCTTTTATCATTATTATAATGGGGGTTCTTGGTTTAGGATTGGGAATGATAATTTCGTCTATGGTCACAAAATATAGAGACTTAAATTATTTAGTAGGCTTTGGTGTGCAATTATTAATGTACATATCTGCCGTAGTATATCCCATGGCATTAGTCCAACAAAAAATGCCAGACTTTGTTTGGTTAGTCAAATATAATCCCTTAGCATATATTATAGAAATCTCAAGAAATATGATTTTAGGTATAGATGAATTACCCATTTGGGGATTAGTTTATGCGCTTATATTTACAGTTGTTTCTTTTTTTATAGGGATATTACTTTTTAATAAAACAGAGAAAAATTTTATAGATACAATTTAGGTATATTTTAATAATAATTTATTTACCATTGAAAAAGGATATCATATTAAAAGTTGAGAATATTTCAAAACAATACCGATTAGGGCAAATTGGAACTGGAGCACTTGGTCACGATTTGAACAGATGGTGGCATAAAGTGAGGGGAAAAGAAGATCCCTATTTAAAAATAGGAGAAGTAAACAACCGAAGCACCAAAGCAACTAGTGACTATGTATGGGCCTTAAATGATATTAATTTCGAAGTTGAAAGAGGCGAGGTTTTAGGTATCATTGGTAAAAATGGAGCAGGAAAATCAACATTACTCAAGTTATTGTCGCGTGTTACTTCGCCAACCACCGGCGAGATTAATTTTGGCGGTCGCGTAGCTTCATTGTTGGAAGTTGGTACTGGCTTTCATGGTGAAATGACTGGGCGTGAGAATATTTTTCTAAACGGTGCCATTTTGGGTATGACCAAAAAAGAAATCCAGTCGAAGCTTGATGATATAATTGATTTTTCTGGCTGTGAGCGCTATATAGATACACCTGTAAAGCGTTACAGTAGCGGTATGTACGTGCGTTTGGCTTTTGCTGTAGCAGCTTTTTTAGAGCCCGAAATTTTGATTATTGATGAGGTACTAGCAGTAGGCGATGCGGAATTTCAAACAAAGGCCATTGGTAAAATGCAGGATATTTCATATCAAGGAGGCAGAACAGTCTTGTTTGTAAGTCATAATATGGCAGCTGTTAAGGAATTATGTACTAAAGCCATTGTTTTAGAGTATGGAGTTATAGTTTTTGAGGGTAATACTAATGATGCAATAGATTTTTATTTAAAAAGCGATATTGCAAATGCCTCTGCTCATTATTTAAACCAATCTCCAAAAGATGGTTCAGATATTTTAGAAGTATCAATTATTGATAGTAGTAAAAATGTTTGTGGAGTGTTTGGTTTTGATGATCAAATTAAGCTAAATATAAAAATGAAAGTAGAAGCTAAACATTTAGCAAATGCAGTTTTAGGTTTTAGGGTAATAGACCAATTAGAAAGAGCTATTTTTTCTTCTGAGGTAACATTAACAAACTATATTAAATCTGAGGGCAATTACAGTTTTGATGTTGAATTACCATTTAAGACCTTAGTACCTAATGATTACAGAATTCATGTAGCGTTTCATATACCAAATCAAGAAATTATAAATAACTTGGAGAAAATATTAAGTTTTAATATTGAAGAAACCGGTTCAGATTTTCATAAATATGCTGGTAAAGATTATGGTTGTGTTGTTTTAGATAATAAGTGGACTTTAAAAAGATGATTAAGACTATAAAAAACATAATTAAAAAATTTTCACATAAGAGTTCTAATAAGATATCACTAAATGAAAGTGAACAATATTTAGAAAATGGATGTATCCCTTGGTCTAAAGGTTATGATTATTTCAAAAAAGAATTTATAACTAAATCAATAAACAATCAAGAGCTTTTAGAAGAAATTAAAAGCAACCTCCCTTTTAATAATTATGGATATAGACTAGACGAAAGAGTCGTTGAATATCCATGGATATTTTCAAAACTAAGTACTAAAGGTGTGAAAATGCTAGATGCAGGTTCAACCTTTAATTTTGATTATATTGTTAATCATCCTAAAGTAGAAAATAAAGATTTAACTATTTTTACCTACGCACCAGAATCAAATAATTTTTCGAATAAAAGAATATCTTATGTTTATGGAGACTTAAGAACATTACCATTTAAAGATGAATTATTCGACATTGTTATATCACAGTCTACTATTGAGCATATAGACATGGATAACTCAATATACGGATACGATATTACTCATAATGTAGATGAAAATAGAAAATCTTATGAATATATTATAGCTATTGAAGAAATGATAAGAGTGTTAAAAAGAAAAGGAACACTATTAGTCACTTTTCCCTATGGAAAGTTTGAAAACCATGGCTTTTTTCAACAGTTTGATAATGAAATGTTAGATAGAATTTTAAATATATTTAAGAGTTTTGGTTCTTGTAATGTTACCTTTTTTGAATATAAGAAAGATAGTTGGAATTTTACAAATAAAGAAGATTTAGTAGATGTTGTATCTTATAATCCTCATACAGGTCAAGGAAAGTTAGAAGACGGGGCTGCTCATTGTAGAAGCGTGGCTTGCTTGCATTTTATAAAAAGTTAGCATGACCTGGGAAGACACTATAATAAAAATAAGAAAAGAAGACAATTATAAAACGTTAGTTGAACAAGCTTATTTTGATGAAAATTTAGAATTAAATGTTGAACGTTTTTCACAAAGTGAAGAATATAAAGAAACCCTTAATATCATAAAGTCTTATACGCCTCATGCGTTATCAATTTTGGATATAGGTTGTGGTAATGGAATTAGTGCTATTAATTTTGCATTAAGCGGATTTGAAGTAACAGCTGTAGAACCTGATAAAAGTAATACTGTTGGAGCGGGTGCTATAAAAAAGCTAAGAGAAATATACAAGCTTAAAAATATAGATATTTTTGAGGCATACGCTGAAGATATTAATTTTGAAAGCAATTCTTTCGATATAGTTTATGTAAGACAAGCCATGCACCATGCAAATAATTTAGAAAAATTTATTAAGGAATGTGTAAGAGTTTTAAAAAATAAAGGGTTACTCTTAACTCTAAGAGACCATGTGATTTTTGATGATGCAGATAAAAAGTGGTTTTTAAAAACGCATCCATTACATAAATTTTATGGCGGAGAAAATGCTTTTACATCAGTGCAATATAGGAGTGCAATTGAAAATGCTGGTGCCAAAATTTTGAAAGAATATAAATACTATGATAGTATAATAAACTATTTTCCAACGGGTCTAGAAGAATTAAAAATGATTGAAAAAGAGAATATTTTAAAACAAAAAAAACTGTTGAAAGATAAAATTGGAATCATTTCAAATGTTCCATTTGTATGGGATTTTTATAAATTTATTAAGGGTTACAAACCTTTAAATGAAAGGCAAGTGCCAGGAAGGATGTATTCTTATATAGCAATAAAAAAATGAAAATTTTAATCATAGGTTCTAAAGGCTTTATAGGTTCGCATTGTGTTGAGTACTTTTCAAAGACACATGATGTTTGGCAATGCGATGTAGTTTCAGATTATGTATCGAGTAATTATTTTACTATTGATGCTACTAACGCTGATTTTAATGATATTTTTCAGAAACAAATTTTTGATTTTTGTATTAATTGTTCAGGTGCTGCAAGTGTTCCTGATTCAATAAAAAATCCGCAAAGAGATTTCAATTTAAATGTTTTAAATGTATATAAACAGTTAGATTCCATACGTAAATATAATCCTGATTGTAAGTATATTAATTTTTCTAGTGCAGCTGTTTATGGCAACCCTAAAAGTTTACCTATAATTGAAGATGCTGAAATTAATCCTATTTCTCCATATGGTTATCATAAGAGAATGGCAGAAAAAATATGTGAAGAGTTTTATGAAACCTTTAAAATTAGTACATGTTCATTAAGAGTTTTTTCAGCTTATGGACCTGGTTTACAAAAGCAGTTATTTTGGGATTTGAATAAAAAATCTTTAAATAAAACTGTGGAATTATTTGGCACAGGTAATGAATCAAGAGATTTCATTTACATAACAGATTTAGTTGAAGCAGTTAATTGTGTTATATTAAATTCGATATTTGAAGCTGAAATTTTAAATATAGCCTCAGGCAAAGAAGTTATTATAAAAAATGTGGTTGGTACCTTCTATAGTTTTTTTAATAAAGAAATTCAATACAAATTTTTAGGAAATAAACGAGAGGGCGACCCTTCAAACTGGAAAGCAGATATTTCTAAAATTAAGAATTATGGATTTACGCCCAAGGTTTCTATAGATATGGGTTTAAAAAAATATGTTCAATGGTTGCAAGAAAACGCATAGGGCTTATTTTTTCGTATAACGAAAGTTGGATAGCAGGCAGTTATTATATACTTAATATTATTCATGCACTAAATACTTTAGATAATCATAAAAAGCCTGTAGTTGTTGTGCTTTCTGAGAATTTAGATAATTTTAATATTGTTAAAAAAGAAACCAATTATCCTTTTTTAGAATATTTTAAATTTCCATTTGAAAAACCTGAATATAACATTCTAGAAAGGTTAATTAACAAGGTTAGTAGAATGGTAAATAAAAAAAACAGTATAGTTAAAACCCCAAAACAACCAGATATTGCTTTTTTGTACCCAAATCAAATAGATACTATACAGGTAAACGGATTAAAAAAAGTTAACTGGATTCCAGATTTTCAAGAAGAGCATTTATCACAATTTTTTTCTGAAGAAGAAATAAAAACCCGAAAGTACAATCAAAAGGAAATATATAGCAATGGAGATATTGTTGTACTAAGCAGTCAGGATTCTGAAAATGATTTTAAAAAACTTTATCCAAAAGCCAAAGCAAAAACAGTTGTACTTAATTTTGCCGTTACACATCCAGATTTCAGTTATATAAAACCTAAAAAAATATTCAAAAAATATAATATTAGTGATTCTTATTTCTTTTTACCGAATCAGTTTTGGGCACACAAAAACCATTTAGTAGTATTGAAAGCTCTTAAAATTTTAAAGGATGAAGGAATTGATGTTTTAGTAGTATTCTCTGGTAATGAAAATGATTATAGAAACAAAGATTACGTGGCTAATTTAAAAAGTTTCGTAGATTTAAATAATTTAGAAAATAATGTAAATTTTTTAGGGTTTATACCTAGAGATGAACAATTATTTTTAATGAAACATGCAAAAGCAGTTATCCAACCATCTTATTTTGAAGGATGGAGTACAGTTGTTGAGGATATTAAGGCAATAAACAACTTTGTTTTACTTTCTAATATTGAGGTAAAAAGAAATAAGAATCACTAATATTATAT
>CAXBID010000175.1:0-7887 GCA_963975495.1 uncultured Flavobacteriaceae bacterium | reverse complement strand
CAATAAACAACTTTGTTTTACTTTCTAATATTGAGGTACATATAGAACAAATGAAAGATAACCGTGATTTTTTTTACCCAAACGATCCTGCTGAATTAGCTTCATTAATAAAAAAGTACACGAAACAGGAAACTAAAATTAAAAACATAGATTATACCTTAAATAAGATAAAGTTTTCAAATGAATTTATTAAACTAGTTGAACAAGCTACAATTTAGCTTAGTTTTTAAGGATAACTACATAATTAAATATGGCGGATAAGATGCTAATATCAATCATAACTATCAATTTTAATAATCTTGATGGGCTAAAAAAAACCATGTCCAGCGTTTTTAACCAGTCTTGGAAGGAGTTTGAATACATTGTTATTGATGGTGGTTCAACAGATGGAAGTGCAGCTTATATTGAAAATCATAAAGACAAAATTGATTATTGGGTTAGCGAACCAGATAAAGGGGTTTATAATGCAATGAATAAAGCCATAAAAGTAGCGAAGGGCGACTATTTGTTATTTTTGAATAGTGGAGATCACTTTTATGAAAATTTGGTGCTTGAAAGAAACTATAAGTTTATAAATAATTACGATTTAATCTATTTTAATATAAAAGTGGTTACTAGTGAAGCAGAACATATTAATAATCCACCTGATTATTTAGTTTTCTCATATTTCATCAATGATACTTTACCACATCAGACTACTTTTATTCGTGCTTCTTTATTTGAAAAAGTTGGATATTATGATGAAAGTTTAAAAATTGTATCCGATTGGAAATTTTTTGTTGAAAGTATTTGTAAATTCAATGCATCTTATCTTAAAGTAGAAAATGTTTTAGCTACACATTATCTTGATGGACTAAGTGCATCTCCTGAGAACTGGCCTGTAATTCTGGAGGAAAGGAATAATGTTTTAGAAAGTGGGTTTAAAGTTTTTATGGATGATAATCGACAGCTTTTGGAATATCGAAATAAACATAACGAATCAATGAATTTAATTTCTAAGTTAAGAAATTCTCGTAAAATAAACTTCTTAGTAAAATTGGGGCTGTTAAAAAATTTTTAGCATACATACGCAAAAATAAAAAATTGATAAAAAAAATACTCTTCATATCACATGATACTTCAAGAAATGGCGCATCCATGGTGCTGCTGCATCTTTTGCGATGGTTAAATAGCAGTCAGCCACAAATCACTTGCGATGTTTTAACCTTAAATGGAGGTGCTATAGAATCCGAATTTAAAGAGCTTTCTTGTGATTTTTACAATTACAAGGAAATCACAAAGCAAAAGAAATTAAAGCTTTGGCAACGTTTTTTTTTAAAAATAGGTTGGTTTAAAAGAACAAATCATGAAGTAAATTTAGTTTCAGAGTTAAGTAATAACAATTATCAAATTGTTTATGCAAATACTATTCTAAGCGTTCAATTGGCTCATGAACTTGTATCTAAGAACAAAAATATCCGATTTATTGCTCATGTGCATGAACTCAATACAGTAATAAAGATAAACATGCCTAATTTTGATAATTACACTTCTTTAATAGACCAGTTTATTGTTCCATCTCAATTAGTAAAAAAGAATTTAATTAAAAATAGGGCAATTCAAGAAGATAAAATTGATGTAGTTTATGAATGTGCATTAACAGATATTGATAACAAAAAACAAGTTGTATTAAAAGAAGAAAAAGTTTTTACAATCGGAGCTTCTGGTACTGTAGATTGGAGAAAAGGACATGATGTTTTTATACAATTGGCTCGATATCTTGATTCAAATTATGATATTTCAAATTTTAAATTTATTTGGGTAGGTCATATTAAATTACAAGATCAAATTATTTTAGAAGAAGATATTGAGAAATTAGGACTAAAAGAAAAAGTTATTTTTGTTGGAGAACAAGAAAATCCTTCCAACTATTTTAAAGATTTTGATGTATTTGTAATGACTTCAAGGGAAGATCCTTTTCCTTTAGTATGTATTGAAGTAGGGATGTTGGGTAAGCCCATTATAAGTTTTGACAAAGCAGTTGGCACTAATGAAGTTTTAAAAAATGGTGGAGGATTTATAGTGCCATACTTAAATATTGAAGCTATGGTCGAAAAAATAATGGAGTATTATACAAATTCTGTTTTGTTAGAAGCACATGGAGAAATTAATAAAACTGTTTTTTCTCAGTTTACACCAGAGTTAATTTGTCCGCAACTTTTTTCAATACTTCAAAAGCACATAAAATAAATGACTATCACATTTACTCTTTGTTTTAATAATTATAGGACCCATATTAAACCATTAATTGCTTATTTTTTCACGTTAGGATTTATAATTTCCAGAAAAGTAACTTTATTAAACTAATCGATAAGATAATGATCTCAATAATTATCTGTTCAAGAACACAAATCATAAGTAGTGACTTATCTGATAATATAAATAAAACAATTGGTTGCGAATATGAATTGATTGTTATTGATAATTCTCAAAACAACTATTCCATTTTTCAAGCCTATAACCAAGGTATAAAACAAAGCAATGGCAATTATTGGTGTTTTATGCATGACGATATTTTATTTCACACCCAAAACTGGGGCACGAAAATTAAAGAAATATTTAGTAATGATGCACAAATAGGGTTACTCGGAGTTGCAGGAGCTAAATTAAAAACAAAAATGCCTTCGGCTTGGTGGGATTGTCCGCATAAATTCATGGTTACAAATATTATTCATGCATCTGTAAATAATAAAAAAGAAAAACAATATCATGGGTTTGATTATGGAGATAATGTTGAAGTTGCCACAGTAGATGGTGTATTTATGGTAATTCGGGCAAATGAGTTAATTAGGTTTGACGAAAGGCTTATGGGGTTCCATAATTACGATTTTAATCTGGCAATTCAAATGGTAAAGCAACTACTCAAAGTGGTGGTAACCAATCAAATTTTAATAGAACATTCATCCATCGGTAACATTGATAAAACATGGATAACTTCTGCTTTAACTTTTGATAAATATCATAGTAATATGTTACCTTTAAATCCATCAAAGATTTTGAACAATAAAGAAATGAAGGCCATAGAATTTAAAAATGGAATGTTATTTTGCGAAAAATTAATTCAATACCAATTCAAGAAAAAAGCTATTTACTATTGGTTAGAATTGTTGAAACTTAAACCGTTTTCTAAATTTCATTATCGGTTTTTAAAAAAATGGCTATTGACATAAATTTCACTAATGACTAAAAGCGATATTTGTATAACCATTCCTATTTATAAAGAGCATTTAAATTCTTATGAAATACAAGCGGTAAATCGTTGTATAGAAGTGTTGTCAGATTATACCATATGTTTTGTATGTGCGAAAAGCTTAGAAGTTCAATTTTATAAATCCAATTTTAAAGAAATAGAAAGCTATGTTTTTTTTGACGAGAAATACTTTAAAAGCTTAGAAGGATACAATGCATTACTTTTAAATATTAAATACTACAGTGCTTTTAGTCAATACAAATACATGTTGCTCTATCAAACCGATTGTTATGTTTTTAAGAATGATTTACTGTTTTGGGTAAATAAAGGCTATGATTATATAGGAGGTGTTTGGTTTGATAATTTTCATAAAAACCCAGATTTAGGAGCTCAGTTTTGGTATGCCGGAAATGGTGGCTTTTCATTGCGGAATATTGAAACCATGATACATGTTTTAAATTCAAAAAAGAAATTAAAAAACTGGAACCAGTTGATGGAAGAGAAAAGAAAACTAGGTAAAACTAAAGGTTTTAAATCATTTAAACATTCAGTTTTATTTATATTAAAAGCATTTGGTTATAAAAATAGTATCAGTTTTTATGCTAAGCATTTTGATAATAATGAAGATGTTTTTTTTGCAGATTTACATTTAAAGTATGCTGTTTTAAATGTCCCTAGAGTAGAAGATGCGTTGCTTTTTTCTTGGGATAGGCGTCCTGATTATTTATACGATAAATTAAAAGTATTACCTTTTGGTTGTCATGCTTGGTATAGGAGTGATGTGCCTTACGAAATAAATAAAGGGTTTTGGTTGAAAATAATGAATGATTTTAAACTTTAGGTATGATTAAACTCTCTATTATAACTGTTAATTATAACAATGTTTTAGGATTAAAGCGCACTATTAAAAGCGTTCAAAATCAAACCTATTCTAATTTTGAGCATATTATTATTGATGGTAATTCTACAGACGGTAGTAAAGAATTAATAGAAGCTAATAAACAGCATTTTAGTTATTGGGTAAGCGAGCCAGATAAAGGGATTTATCATGCTATGAATAAAGGTATAAAAGTAGCTAAAGGCGATTATTTATTCTTTTTAAATAGTGGAGATCATTTTAACGATAGTCATGCTTTAAATAAAGTATATAGTCATTTAAAAGACCTTGATATTGTTTATTTTGATATTAATGTAATTGGAGAACATGAAACAAGTATTAAAAAATGTCCAAAAGAATTAACGTTTAAGTTTCTTCATCAGGATTTACCTGCACACCAAGCCACATTTATTAAAAAAAGTTTGTTTGAACAATTAGGGTATTATGATGAAAGTTTGAAAATTGTTTCAGATTGGAAGTTCTTAATCCTAGCGATATGTAAACATAATGCAACATATAAGTATGTTGAAGACACCTTTTCAACATATTATAGTGATGGTTTAAGTTCATTACAAGAAAATCAAAATTTGGTTAAAGCAGAACGTGAAAGTGTTTTGAATAAAGAATTTGAGGTCTTTATGAACGATTTAAAAGAACAATATAAACTAGAAAGAACCCTAAGAACTTTAAGAAAATCAAGAACTATAAAACTTATGATTAAGTTAGGATTAATTCATAAGTTTTGAAATTAATGATTTTCTATTATTTATAAATAAAAATGAAGTTCTCAGTATCCGTAGTAATCCCAGTATATAATGGAGGCCGTTTTATAGAAAAAGCGATCAAATCAGCAATGAAACAACCAGAAGTTGTTGAAATTATTGTGGTTGATGATGGCAGCACAGATAAAACATTACAGATTATTGAAAAGCTGCAATCACAAGACTCAAAAATTAAAATACATCATCATAAAAATAAAGCAAACAGAGGGCGTTCTACAAGTAGAAATTTAGGTATTAAAAATGCAAAGGGGAATTACATAGCTTTTTTAGATGCTGATGATTATTATTTAGAAAATAGATTTAAAGCTGATAAAGTACATTTTGAAAATAATCCTTTTTCAGATGGTGTATATAATGCTATTGGTGTTCATTTTTATCGAGAGACAAGCATAGAAGAAAAAAAAGCACTTGAACTTTACACCGTTAAATCAAAAATTGATTCAACCAATCTTTTTGAAACTTTATTTTACGGAGGAGCTGGCCATTTTTCAATTGATGGATTAACTGTAAAAAAATCAGTTTTTGATGTTGTTGGTTATTTTAATGACTCTTTACAAGTTATGGAAGATACTGAGCTGTTTTATAAAATGGCATTAAAATGTAAATTAGATTCAGGAAAAATTAATCAACCAGTTGCGCTCCGAGGAGTACATGAGTATAACGTTTTCAACAAAAAGGACTTGTATAGGCAATATAACATAAAAGTGTATGAATCGCTCTTTTTGTGGTGTTGTAAAAACAATATATCACATAATAAAATAGATGTAATACTTGAACGATTATGGATTTTAAAATATAAAGAGGAGGAGAGTTTACTTAAAAACATCAAGTATTGGAGCTTTTTGTTTTTAAGAAATCCAAAGTATTTGTTTTCACTTTTAGCAATTAAATACTTCCCTATAATTAGGCTTAGACAAAAACTTTTTCCATTTTTGTTTAATAAATAACAGTTAGATATAGACTAATGACGTTTTCTATTTCCGTAATAGTACCAGCATATAATGTTGAGCAATTTATAGAGAAAGCCATAGTGTCTATTATTCAACAACCAGAAGTTTCTGAAATCCTTGTTATAAACGATGGAAGCACAGATAAAACTCTAGAAATTGTTGAAAAACTTCAAAAGAATGATTATAAAATCAAAATTTTTAATCATTACAACAGCATTAATAAAGGCAGATCTGCAAGTAGGAATTTAGGAATTAAAAATGCTAAAGAAAACTATATTGCCTTTTTAGATGCCGATGACTTTTACTTAGAAAATAGATTTGCTAACGATAAAAAAATCTTTGATAAAAATAAATATATTGATGGTGTGTATAACGCTGTGGGGTTTGAGTTTTACAGAGGTGTTTCAGAATCAGAATTAAAAAAGCATAAATTAAGTACGGTATCAAAAAAAATAAATCCTGATGCGCTTTTTAATTCGATAGTGTCTAGTAAATTGGGTTATTTGCATTTGAATGGTATAACCGTTAAAAAAACGGTTTTTGATACTATTGGGCTTTTTAATGAGTCTCTTGTGGTTGCCGAAGATTCAGATATTATTTTTAAAATGGCATTAAAATGTCGTTTAGAATCAGGAATTATTGATATACCATTGGCAAAAAGAGGTGTTCATGATACAAACATATTTACTCAGGAAGATTTGTATAAAAAATATAATGTAAAATTATATGAATCACTTGTGGACTGGAGTTGTAAAAATAAAATTTCCTTAGTAGATATTGATACATTATTAAATTGGTTATGGTTTTTTAAATTCAGAACTAATAAAAACATAATTAATTATATCTTTTATTGGATAAACTTGTTTGGGAGTAATCCAAAATTAATATTTTCTAAATTGGTAATAAAATATTTCCCTTTAGTTAGGCTTAGGCAAAAACTTTTTCCATTTTTATATAAAAATAATAGATAATAAAATTTGAGCCCAAAAATTTCCATAATAACTATTAACTACAACAATCTTGAAGGACTTAAAAAAACCATCAAGAGCGTTAAAAATCAAAGCTATAATGAGTTTGAGTATATAGTTATTGATGGTAATTCAAAAGATGGGAGTGCAGAGTATATTCAAAATAATAATACCTTATTCGATTATTGGTTAAGCGAACCAGATAGCGGTGTGTACCAAGCCATGAATAAAGGCATAGAAAAAGCTACAGGAGATTATCTGTTGTTTTTAAATAGCGGCGATCACTTTTACAATGCTAAAGTTTTAGAAAAAAATCATCAAGAAATAAAGCATTCGGATATTATATATTTCGATTTACAAGTTATTGAAGGGGATAAAAAGTTTATAAAAACCTACCCTGATAGGTTATCGTTTTCGTATTTTGTTGAGGATACCTTACCGCATCCAGCAACATTTATTAAAAAAGAGGCTTTTGTGAAAACAAATTTGTACAAAGAAGACTTTAAAATTGTTTCTGATTGGAAATTTTTCATCGATGCTATTTGTAAATACAATTTAAGTTACAAAAGAATAGCAAAACCATTATCAACGTTTTATATTGGCGGATTAAGTTCCAATCCAAAGAACCAAATAGTGAAATTTAATGAAAAAGAAAGTGTGCTTAACAAGGATTATTTAATCTATATAAAAGATTTTGATGATGTTATCGGTTACAAAAAGACCTTGAACAGTTTAAGGTCTTCAAGAATTATTAGTCTCTTGGTAAAACTAGGTTTTTTAAATAAATTTTAAAGATGAGCAAACTCGTTTCCATAATTGTTCCTTGTTATAATCAAGCTCATTTTCTGGGAGAGTCTTTGCAATCTGTTTTAAATCAAACCTATTCTAATTGGGAATGTATAATTGTGAACGATGGGAGTCAAGATAATACAAAATCCATCGCTGATTCCTGGTGTAATAACGATAAACGCTTTAAGTATTTAGAAAAAACTAACGGAGGTTTAAGTAGTGCAAGAAATGCAGGCATAACTATTAGTAAAGGTGAATATATTTTGCCTTTGGATGCTGATGATATTTTACA
>CAXBID010000174.1:0-7969 GCA_963975495.1 uncultured Flavobacteriaceae bacterium | reverse complement strand
CAAAGATACTAAATTTAATTTAATACGTCATAATAAACTTAACTTAACACTAGTTTAATGTTTTAGAAACAGCCTCAACTTCGTCTAAAACACGCAATAAATTACCGCTCCAAAGCATAGAAATTTCATCTTCAGTATAACCGCGTTTTACTAATTCTAAAGTAACATTAAAGGTTTCCGAAGCATCACTCCAACCCTCAATACCGCCGCCGCCATCAAAATCACTACTTATTCCAACGTGTTTGATCCCTATCTTTTCAACCAAATAATCAATGTGATTAACAAAATCTGAAACATCAACTTTTGGTGGTAAGGTTTCAGAATTTTCTGCTTTCTTATCAGCTATTTGAGCAATATCATTTCTTATTGAATAAAATTTCTCCTTTTCATCATTCTTAAGTTTTTTAAGGTCTTCATATTCATACCAAGTGTAACCCAAAGAATCGGCTACTTTTGTTCTGTAATATTTTAGTCGTTCATTTCTAGCATCATATTTTTCAGTATTTAAATAGGCTTGAAACGCTACAGTTTGCACCACACCACCGTTTTCTTTCATAAGCATCAATTGCTCATCATCTAAATTTCTACTGTGATCACATAACGCTCTTGCAGAAGAATGCGATGCTATAATTGGGGCTTTGCTTAATGCAATCATTTGTTTCATGGCCTCTTTTGAAGGGTGCGACACATCAATCATCATACCTAATCTGTTCATCTCTTTTATTACTTCTTTACCCAAATCGCTCAATCCATTATGTAACCAAACATCGTCTTCTTCCCCAGTATTACTATCGGATAACTGACTATGGCCATTATGTGCTAAAGACATATATCGAGCACCGAGGTTATAAAATTTTTCAACATTCTCAATGTCTAAACCAACAGGGTAACCATTTTCAATACCAATCATAGCAACCTTTTTACCAGATTTACTAATACGGCGCACATCATCAGAAGTGGTAGCTAATTCAATATCATTTGGCGCAATTTCATTTACCAATTTATGAATGGCATCAAACTTAGCCATCGCATTTTCATAAGCTTTTTTATAACCACTATCTGTTAAAGAATCCTGCCCCGTGTAAACAATAAACCAAGCCACGTCCAAACCACCAGCTTTCATTTTAGGCAGGGTGATTTGAGTATCTAAATTTTGTGTATAATTTATAGAATCTGTAAAATTTGCAATATTAATATCGCAGTGGGTATCAAGGGTTATTACACGGTTATGGATTTCTTTTGCTCGATTTAATAATGCATTGGAATCTTCATTTGGTTTAGAATCGTTTTTACAAGCCATAATAGTAATTAGAAAGCATAAGGTTAATTGGGATAGTTTCATTTTTGTTATTTTAAATTCATGTGAAATTACAAAATACTTTACAAACTTTTTAAAATGGCCTGCAAATCATATCTTTATAAAAAAGCAGAAAGTCATGTTAAGAAAAATTAATGTTTTAATTGGTTTACTTGCGCTTTTTGCTGGCTGTAAAAAAGATAAAGATGCTTTTGAAGCGAATTACATTTGGGATTCGAAATATGTTACGGCTACGGCTTATAATTCTTTAGCGTATCAAACAGATTCTGACCCGCATATTACTGCATTTGGTGATAGTTTAAAACCTGGACTTAAATACATTGCGGTTTCTAGGGATTTATTCCGACTAGGTTTAAAACACAATATCCCTGTCAAAATTGAAGGTCTTGACGGGATATATTTAGTTAAAGATAAAATGCATTCGCGTTGGAAAAACAAAATCGATATCTATATGGGTGTTGATGTAAAAGCGGCTAAACTTTGGGGCAGAAAAAAAGTGTGCATCGAATATGGTATTCCTATTCCCGCGAACGAATAAAAGGTATTAAACCCCAGAGCAAGCCCTAGACCATGAAAATCGGCCTAAGGGTCAAGGTATTAAGCCAAAGATCCCGCTAGATACTGAAACAAGTTCAGCAAAAAGCGGGATTAGTTCAACTAACTATTTTGAATTCGGCCTTCGGACTTTTCAAAATAGAGTTTCACTAATAAAATTTATTTAGTTTTTGCTTCCGATAAAATAAAAGGATAAGCGGCTTTTACACGCTGCATTTGTTCTTTTGACAAATCTTCGGGCAATTTATTAAAGGTCTTTTTACTATAAGTTAATCGTAATTCGTAGATTGCTTTGGTTAACTCATCTTGCACTTTTATAAACTCATTGTAAGTCGTGTTCCTGTCGTTTTGTAATGATATAACAGCTTTTTTGGGATTATCAGATGACTTAACAGATTTACTTCCGTTGCAATAATTACAGCTTCCATCAGCATTATTATCTAAAAACTGTTTCGTAATGTCCTTTAATTCTGAAATTTTAATCCTATTATCATCAACCATAATGTCATTATTACCATTAATTACAATACGTAATATATTATTCTCGTGTATATCAATATGACAATTGGTTTCTGGTGGGCATTCGGCTGGCAACTTCCTATTAATACCTTTGTCCTTTGGTATGGCAGCAGTTACTAAAAAGAAAATAAGTAGTAAAAATGCAATGTCTGCCATAGACCCTGCATTTACTTCGGGCATTAATTTTCAACGTTTCATCTAATTTTATGATTTTAAGAAAACTGAAAGATGTAATTCGCCATTAAATTCAATTATTAAAACTAAATTTTGGTAATGGCTCATTTCATCTGATTATAGTTTTATATGTTAACGTGAATTGAAATCACAAAAACAATACCATAAAAATTACAGACTGATTAATGGGCATAGCGTTTGATTCCCTGCCAAACTGTTGAATTTGAATGTGTAAAGCTTAGAATTCTACCTCGGGTAAGTAAGTTTTCGTTGGTAATGTTTTCTAAACGTTTTGATAATGTATTGAATGGTTTCATTTTTTTTTTGATTGAATTGATACTGAAACATCCCGATAACTATCGGGACAGCACAGGTTGATGAAAGATTTTAAAAGACGTTACGATCTGTAACGTCTTTTTGTGTTCCATTGGTTGCTTTTGGTTTCTGTTAAAGTACTGGTTAATTGATTGTTGTTTAAGGTTCTCATGATTGATCGTTTTTTGATTAATTAAATTGATTGATTGATTGATTGATGAAATTTGTTTTTTTAGATGTTAATTATCTATAACGTCTTCTGGTGTTCCATTGGTTACTTTTTGTTTCAGTTAAAGTACCTGTTAATTGATTGTTGTTTAAAGTTCTCATAATTGTTTGTTTTTTGATTGTTATATTAGATAGACGACAAGAAATTGAATTTGTTACAGTACTATGTATAACAAAGTAATAAATTAACATATTTTAACTATTTTGAAGTAAAAATGTGGAGAGGTAAAGGGTTATGTATTGGGATTTCTTTCGACAAAATATACTTAGGAATGGTTTTTGTATTAATTTTATCCTAAATAACTACGACTTAGTTGAATGGTTTAATGATAAAAATTATCTTTGATAACGTAATTAAGAACTGATGAAATTTTATTTTTCATTTATTATTTTTTTGACTTTCTCGTTATCTGTGTTTTCACAAATAGATAACAAGAAAACTGCTATATCAATACCTGCCATTGAAAGTGATAAAGATTCTGTTGATACTAAAGTAATATTACCTTCAAAACCTACAAATGATAAAATAAGTCTTCCGCCTTATAAAACACCCCAAGTATCGAATAATCTAAATTTCCCTAAAAAAGAATTTTCCATGTTTCCGCAGGAACAATTTGGAAACCCTGGCGAGCAATACATTAAGCAAATCAATAAAAACATTGCGGATGTAAAATTAACACCCGAAGAGGTTGAACAACGAAATGGAAGTACAACCGATCAGTTTTTAGGAGATTTTAAAAGTGGCGCCAAATTCGTAAATGTTGTTTACCGAGATCATGGCTATACGGATGGTGATATTATCCAGGTTTTGGTTAATGATGATATCATTCATCCACGTGTATATTTAACTGGTGGCTACAAAGGTTTTAAGCTAGATTTACAAAAAGGTATAAATAAGATTGACTTTTTAGCTTTAAACCAAGGCGAGTCTGGGCCCAATACTGCGGAATTTCAAGTTATGGATGATGCCGGTAATTTGGTATCTCACAACCAATGGAATTTGGCTACTGGTGTAAAGGCTACTATTATTATTGTTAAGGAGTAGTTTTAAGAAACAATCCCATCAATCAACTTCAATTCTTCATCAGTAAAATTTAAATTATCTAATGCTTTTACATTTTCCTTTAATTGATTTGCTGAACTTGCTCCAATTAAAACTGAGGCTACTTGCGGTTGTCTTAATATCCAAGCAATAGCCATTTGTGATAATTTTTGTCCGCGTATTTTTGCAATGTCATTAAGTTTTTGAATTTTTTTAATATTACTATTTACGGTTTCCGTATTCAAAAAAATAGAATCTCCACCTGCACGGGAATCTTTAGGAATCCCATTTAAATATTTATCGGTAAGCATGCCTTGGGCTAAAGGCGAAAATGTAATACAACCTACACCATTTTGTTCCAACGTTTCTAAAAGTCCATCTTCAACCCAGCGATCAAACATGGAGTATCTAGCTTGATGTAATATAAAAGGTGTTTTTGATGCTCGTAATAATTCTGCTGCTTGTTGTGTTTCTTCGGGTTGGTAATTAGAAATACCAACATATAAGGCTTTTCCTTGTCTAACAATATCAGCTAGAGTGCCCATAGTTTCTTCCAGAGGGGTATTGGGGTCTGGTCTGTGATGATAAAAAACATCAACATAATCCAAATTCATGCGTTTTAAGCTTTGGTCTAAACTAGACATTAGATATTTCCTGGAACCCCAATCGCCATAAGGGCCATCCCACATACCATAACCCGCTTTTGTGGCAATAAATAGTTCGTCTCTATACGATTTAAAATCAGATTTGAGTATAGTTCCAAAGTTTTCTTCCGCTGAACCCGCAGGAGGGCCATAGTTATTGGCTAAATCAAAATGTGTAATCCCTAAATCAAAAGCACATCTTAAAACATCGCGTGCATTTTCTAAATCATCAACAAATCCGAAATTGTGCCATAAACCTAAGGAGATTGCAGGAAGCAATACACCGCTTTTTCCAGACCTTTTATAGGTCATTTTATTATATCGTTCTTCGGAAGCTTGGTAATTTTTAATAGGCATGATTCAAAATAATTTTTTAAGATTATAAAAATAGAGATTACCATTGTAAAGGGCATATAAATGATTGTTAATTTTTATCGCTTTTAATTTTCATTAAAAATAATCGTCAAAAACCCTTTAAAGGTGTTATTTTTGCACGTCTGTAAATTTAAAATATGTCAAAAAAGATATCAACTCTAGAGTTAGAAGAAAGAAACGAGGGTAAAAATCTATATAGTTACCAAAAAGGTGCTATTGATAAGATATTTACTAGTTTTGAGGAATCTCCGGAGGACTATCATTTGCTATATCAATTACCAACTGGAGGTGGTAAAACAGTTATATTTTCTGAAATTGTAAGACAATATCTTAAGCACCACCAAAAGAAAGTGTTAGTGATGACGCACCGAATTGAATTGTGTAAGCAAACCTCAAATATGCTTACAGAGTTTGGTGTGGTTAATAAGGTTGTTGATAGTAAAGCGGATTTAAGTGATCAAAGTGAATATAGCTGCTTTGTGGCTATGGTTGAAACACTTAATAACCGTTTAAATGATGATAAACTCGATATTTCTGATATTGGTTTAGTTATTATTGATGAAGCCCACTACAATTCATTTACAAAATTATTCAAATTTTTTAGTCAGTCGTTTATTTTAGGAGTTACTGCAACCCCTTTAAGTTCCAGTATGGAATTACCAATGACCGACAATTACAACGAACTTATTGTTGGTGAAAGTATAGAATCTTTAATTGAAAACGGGTTTTTAGCCCGTGCCGAAATGTTTTCGTATAATGTGGGGTTAACCTCTTTAGTTGTTGGGGCAAACGGTGATTATACCGTAAAGTCTTCGGAAGATTTATATACTGCTAACGATATGCTTACTAAGTTGTTACAAGCTTACGAAGAGCGATCCAAAGGCAAGAAAACTTTAATTTTTAATAATGGTATTAATACATCTTTACACGTATATGATACGTTTAGAAGAGCGGGGTATCCTGTGGCACATTTAGATAATACAAATACAAAAAAGGAACGCGCCATGATTTTAAAGTGGTTCAAAAAAACACCTGGTGCAATTTTAACATCGGTTAGTATTTTAACCACTGGATTTGATGAGCCTACCGTTGAAAGTATCATTTTAAACAGGGCAACAAAATCATTAACGCTTTATTATCAAATGATTGGGCGCGGATCTCGTATTTTAAAAGATAAGAAAACATTTCAGGTTATTGATTTAGGAAACAATTTTCATCGCTTCGGACCTTGGGGTGATGATTTGGATTGGCAACGTATTTTCAGATCACCAAATTATTATTTGGATGCTATTTTAAGTGATGAAGATCTTGAAAGTAATTTTAGGTACGAAATGCCCGATGAACTCCGCAAAGAATTTTCAAAATCCAAAGAGGTGTATTTCGATATTCAAAAATGTTATGTGGACTCCATAAGAGCTGGTGAATCTTCAAAGGTGGTTTTAGAGCGTTCCATAGAACAACATGCAAAAATTTGTATTGAAAATAGTGAAGATGTTTATGATGCCTTGGCTTTAGCAAAACAATTGGGTGATGATGTCGATTTTAGAATTGGTAGATATACCAAATGCATTAGTAAAAGCACTTTTAATTTTGTGGAATGGCTAAAAGGCGATTATAAAAAGAAATTAAATTCATTTTTGCGTTCTAATTTTGATGCCATTTTCGAGCAAATCCATGGTTATCCACCAGAAGATTAATCACTTCAAACAATTTATCAGTCATATTATTACAATAGCCTTAAAATAAGGCGTATCTTTGCGTTCTAAATTTTTAAAACTTCGTATTATAAACTATGGCTAAATCACAAGTAACATTTAATAAAATTGAAAAAGAAAAAAAACGCTTAAAGAAAAGAGAAGAAAAGCAAAAGAAGAAAGATGCCCGTAAAGCTGAGAAAGAAGCTAGTGGTTCATCAGGTATTCAATTTGCTTATGTAGATTTCAATGGAAATTTAACCGACACGCCACCAGATCCTGCAATGCGTGAGAAAGTTGAAGCCGAAAGTATAGAATTGGGTATTCCAAAAAAGGAAGACAGGCCAGAAGAGGTGTTTACCGCCAAAGAAGGCAAAGTGTCTTTCTTCGATCATTCTAAAGGATTCGGATTTATCATTGATAGTATAAATCAAGAAAAATATTTTGTACATGTTAGTGGTTTACTCGAAGATATTGAAGAAAACGACAAAGTTACTTATGAGTTAGAGCGCGGGCAAAAAGGTATGAATGCCGTTCGTGTTAAAAAGATTTAAATTCTTTTAATATTTAGTTTTTCAACTTTCACAAGCCTTTATTTTTAATAAATGGGTGTATCTCGCAAAACAATTACTATAGCGTTAGCATTTTTTGCTATTTATGTAATTTGGGGTTCTACTTATCTTCTTAATAAAATAGCGGTTACCGAATTACCTCCATTTAAATTAGCGTCCATACGGTTTGTTACTGCAGGTATTCTAATTTTTATTATTGCGAAAATTTTAAAAGTTAGTATTTCCATAACAAGAAATCAACTTAAAAACACCATAATTGCTGGTTTTTTGTTTTTAACCTTTGGTAATGGCGTCGTGGTATGGGCACTAAAGTATGTAGATAGCGGTTTTGCTGCTTTGGAAATTTCTGCGCAACCTTTAGTGGTTCTTATACTCATGCGAATTCTTCAGGGTAAAAAGATTTCAGCCATGTCCTATGTTGGCGTATTTTTAGGGTTTATAGGTATTTTTCTTTTAGTAAGCCAAAAGCAACTTATAAGTCAGGAAGGTCAAATTACGGGTATGATCATGATTTTTGTCTGTATGATAAGTTG
>CAXBID010000173.1:0-7971 GCA_963975495.1 uncultured Flavobacteriaceae bacterium | reverse complement strand
CCTTTGGGGCTAATCTGAAATCCAAAGCCACCGTTTTTAACGGTGGTTGTTTACTGCTAAACCTCTGTGAGAGTTGAAATTTTACGAAGTGTTTAATATTATTTTCAAAAACACTCAAAACATATTTTCATACTATCCTTTATTTGTAAATCATCGCATCCTTTTAACGGCCAAGTTTCAAGTTCACCAGCGATATCAATGGTTTGTTTGAAATTTACAGCATGTTTAACAATACTATCTCTTCTAGAAATTATCTTTTCTCGAATAATTTCTCCATCCAATTCTCTAATATCTTTTGGCCATTTATTTAGGGCTTCATCAATTATATCATCAGTCAATTCATTTTTTAAAATCTTTGCTTGTTCAATGAAAAGATTCGGATCGGTTTTAATTAAAAAATAGCGATCAAAAGGTTGTACCAGTCCAGCCATATGCTCAATATTATCCTCAAAAGATCGTAATTCCTTAACGATATTCGGATTGGAAATTATGGAAGGAATGATACCCTCCATATTAAAAAAAGCATTATCTCTATCTACACCCAATGGTATGGCTTTTAAACTATTGTCTTCATTAATAAGGACCCATCCCCATTGTTTTGCATGTCTGTCCCAGTCACCAATTATCAAATCAAAAAGCCTGTTTTTAACCAATTGCGCTTCATCAATCTTTAGTCCATCACCTTTTTCGTTTTTCAGTTCAATAAGATTGTCCGTATCAATAATCTCAGTAACATTTTTGTAGTTAGTCCAGTTAAATTTATTCTTATTCTCATACTCCAGTAAAAAAAGCTTATTACCAAATTCAGCATTGTAATTTCCTAAGAGTTTTTGCTTAGGTAGAAATACGATTTTTGGGTTTGTATGCAGTAACCCAACAGATTCAGCTAAATGCGCCACAGGTATGGCACCATAAGGGTGTTGTGCAGAAATACCATCAATGATTATATTCTCTAAACCTAGTGTTTTAACAAATTCTGGAATTAATGGTTTTGGGTTTTTATTTATACTTCTCAACGTATAGATTATGCCATTGCCTGCTTTTAATTCCAACGACTTTGTTTGCTTTCCTCCACCAATATCAACTATTTCAGAGCCTCCGTTTAAAGTGTCTAAAAAAACAATTGGAACTTTTATTGGTGTAGACCAAGCATCTCTATAGTGCTCACCTTGCATGAAATCTTTAAAATTGTTGGAATCATAAATAAAACTGGCAGCAACTAAAACGGAATCATGTGCTTTGAAATTAAAATCATTGACGTTATCAATGTTTATTAAAACAGAAATTGCCTGTTTTTTATTACCATAATTCAAAGACATATATGTGGCAATTATTGCTATTAATATCACAATAATTATGGAGTAAATGATTTTTTTCATATCGAAATAAAATTAGGCATTAAAAGCAGTTATTTGTCCTTTTTTCGAAACGAATTGTAGCTTAAATGCATTTATGAATTGATTTTCTCTGAAATTATGAGAATTTTATGGTCTTTAAAATCTTTTGTGAAAAATAAATAGTGATTACCACCATCTTTAATATTGAGTTTTTCACGAATTTGTTGAACCGTTTCAGGGAAATTTCTAGTGGTAATATTCGCTTTTTTAATACCAAGTTTTTTGATTTCTTTCTTGTTGTAAGGCACTATTTTTTCAATTTTGAAAGATCTTCCAGGGAAATCAACTAATGACTCACTTGTGTAAAGATGTGAGTGTTTATGGAGTTTTAAAATAGTTAACTGTTTTGTAATACTTTGAAATCCGCCCGCTTTTAAAATAGCCGTATTGGGTTCGTATAAATAGGCGAGTGGTTCACTGTAACTAGATTCGGATTGTTTTTCATCATCTAAATAAAAATCAAAATGTTCTTCTGTTTCTTTTTTAAGATTTACTGTTTTAATTTCAATGGCATCATCAAAACCGTTTTCTAAAACCCAAAGCAATTCTTTTACTTCGTTATTTATGGCAATAACATGTATATTTTTCACATGCTTTAGTTCATTAATGCCAACCGATAAATCCAGTAAAGGCGATGTTTTAATTAATATGTTATTGGATGCTTTAAAAAGCAGATTTAAATGTTCTGGCACATTGGGCAAGCAATGGTTAAGGAAGAATACTTTGCCTTTGGTATCATGACGACGAGAAGGATCAATATAGATCCAATCATAATTTTTGTTACTTGTTTTTAAATATTTAATGCCATCAGCGTTAATGGTGCTTATGTTTTTAATATTTAATTGCTTGTAATTATATTTTACAATATGGGATAAATCTTCGTTAATTTCACAATGGTTAACGGTTTTAAAGTGTTTTGAAAAGTAAAAACAATCTACACCAAAACCACCGGTTAAATCGATTATGGAATTACCAGAAATTAATCCCGACTTATATTTGGCCGTTATTTCAGAAGATGTTTGCTCAATGTTTAGTTTGTTGGGATAATAAATGTTTTCAGCACTAAACCAAGTTGGTAATTTTTTTTCGCAACGTTTTTTGGCTTCAATCTGCTCCACAATTTCATTTGTTTCAACAGAAGAAAAAGATGTTCCTTTTAATACGATAGAAGTTATGTTAGAATTTAAGTTTGTGTTTATAAATTCCTGAACGTCAATATTTAAAATAGAAGTATTCAAGTAAAACTATAAGTCTTTAGTAAGCTTTTTAACAATTTTATTTTCAGATAAAAAGGCTTTTAGAATTACCTTTGTAGCAGTGTAAGCTGGTACCGCGATGATTAAGCCTATTACACCAAAAAGAATTCCTGTAGTTAAAATAACCAGAAATATTTCCAATGGGTGCGACTTCACACTTTTTGAGAAAATGATAGGCTGACTCCCAAAATTATCAACCAATTGGCCAATGCCAAAAACCACTAAAACCCATAGTGTTTTTGGTAAAATAATATCACTAAAGCTTAGCCCCAAATTGCTCGTCATGGTTAAAAGTAGCATTAAAAACATACCAATTACAGGACCTACATAAGGTATCAAATTTAGCAAAGCAGATAAAAAAGCAATAACAATAGCATTTTCAACGCCAATGATAAGTAAACCAATGGTGTAAATAATGAATAGAATAAAAATTTGAATAATGAGACCCACAAAATATCTAGATAATAAATCCTTTATTTTGGTAGTTGAAGTCTTCCAACGCGATTCTTTACCTTCTGGGATAAAAGTTAATAGGCTATTTTCAAAAAGACGACTATCTTTTAAAAAGAAAAAGGAGATAAATAATACTGAGAATAAACCAATACTAAAATTTCCGAAACCGCTAATAACTGAATTTAAAAAATCTGGAATTAATGAATAATCTATTTTAGACATTAAATCGGAATCTTTAATAGTTTTTTCAACATCAATTTTACTTAAATCAAAATAATTAATTATCTCAATATATAAATTTTCAATACTTACTTGAAGTTCTTCAATATTTAGAAGTGATAAATTCTGCCCTTGTTTCATAACCAACGGAATAAATAGCCCGATTAAACCTATAAATAAACCAAATAGTAAAACCATTGTAATAATGACTGCTATAGTATTTGTAAACTTGAGCTTGTTCTCGAGAAACATAACAATTGGTCTGCCAATTAAAGAAATAACGGCAGCTATAGCAATATATACTATTACAGATTGTACTTGATATAAAAAGTAAAGCAATAAAGCAACACCCAAAATGATGCCTATTGCTTTTAAAATCCCGTTTGAAATAGTGTTTGAATTCAATTGAAAATAATTAGTGAGTAAATCTAGTCATTTCGAATGAAATGAGAAATCACATAAAGAAGAATATTTTGAGTTTTATTGGGAAAGATTATGAGATGTCTCAATCGTGCCTCATTTCGACATGACAGACGAAAGTTGTTTGGTTATTTCATATAAAGCAATATTGGTGGCTTGTACCACATTCATACTACTATTTTTACCAAACATATCTATGTGGATTATAGCGTTAGATTGATTTAGAATAGCTTCTGAAACCCCAAAATTTTCGTCGCCAATTACTAAAACGATGGGTTTTTTTGTTGAAAATTTAAAGTTATAAATGGGCTGGCTAGTAGTTGTTATTTCCAACGAAATGATTTGATAATCTCGGTCTTTCAGTTTTTCAATAACTTTTAAAGCCGATTCTTGAATGTCATAATTCACTACTTTTTCAGTAGCTCTTGATGTTATTGTTATTTTTCTTCCCAATGAAACATCACCACAAAGTACCAGTTTTTCTATTCCGAACGCATCAGCTATTCTAAACAAGCTACCAATATTTGGTGCATTGGTTACATTATCGCATACCAAAGTAATTGGAAAGGTCTTGGACTCAAAGTTGTTATTGTAGTGAGTGAGTTGCATAATTCAGTATTCAGTATTCAGTATTCAGTAGGCAGTAAACAGTATTCAGTCAGTTACTATTGAGTAAGCATTCCCCCTTTGGGGGTAAGGGGTCTTTTTCAATTCTCAAAAGCATACTTCACAATATTGGCACCCATTTTTAATGCTTTTTCTCTAACATCGGCGGGATCGTTATGCACTTCGGGGTCTTCCCATCCGTCACCTAAATCGCTTTCATAAGTGAATAATAATACTAACCGGTCTTCATGAAAAACACCAAAAGCTTGTGGGCGTTTGCCGTCGTGTTCATGGATTTTTGGTAAGCCATTTGGGAATTTATATGCACTATTAAATATGTCGTGGTTAGTTGGAATCTCAATTAAATCTTTATCTGGAAATACTTTTTTAAGCTCTTTGGTTATATAAGGTTCCATACCGTAATTATCGTCAATATGCAAAAACCCACCAGATATTAAATAGTTACGAAGGTTTTCAGCATCTGTTTCGCTAAAAAACACATTGCCATGTCCCGTCATATATAATAATGGGTATTGAAAAATATCTGAACTTCCGGCTTCAACCGTTTTAGGTTTTAGGTTCATTTTAGTATCAATATTCTGATTGCAATACGCAATTAAATTTGGTAATGCCGTTGGGTTTCCATACCAATCGCCACCACCTTTATATTTTAAAATGCCTAAATCTTGACTAAAAGAGAAAAGAGAAAAGAGAAAACAGAAAATAGATAAATATAATTTCATAATAGTTATTCGTTTACAAAAGCCACTGAATGGCAAGCTACTATTGCTGCTGTTTCGGTGCGCAACCGGGTTTCTCCCAAAGTTACAGGAATAAAATTATTTTGAAGCGCTGTTTTAATTTCCTTAACAGAAAAATCGCCTTCTGGACCTATTAAAATTGTGATGTCTGTTTTGGAATTGAGTTCTGTTTTCAATGATTTTCTGTCCGTTTCTTCGCAATGCGCAATAAATAAATCGCCCGTAAAATCCTGCGCTATAAAATCTTTAAAGGTGATAGCATCATTTAATTTTGGTACATAACAGTTTAAGGATTGCTTGGTAGCCGATTGTAGAATCTTTTTAAAACGGTCTTTTTTTATAACCTTTCGTTCGCTGTGATCGCAAATAATAGGGGTAATGGTTTCAATGCCAATTTCAGTCGCTTTTTCAAGAAACCATTCATAACGGTCGTTCATTTTTGTTGGAGCAACAGCTAAGTGCAAATTATAATTTCGTTTGGGTTGTAATGTTTTAGAAACCATACTAACCGTACATTTTTTAATATCGGGGATAGTAACTACAGCAGTAAATAACCAACCATTCCCGTTAGTAATATGTAACGCATCGCCCGTATTTTTCCGCAATACTTTTACAATATGCCTACTTTCTTCTTTATCAAAAGAAAAGTCTTTTGTGGTTTCCGTTATGTTTGGGTTGAAAAAGAGTTGCATAAAGCGAAGATATAAAGGATTTTAGAATTACGATTTATGATTAACGATTTTAGAGTTTAACTATGAGTGACTGCCTATTGCTACTGAAAACTGCAAACTATATTTTCAACCTAGCCGAAGCCATAACACTTTGTTCAGCAAAATCACCTTCTAAATATTTGAGATACCCAACAATTGCAATCATAGCCGCATTATCGGTTGTAAACTCAAACTTTGGAACATAGCTTGTCCAACCAAATTTTTGTTCGCCATTTTTTAAAGCTTGCCGTATTCCAGAATTTGCCGAAACCCCACCACCAATGGCAATATGTTTTATACCTGTTTGTTTTGTAGCCAGTTTTAATTTATCGATCAAAATTCCAATTATGGTGTATTGAATAGAGGCACAAATATCATTTAAGTTGTCGCTTATAAAATTAGGATGCGCTTTTACTTCTTTTTGGACAAAATATAGGATAGCCGTTTTAAGACCAGAAAAACTAAAGTTTAAACCATCAACTTTGGGTTTTGTAAACTTAAACGCTTTAGGGTTTCCCAATTTTGCGCGTTTATCAATTTCGGGGCCTGCGGGATAACCTAAACCTAAAATTTTTCCGCTTTTATCAAAAGCTTCACCAACAGCATCATCAATGGTTTCGCCAATAACGGTCATTTCAAAATAATTATCAACTTTAACAATCTGCGTATGTCCGCCAGAAATAGTCATCGCTAAAAACGGAAACGGCGGTTTGTTAAATTGGTCTTCATCAATAAAATGGGCTAAAATATGCGCTTGCATGTGGTTCACATCAATCAGCGGAATGTTTAAACCATAAGCCAAAGATTTTGCGAATGATGTACCAACCAACAAGCTCCCCATCAAACCAGGACCACGGGTAAAAGCCACAGCGTTTAGTTTTTCTTTACGGATTCCTGCCTGTTCTAAAGCTTGATGCACCACAGGAACAATATTCTGTTGATGCGCTCTGGATGCCAATTCTGGTACTACGCCACCGTATGCTTCATGTATTTTTTGGCTAGCCACAACATTGCTTAAAATTTTACCGTTGTGTATTACAGAAGCTGCTGTATCATCACATGAAGATTCAATTCCAAGTATATAAATATTTTGTTCGGTCATTAATCAATTTTAGGCACAATAATTGTTAATTTTGAAAACGAATAAACGTCTGAAGTATTTGATTCATTCGTAATTGCAAAAGTAGGATATTCTTATTTAAATTATAACCTTAAAAAGTATCAAAAAAGCATTTAAAATACTGTATAAAATTATCGGCATCATTTTGATGCTGTTCATTATTTTAGTGTTAATACTTTCTATTCCGCCCGTACAGACCGCACTTGGAAATTACGCTACAAAACGTATAAATAACGATTTTGGAACTAACATAAACATTGATAAAGTAGGTTTACAGCTTAATGGCGATGTTGAGCTTAAAAACATTTATGTTGAAGATTATAAAAAAGACACGCTTATTAGTATTGCAGAACTCAATACGTCTATTTTAAGTTTCAGAAATTTGTACAACGGCAAATTAGTTTTTGGTGATATTGATATCATGAATTTAGTTTTCAATATTAAAACCTACAAAGGTACTACAGAAACCAATTTAGATGTTTTTGTTGCCAAATTTGACGATGATAACCCTAGGGATAACAAAAGTGATTTCTTGCTTTCATCCAGCGATGTGTCTATTTACGATGGCATATTTACCTTATCTGATGACAATAGAGAAACTGCAAAGCGTTTGGATTTTAACAATTTAAATATAAATGCTACTAATTTTTTAATTAATGGTAGTAATGTAAGTGCGCGGATAAACACCTTGTCCTTTAAAGACAGTAGGGGTGTAGCCGTAAAGAATATGACCACTAATTTTAGTTATACGCTTACCGATATGACGTTTGCTGATCTGAATATTAAAACACCCCATTCTGTTTTAAAAGGCGATTTGAAGTTTTTATATGATAGAGAAGATTTTAAATTTTTTGCTGATAAGGTTTTAGTGGAAGCGAGTTTTAAAGATTCAAATGTTCTATTAGATGAACTCAATACGTTTTACAATGAATTTGGGGTTAATCAATATGCCAAATTTAGTGTAGTCATTTCGGGTACGTTAAATGATTTACAAACCAATAATTTAAGATTAACTACAAGCACAAACAC
>CAXBID010000172.1:0-8041 GCA_963975495.1 uncultured Flavobacteriaceae bacterium | reverse complement strand
TTCTGTCGTGAATAATTAACCCTTTGGCTTGAATGTTTTTTGAATAATTAGCCACCGTAAAATATTCGGGTAAATGCCCAAAGTGTTTAAAATAATAAGCATCCATAGCTTTCATTACTGTTTTATTAAAGCCCATCATTTTTCGGTAGTTTTTAACTAAAGCAATAAAATTTGCAGGTGCTCCAAGGGATATTAACTTTTTAACAGCCGAAATTTTGTAATTATGTAGCGCAATGGCACTAGCGGTACCACCTACAGAATGCCCTATAATAGTGTGAATATTGAAATGATTTATAACCACATGTATACATTCAGAATATAATATAGCATTAAATATTTTACTGCCAGAATTACCATGTGCTGGCGCATCAATTGAAATAATATTATAATCTTCTGATTTTAATTTTTTTATTAAATCTTTCCATCTATAGGAGTTGCTTTCCCAACCATGAACCAATAAAACAGTTGGTTTGTTACCTTGCCATTGGTAAGATTGAATACCAATATCATTATAATAAATGACTTTGTGTTTAGCAGTTGCTAGGAATTCCTCTTCTTCTTGATTAATTTTTCCTTTTCTTGGTTTTGAGAAAATATAAATCGCAATATTTGAAGCAGAAGTAGTAGAAAACAGACTTATAAAATTAATGAAGCCACCAATAATTTTTGGAATAAACTTACTCATTTAATCTTCTCTATTTACTAAATCTATAGAAAAGGCTGGAGTACAAATGGCAATATATTCGCATACTTCGGTAAACGGATTTGAATATTGAACTCTGGTATTTTTTTCAATTTTGATGGATTGTCCAGCTTCTAAAATGACGATTTCATCTTCAATGATAAATTGTTTTTTACCTTGTATAATAAAAGTAAATTCGTCAAATTCTGGTGTTTGAAAAGGTTCGCTCCATCCAGCAGGGGCTTTCATGTGCGCAATACTTATTTGGGAATTTCCATCAGTAGTTAAACCAAAATGTTCTTTTATTATTTTTCCGTCTGTAGTAGGAACTACAAAGGGATTGTTTTGAATGGTATATTTTTTCAATGTTCTTCTTTTAATGGTTTTTTCTTTATCATGCCGCCTTTTAAATCTTTAACAACACCCATTATTATAAACGCATTTTTATCTATTTTATCAATTTCGGTTTGAAGTTTTGCGATTTCTAACCTGGTTATAACAGTATAAATAATATCCTTATCATAACTTTCCCCTGAAGTACCATAACCACCTCTACCAGCATAAATGGTACAAGCGCGTCGTAGTTTTTTAGTGAGCATAAATCGTAATTCTTCATGCTTGTTTGAGATAATGGTTACACCAATATATTCTTCAACACCATCAACCACAAAATCAACGGTTTTGGCTGCAGATAGATATGTGAGAATAGCATATAAAGCGGTTTCAATAGATAGGATGTAGGCGCCAACTGAGAAAATTATAATATTGATTAAGAATAATACATCACCAATTGTTAGCGATAATTTTCTACTTAAAAAAATGGCTAAAACTTCAGTGCCATCAATAACGCTTCCGCCTCGCATAGACATTCCAATTCCTGATCCTAAAAAGAACCCGCCAAAAATGGCAATTAATAGTTTGTCTTCTGTAATAGTTGGATAGTTTACAAAATGTACAACAAGTGCTAACAAAGTAATAGCAGCTATACTTTTAATAGCAAACTTATTGCCTATGGTTCTTGAGGCTAAAATTAAAAAAGGGAGGTTTACAATAACCAATAATAAACCTAAGTTTAACGATGTAATATTTTCCAATAATAGAGAAATACCTGTAGCACCACCATCAATAAAACTATTTGGTAATAAAAAACCTTTTAATCCAAATCCAGCTGAAAATACACCAATAATTATAAAAATATATTCTTTTATAGCATGGGATATTTCAACCTGAAACTTTCTAACCAAAGGTACAATTTGCTTTTTGCTAACTGGCTTGTTCGTTTTTTGTTTTGCTTCTATTTTTTTACGAGCAACATCAATTAATATTTTAGCTAAGAATGGATTCATTTTTATATTAATTAGTATCGTTCCAGTTTATAAAAAAATATTTGAATTTAGCATGATCAGCAATATGTATTTCCTCAATATTTAAATCCATATCAAACCTGAGATTTGCTGGGAGTTCTTTTTTGTCAATGGCGAAACTTGCATCCAGTTCATTTACTCTTATAAGCACAGAGTTAATTAAGTTACTGATTTTTGAAATTTTATAGGCACTAGAAAGCTCTTTAAATGTACTTTGTGTTGAAATGTTTTTAGCGGTTTTATATCGCGGATCAATAATTTGAATACTTTCAATAACCGAAGTTGAATCTAAAGCCTGATTGGGTGTTAAAATCAATAATTTTTTACCACCTTTTTCAAAAATACTGATGTTATTTTTACTACCTATGAATTCATCACCACTTATAAATTTTACAATAGAATCATTACTATAAATAGTTTTTAAGTCTTTTACTTGCGTAGAATCCGTTAAAAAACCAATATGTTGTTTTCCAATTTCAAAAGGATTTTGTTCTTTGTTACAGCTTGATAGAAAAAGACATAATATAATTAAGCTTAAAAATGGTTTGTACATAAGTTAAATTGGTTTTATTTTTTATTAATTGCCTCCCCCTTTGGGGAGATTTCACTTTGTGACAGTGGGAACTTATTTTTTCATCACTTTGTTTAATATACCAAAAACGCTTCGTATAAATGTGGCACTCGTAAGTACCTTTACAATGGGGTTCATGGCTGTACTTCTTCTTCGTGTGCTTGTTGTACGCTTTTTAGATTCCGCTTTTTTAAGTGCTTCAAGTTCTTGTTTCGCCTTTTCTTTAGCGTCTTTAGCTTCTGCTAATTCAATCTTTTCATTAAGCATTTCATAGGCACTTTCCCTGTCAATGGTTTCATTGTATTTTTTCACCATTTTGGATTTTGAAAGGAGTGAACTTAACTCAATATCTGTTAAAATGTCCATTCTACTCATTGGCGCTCGCATCATAGTGGCGGCAAGTGGCGTGGGTCGACCTTTTTCATCTAAAGCAGAAACTAAAGCTTCACCAATACCTAACGATGTTAAAACTTCGGTCGTATCATAATACTCAGAATCTGGATAGTTTTGAGCCGTTAATTTAATGGCTTTTCTGTCTTTTGCTGTAAAAGCTCTTAAAGCGTGTTGTACTTTTAGACCTAATTGCCCCAAAACAGCTTCTGGAACATCGGTTGGGTTTTGAGTAACAAAATAGAGCCCAACACCTTTACTACGAATTAGTTTTACAATACTTTCAATTTGGTTTAAAAGAGGTTTTGAAGCTTCGTTAAAAATTAAATGCGCTTCATCAATAAAAATAATGAGTTCTGGCCGATCACTATCACCTTGTTCAGGAAATGTAGAGTAAATTTCAGCCAATAAGCTCAACATAAATGTTGAAAATAGTTTTGGTCTATCTTGAATATCGGTTAGTCTGATTATATTGATATAACCACGTCCATTTTCATCAATACGTGTCAAATCATCAACATCAAATGAGGTTTCGCCAAAAAACAAATCAGCGCCTTGTTGTTCTAATTCAATAATCTTACGTAAAATAGCACCAGTTGATGCGGTTGAAATTCGACCATAAGCATCATCAAATTGGTCTTTACCTTCATTAGTAGCATATTGTAATATTTTTTTAAAATCTTTTAAATCGAGAATTGGTAATTTGTTGTCATCACAATACTGAAATATTACAGCAATAACGCCGGTTTGTGTGTCGCTTAAATCTAAAATTCTAGAGAGTAAAACAGGGCCAAATTCACTAACCGTAGCACGTAAACGCACACCATCTTGTTCGGACAAAGTGAGTACTTCAACAGGAAATGATTTTGATTCAAAAGGCAAACCAATTTTTTTGTGGCGCTCGTCAATCTTAGGGTGTCCCGGGCTTGGTTGTGCCAACCCGCTTAAATCGCCTTTAATATCCATTAATAAAACGGGAATACCTTTATCGCTTAAATTTTCAGCTAAAACCTGTAGTGATTTTGTTTTCCCCGTTCCGGTAGCACCAGCAATTAAACCATGACGATTCATAGTTTTTAAGGGAATTTTTACATGAGCACCGGTTACGGTTTCACCATCTAACATGGCGGCGCCAATGGGTATAAAATCCCCTTTTGTAGCGTTGCCTTGAGTTATGTATTCAAAAAAAGTTTCCTTTGTACCCATGCAGTATAATTTTGCATAAAAATACAGGAAAAAAGAAGAAGAAAAAAATAGCGTTTTATGTATAAAAGTTATAGGGCTTTTTTATCTAATATATAAGGGCAATTTATATTTTAAAATTTTCGATAAGGTTTAGAAAAAAGAATAATAACATGAAAACAATTGATTTTTTATCTATAGGCTTCATAGATAACTACTATGTTTTCAGTATGGTTTGTTACGTTTATGGTAAAGCCATCGCTAGTAAAAGCAGTTACTTGGGCAGCCGTTAATCCTAAATCATCTCCATTTTGGTTAGAATATCTAATACCTATAGCCCTTGAGTCTGACGCATATCTGGATATATCGTTAATAGAGTTACCGTTACCACCAACATAAATAGTTTGTTGCGCAATGGTGCCTCCATAGTTTGTGGAAAAGCCAACCATAGTGCCAAAAGTATTTTGAAACGTGTTATTATTGTCTCCAACACCATTATCAGCATTTATATTGTAGCTTTCTACATTGGCATGAGCTGAAAATTTAATTTGTGAAGGCTGAAATGGCAATCCAGAAATAGTTTGGGTGCCCGTACCAGTAATAATAAATTTGCCTATGTAAACGGATGAACCTGTATTTATCTTAGTCCACATTGGCGCGATTGGGGTTCCAGAATTATATTCAAAGGCGTTGTCATTTGTTTCAAATATTAATAGTCCATTAGCAGGACTTACAATATCAGCACTTGATACACGAGGAATAAGAATGCCTTTGTCTGTCGATTCTATATCTAATATAGTGGATGTATCTGGAGTTGTGGTTCCAATACCAACTTGAGAGTAACAGTAATAATTGACACATAATAGTGCCACTATCACATAAGTGAAATGCTTCATTTTTGAGAGAGATTGAGAGAGACATAAAATTAATTAATCATGGCTAAGTTAGGTAAATTGAATAGGAATTTCAAAAAATGTTTATTTAATTTATAAAAATATCGAACAAAGTATAGAATGAAGTGCTTATTCTTTTCTTTAAATATATGTACATTTGCACTTAATTATTTTTAGATGAATGAAGATGTATTAACGTTGGTTAATAAAGGTGAAATGCTACCCTTAATGGAAGAGTTTTACACTATTCAAGGTGAAGGTTTTCATAAAGGAACGGCGGCTTATTTTATTCGTATTGGGGGTTGTGATGTGGGATGCCATTGGTGCTATGTTAAGGAAAGTTGGAATGCCGATTTGCATCCGCCAACTGAAACCTCTAAAATTGTTTCAAATGCTAAGAAATACAGTGATACTATTGTTGTAACAGGTGGAGAACCACTAATGTGGGATATGTCGGCATTAACAACGCAGTTAAAAGGTGAAGGCTTACAAGTTCATATTGAAACATCGGGTGCTTATAAATTAACTGGTGAATGGGATTGGATTTGTCTATCACCTAAGAAGATGAAACTGCCAACCCAGGAAGTTTACAAAAAAGCACATGAGCTTAAAGTTATTGTATATAATAAAGATGATTTTCGTTTTGCGGAAGAACAAGCTGCTAAGGTCAATAAAAACTGTATTTTATATTTACAACCCGAGTGGAGCAAGCGCGATAAGGTTGTGCCTGAAATTGTAGATTATGTAATGGCGAATCCTAAATGGAAGGTCTCTCTTCAAACGCATAAGTATTTGAATATACCATAAAAAAACGCCTTGAATTTCAAGGCGTTTTTTTGTTTTTTTTAAAACATTATTGACTAATAGGGATGGAAACCCTAACGGTGTCCCATGCTAAATACATATTGCCATTACCAAAAGCAACAGAGAATGCCTCAACTGATTCGCCTGAGCTTACAGGGGCTTTAATTCGAGTAACATCGCTACTTTCCTTATAGCTATAAGACCCCCAAGCATCTAAATCTTTATTCAATATGATAGTCCATTCCGTTTCGCCCGGAATGGTAAATAAAGAATAGGTTCCTGCTTCAACAGTCTTGCCTCCAAATTTTGTATCTTGATAAAACTTTATCTCAGTGGCTTCATTGGCACCAGTTCTCCAAACTTTTCCATTAGGAGCTAGTTTACTTAAAGGTCTTCCTTTTAGTTGAGGTCTGCTATAAATAACCTTAACCATAGGAGGTGCATTTCTATCTGTTTTGTAATATGCTATGTCAAGCGGGCTTTTATCTAAACCACTGAATTTCTGAGCATCTACATGTACAGATAAAAGCATCATAAATGCGAATGCAATTGTTGAAATACATGATAATTTTTTCATAATAATTTTTTGGTTTTAAATTTCATTAAAGTTAAGTGGAAATTCTCTTAAAATTTTTATAAAAGTCGATATGGAATGTTAAAGTTTATATTTTGCTAGCATATAGTTCTATTATTTGGGCGTTACCACAATCCTGATAGAATATCGGGATTCAGAAGTAGGCTAGAATAAGCAATTACTTATAGCCATTTTTGGCAAATCTTTTTTTATTTATTTACTCAGTTTGTTTCAATTCCGATATTTTTAAACAACTTTTTAGTTTCTATAATATCAGATTCATTTTTCATTTCCATTAAGTCTCTCAACTTTCCGTTTTTCAATTTCAGACTGAACCTTTTTCGTCCAAAAAATTGCTTTTCGGTTAGCGAGCTGATTTCAGATAATTTCAGTTTTTCAGATGCTGTTCTTTTGAGTATTTGATAAGTAAATAACACGATTGAAAAAACCCCAAGAATTATCCAAATAAAACCCATCCATTCCAATTGTTTTTTATCCAAAACAAATAATGGGAGAAGAACAGAATTAACAAGAGTAAAAATCAGTGATATTTTCATTAATAAATACTGCTTTTTTAATCCATCTTTTATTTCAATCGTTTTTTCGGTTTCGTTAAATTCAATTTTCATCGTTTTTTTTGTCAAATATGCACCATAACGTTTATGTATAAGATTAGTGGCGTGGTTAAGCAACTAACCCGCCCGAACGTGCCGTTCGGTACGGGCGGGTTTAGCAAATAAAAACGGAATAGAAAATCCGCATCCCGATAGCATATCGGGATTCGTAAGTAGAATAGAACCAAGCAATTAATTATACACGGCTTTGTTAGCCACTGACATTATTTCCGAGCTAAAAATTCTTTCGCAGTTAAAACAGGAATTTTCGAGTTTTTAAAGTCCTTTTTATTCCGTGTAATTATTATATCTATTTGGTTTTCTATGGCAGAGTAGTATTGAAGTCCATCTTCAAAGTCTGGAAAATTGTCGTCACTCAAAGCTAATTCCGTTATTTTGTCATCTAGACTTAATAATTCTACAAGTACCTTAAATTTTCTTAATATTTCTCTCGCTTCTTTTGCTGATTTTAATTTTGTGAGAATATAATTCGTGTTTGCGAATGTTAAGGATGTCTTTTTTTGAGAAATACTTTTTTAATTTTGGACGGCTAACAACATCAATAAATTCTTCTAGCAACTCGTCGGAAAAAATTAATATTATTCTTTTGTCTTCAATCAGTTTATCAATTTGATTGAATTTTTTAGAAATGAGAAAGCTAATCCAAAGATTTGTGTCTAGAATTATTTTCTTAATTTTCATATCGTGATTTTCTCACTTGCTCAACTTCCTCTGTTATTTCATCTAGCGAAATTTCATCATTGGATTTAGCTCTTATTTTTTTTTAGCAAATTTGAAAAGTCCGATTTATTTTTTTCCTTATTAATCTTAATCAAGTTTAAATCCGCTAAATCTTTTAGAAGCTTCTTTGCTTTTGGGTTTAGTATGTCAATTCGGATTGTTTCCATTTTCTTTAATCTAAAGAATTCCTCGATGGCTCTGCCTCGGGGTTCTGCGGAAAAGTATG
>CAXBID010000171.1:0-8044 GCA_963975495.1 uncultured Flavobacteriaceae bacterium | reverse complement strand
TGCAAGGGCAGCAATGCCATAGCCGAGTAGTACTAATAGCCCATAGGCTTATTGTATTAGCCCCTCTAACTCCCCCAAAAGGGGGGAGGACACTTGCCCCAAAAGGGCAATGGGGGGCGGATGTTTTTTTATAAGGGTAGTGCAAAGTGAATTATTGTTTGTTATGTGTCCAGTGTCCCTTTGGGACTTTTCAATATGTTAAGATATTTGTCTTTCTAAACTGCTTTTATAGTAGGCAAGAAAGAGATCCCGCATCAAGTGCGGGACTAAAGTTTAAGGTGGTTATAGCGACGGGGCCCACCTCTTACCATTCCGAACAGAGAAGTTAAGCCCGTTAGCGCCGATGGTACTGCATTTGTGGGAGAGTAGGTCGTTGCCTTTTTTGAAGAGTCTGATTACAATATGTAGTTAGACTCTTTTTTTTGCCATAAACTTCACGTAAAACTATTTTATTAGATATAAGCAGTTCCCAAGTGTGAGAAGTTAAGCCCGTTAGCGCCGATGGTACTGCATTTGGAGAGCGTAGAGACGTTGCCTTTTTTGGATCCCCATTCTTTTTTTAGAATGAGGATTTTTTATTTTTTGATTACAAGCTTTTTAGTCGTAATTCCTTTATCTGTATATAATTTTAAAAAGTACATGCCTTCTGATAGTTCATTAAAGTTCAGAATGTTTTTATTTTGAATTTTCAAATTAATAACTCTTCCGTTGACATCTATTAATTGACATTCTTTTAAAATAATAGAGATGGGAATATTAAGATAGACCATACTTGCCGTAGGGTTAGGATAAATATTAACATCAGACAATACCAAATCTGTATTACTTAAGGGAATTCCTGATTCTGCTATTGCCCAAAAATTTGTAGGGTTTATTCCCGAACCTATTAAATAGGGGTATGCTCCATCATTAACCGAACTTGTAAATTCTGTCCAGTTAGTACTTCCGTCATCACTTTGATATAAACTAAGAGACGCACTTACTAATCCATTTAAATCTGAATTGATATAGTAAAAGCGTACATCGGCATTTATATTGGAACTATTTTCAGGGTTGATCTCGTAGTATCTATTAATTGATTCATTGCCTTCTATGGTTAAACTTTTGTAACGGCGATAAACTTCCGTATTGCCCAGATCAGTGTCAGCCATATCAATTTGAAAACCAATATTGCCAAAAGTTTCAGGAGCACTTGAATTATGCATTTTGGAAATCATAATATGGGTATCATCTACACCAATGATACGGCGAGTATTACTTTCATTATTGATTTGTGCTGTAGATTCTAGAATTATATTTGCACTTCTTAGTAATAAAGCAGATGCATTAGAATTCATATTAATAGCATTTGATATTCTGATATCGCCATTTTCAATATTTACAGCATTGTTACCCTCAACATCCATGATAGTAACATTCATTGTATTATTGTTATAAATAAATGTGTCGGCAACATCAATACTTGAACCATTCATTTTAATAGCCCCATTAAAAGTACCATTATTGGTTAAGTCAGCATCAGATAGCGTAATCGTTGAATTTGCTGTGACTGAAGTTCCTGTACCAATAAACAATTGATTTTGCCCCATACTTATTAAGGATAATAAGTTTAAAATTAGTATATACGTTTTTTTCATATCATCTGTATTTAACAATTACCTTGTTTACTTGTAGGTTGGCATCCCATGATAACCCTCCCGTATTGTTTCCGTTTTGATCCACTATTCTTGCGCGAATTATATAACCGCAGTTTGAATTTATGGTAAAATTTGTTGACACACTATCAAGCCTATATTCTGCTAGCGAACCTGAAGTTTTAAAAGCCGCAAATGATGATACCCCATTTGTAGCACCACAATTGCTATAAATATTAAATTGGATATCAACATCATTTCTCAGATCCAAATAAAAATAAGTAATGGATTCAACTTGAGCCCCTAAAGGAAGATGGAAACCGGCGGTAAAATAATGATTAAAAGAATTTCCAGCGGGCGCACCAGAATAATATGTGCCAATTGAAGATTTGCGCGCAAATTCATTGTCTATGAATGCATTAAATTCTGGGGCAGTCACTACATATTCTTTTAGACTATTATCAGGGCTCAAATTTAGCCATTCCGTTCCGTTAAATCCTTCAAATGCCTTTGTTGTAAAATTATATCTCATACTCCCTTCGTTTGGGGTATTGGAATCATCACCAATTTTGAGCTTACCATTTACATCTAGAGCCTGTTCAGGTGTATCTGTATTGATGCCAACCTGAGCTGATAAGTTGAAAAATATAAAAAATGAGACTACTAATAAGTATGTTTTCTTCATGATATATTAATGTATTTTTATGTTGATAGCATATTATTTTATATAAAGGGTCTTAATTTAAGATTAATATATTACTTGCATTTAACAATAGATTTAATCAATTTTATATCCAGAAAATGAAGTTAATAAAGACGTTCCGTTAGAGTATATAATTACAGGATTATTTGCAGAAACACTAATGCTTAAGTAATCACCAGTTTTTAATTCTGCAATAGTAGACAACACTATTGTTTCCCTAAATGCATCATTTAGATGCCTAGAAAGTGAGCTAATTGCTAAGGGGTCGCCTATACCATTTTTTCTTAAAAAGATGTTTACAACTTCCACGCGAGAAGCTACACTTGCCGTGATGTAATATATGCCATCTTCAGGAATTGTATATCCATATACGTTTGGCGGATCTATAACAACAGCATCTCTTGTGTCAATAATTTTAGTATCAAAAGCAATAATAGGGTTAATAGAGTTGGCAGATTCCGATGATGCAATCACATGAAAAATCGGTCTGATACTTTTTTCTGAGGATAATGATAACCAAGTATCACCATTATAACCTTCAAACTCTTTAGTGGTTGAATTGTATCTAATAGTCCCCTCGGTTGGTGTTGTTCCATCATCACCAATTTCTATCTTCCCATTAATGTCCAATGCTTGAGAAGGTGTATCGGTGTTAATTCCTACTTGAGCAGAAATATTAAAACTAAAAATCAAGTATGTGGTAACACATAGTAAAAAGCTGAAGAAACTGTAACGCATAACTCGTAAATTATTAATGAAATATATTTTGTTGTCAAACGCCATAAAATTCATCATACCGATAAACAACCTAGTTCTAAGCTAAAAATATTAAGTTAAAGTGCGTTGTAAATAACCGTCTAAAATAATTTTTAAACACTTCACATACTAATTATGTTTTTCCATTAATGCTTGGAAGGGTGTGATCCAAAGCGCTTGTTCCACAGCTGTTAGCTTTAGAAAAGGAAATTCGTCAATATTGAATTCTGAAGGTGAAATACCCATAAAATTTTTAAAGACTTTTGAAAAATGAGCGACATCATAAAAGTTTGAAAAAGCGGTAATAGTTTTACAATCTTTTAAATTTGAAGATCTTAGATATGAAAAAATAAAGTTAATACGGATTATTTGAATATAGGAATAGGGTGGTATTCCAACAACTGATTTGAATTTTTTTTGAAAATGCCGTTCACTAACGTTTAGATAACTTAAAAGATCTTTTACCTTTAGTTTGCCTTCCTTAATGATGATATAATCTATTGCAATATCGATTATGTTTAATTTAGGACCAGCTCGTTTTATTTGGTCGGTAATGAGCTTTTGCACAAGTAAAAATTGGCGAAATGGATTCTCTTCCTCAAGAAATTTAGTTTCAAATCTATTAAAAAGATCACCAAACAAATCTTTCGGATTTTGACTGGCATCTACCAATTCAGTGGGGCTTATTTTAAATAAATGATAAATACTGGTAGGTTTTAAGCAGGCTACCATAGCTTTAAAGTTATTTGTGTGGGTCTGCATAAAATAGGGTACGGTAGTTTGAGCATTTAGGTAGTATTTTGAGGGAGAAATGGTTAAATCATCAATGACAACCTGCATACTGCCTTCACGCTGAAATCCTAAAAAACTACAACCGGTAGGAAGACAACGGTGTTTGATTATGGAATCAGACTCTTTTTTAGTCCAATGGAACATATGAAAAAATAACACAAAGTTTTTGAGGCTATCATTTGGGGCGAAAATTTTTATCATACCATTAGGCTATATTTTAGATTAACGTGTTGAATCATATAAAGTTAGTAAATTTTACTTTTTAATGAAAAACTTAAAGGGGGAAGTTTGTTAGTGGTAGGAATAACGTGTTTTTACGATTAGACCTTAATTGAGTTTAGGTTTAGGAAATTGATTAATGAGATGGCTACGTCCTTCCTCCTTACAAGGTCAATAAAAGGATATAGTGGATAGCAGGGTTTTAAATTACCTAACAGCCACTGCCTGTACTCTCTTTTAATCTCAAATTTAAAAACCTACAAACAGAATAAAGACATAATAAACCGCATATAAATTATAACCATAGGCTTTTATATTGTTTCGAAACAAGTTTTTGAGACTTACATTACCTAGGCGCCCCTTTATTAGACTAAGGCTTACCAGATTTTTAGGCAAGGATAATTGGGTTTAAGAAACTTTTTTTCGATATTATCGAAAAAGTGGGCGCTTTTTTCTATCTTTTCATTAGTTTAATCCATCAAAAACCAAGATTAACCACTTAATGCAGCAGGACATCTTAAATAAAGTTCGGACATTCGGTACCGCTCCGGTTTTTTTTACTGCTATAGCAACAATTTTAGGAGCTATACTGTTTCTCCGATTTGGTTTTGCTGTAGGGCAAGTAGGGTTTTTAGGTGCTATTGCTATTATTCTAATTGGTCATGCGGTCACTATTCCTACTGCGATGGCCATTGCGGAAATTGCAACCAACCAAAAAGTGGAAGGAGGAGGGGAATACTATATTATTTCTCGCTCCTTTGGACTGGTTATAGGTTCTACCATTGGCATTGCCCTATATTTTTCGCAGGCTATAAGCGTTGCGTTTTATGTTATGGCCTTTTCGGAAGCCTTCAGCTTCTTTTTTGATTGGTTAATCGCTACCCTATCTATGCCAGAATGGCTTAACTGGTTGCTAAGGCAGAAACAAACCATCGGTATCCCCGGCCTGCTGCTGCTTACCTATGTCATGTTAACCAAAGGTGCAGACTTGGGAATTAAGCTTCTCTATACCGTAGTGGCTGTTCTTGCGATTTCGTTATTTGCATTTTTTATAGGAACAACTGAATATAGCAAGACTCATGATTTTGATCCTTTTGTAACCATGTCTGATGTGGTAGTGCATACCAATACTGACAACGGGACCCCTACAGAATCGGAAAACGAAACTGCTCGTTTATCCGACAGCCTTTCTCCACAGAATATGCCTAAAGCTAATCAGCGGACGGAAATCAGACAGACTGAGCAAAATAGTAATGACAATAGTGCTGGACTTCCTGAAGCTATAAGTTTTTTCATTGTTTTTTCAATCATCTTTCCTGCGTTTACTGGAATGACTGCGGGTGTTGGATTGTCGGGTGACTTGAAAAATCCCGGTAAATCAATTCCTTTGGGCACGTTGGCGGGTACGCTCTGCGGCATGTTCATGTACGTTTTAATTGCATGGAAACTAGTGGTATCTGCGCCACCTCAAGAGTTAGCGGATACATCCCGATTGATCATGGCGGATATCGCATGGCAAGGTTGGTGGATAATACCTTTAGGGTTAGCTGCAGCAACAATTTCTTCAGCTTTGGGGAGTATTATGGTTGCTCCACGTACCCTTCAGGCTATTGCACGGGATGGGATTTTCCCCACTCCAAAATTCAACAATTGGTTATCAAAAGGAAAGGGAAATAAAGATGAGCCGTTTAATGCCTCAGTCATAACAATACTTATCGCTGGTGTGTTTATTATTATGGGAGCCTTGGACAGTGTGGCCCAAATTATTTCAATGTTTTTTATGGTGACCTATGGGTCGCTTTGCCTGATTTCCTTTCTTAACCATTTTGCAGCAGACCCTTCTTACCGACCAAAATTTAAATCCCGTTGGTATGTATCTCTGTTCGGTGCATTGAGTTCCTTCGCCCTGATGTTTTTTATGAATGCTGCCTACGCACTATTGGCCATAATTTTAATTTTGGTTTTGTTTGTATGGATAGCGTATTACAATCAGGAAAAAAGAAACCTTGCTGTCATATTTCAAGGGGTTATTTTTCAACTAAGTCGGCAGATGCAGGTTTTTCTTCAAAAAACAGAAAAAGAACAATCGCAAAGTTGGCGTCCTTCAACCATAGCTATTTCGGAAGATAGTTTCAATAGATTCTCCGCTTTCCAGTTTTTACGCTGGATAGCGCACCGTTATGGTTTTGGCACTTACATTCATTATATTAAGGGCTACTTATCTACAGAAACCCACCAAGAGGCTACCCGCTGTAAAAAACAGTTGATAGCCATGGCAGATGTTAGTGGAAGCAATGTTTTTATTGATACTTTGGTATCCCCTTCCTTTACTTCTACGGTTGCCCAGATTATACAGTTGCCTGGTATTGCGGGTAAAGAAAATAACCTTCTTCTGTTTGAGTATCATAAAAGCCATCCCGATAACCTTCTGGACATTGTGGATAATCTGGGACTTATAAAATCTGTTGATTTCGACCTTATTATTCTAGGTAGTTCGGAACGGGCATTTGGTTTAAAAAAGCAGATTCACGTTTGGATTTCTCCTTATGACTTTCAAAATGCTAACCTGATGATTCTCCTCGCGTATATTTTGTTGGGGCATCCCGATTGGAAAAAGGCCATTATCAATATTCATGCTATTTTCCCAGAAAATTCTATAGATGAGGAGCGAGAAAGGCTTTTTTTTCTAATCCAAGCAGGGCGACTCCCCATTTCACCAAAAAATATCGAGTTTATAACACAGAAGTCGGCCATGGATATCAAACAAATAATCAATAAAAAATCGAAAGATGCGGATTTAACAATCATCGGGTTTCTTGAAAAGGCTGTTGAGCATCTGGGCGCCAAAGCATTTGATGGTTATGAGGACATAGGAAATGTACTTTTTGTAAATGCTGCAGCGTCAAAAGAGATAAAATAAAGCGCTATTCAAAGACTTGAATTCCTTAGCGTTTTATAAGATTCCAAGAGTATCAACTTAGGCTTCCAATTGACGTTTTGTCTTTTCTCTTATTACTGGACAATAAATAGTGGATAGCGTGGTTTTCAAATTGTTCTAAATTATCTGATAACTAACGATTCTACTCTCTTTTAATTTCAAATTTAAAAACCCGTACAAATAAAATAGAAAAGTATTAGAAACAAAAAATCCCTTAAACAAAAGTTTCGGGATTTTTTTGTGGTACCTCCAGCCCCGAAGCTTCGGGGGAACCTAGGGCAATGTTATTTTTTAGATAAGATATCATTTAAAATATTTGGGTCATCAATAATTTTCATTGTGAATTTTTTGCTTTTCATACGCTTTATGAATTTTTCAAGATATAATGCATCGTTTTTTAGGCTACACTCGAAAGTCAATTTAATTGCCCAATCAGAAGCTGCATTTGTAAAGCCCTTTTTGAAATGATGGCTATTATGCAAATCGAGTCTAAGATTGACATCAGCACTTTCACCAACATAATATTTATCAATTGATTGTGAGTGAAGTATGTATAAATAATGCATCATAATAAAACAAAAACAAAAAATCCCTTAAACAAAAGTTTCGGGATTTTTTTGTGGTACCTCCAGCCCCGAAGCTTCGGGGGAACCTAGGGCAATGTTATTTTTTAGATAAGATATCATTTAAAATATTTGGGTCATCAATAATTTTCATTGTGAATTTTTTGCTTTTCATACGCTTTATGAATTTTTCAAGATATAATGCATCGTTTTTTAGGCTACACTCGAAAGTCAATTTAATTGCCCAATCAGAAGCTGCATTTGTAAAGCCCTTTTTGAAATGATGGCTATTATGCAAATCGAGTCTAAGATTGACATCAGCACTTTCACCAACATAATATTTATCAATTGATTGTGAGTGAAGTATGTATAAATAATGCATCATAATAACAATACTTCGTTAAGTTTTCAAGCGGCAATTTTGCCAAAACAGGAGAGT
>CAXBID010000170.1:0-8063 GCA_963975495.1 uncultured Flavobacteriaceae bacterium | reverse complement strand
CGGGAATGACAATTTCAACGGAAACCCCGAGGCAGAGCCTCGAGGAATTCTTTTGGATTAAATCTTCAATTTCTTCCCAAATAGCATCAAAAACTGGGTTATCATATTTATAAGTGTATTCAAGCATTATTAGAGCACTTGTATCTACAACATAAATAGTTTCATTCTCGTAAAAATTCAACTCCATTTATCGAGAATTTAATAGTTCACGAGTTTTTGGAATATAAGAGAGTTTAATACCTAAAAAATCGGATAAATCTTTAATATCAATTCGGTTTTTATCATACGCCGAAAATGCCAGAGAAATGTAACTTCTTCCTTTTTCTTTTATTGTTTCTTTTGCAATATTTCTTCCTTCTGGATTTTTTGAACGACCAAAAGATGGTTTATTCCACACTTCGTGTTTTTCATTATAATATTTTGCTGTCGTTAGTTTGTTAGTTAGTAAAGAGCGCAAAATCGCTAAAGGTCCTACATGGAAAAAAGTTGATAATTCAATTAAGTCTTTTTTAGCCCAAATTTTATTCTTTGCAAATCTGTAACCTTGAACGATATGATTAGAAAGCAAATCAGCAGTTGGGACTAATATTTCTGCAGCAAAAGCATTGCACCATTTTTCAATTTCACTGACAGTTTTTATTGATAAGTCACAAAGTCCTCCAGTGTTCAATATTATATGACCCAATTCATGAAAAAGAGTGAAAATTTTTGAGGTTGGTTTTTCTCCTCCTCTTTTAATTCCTATTATTGGTATTTCTTCATCTACAATTGAAAACCCTCTTAATTTATCTTGGGTTAAACTCATTTGAAAAACTGCCACACCTAGCGATTCAACTTTTTCAATATAAGCATCAAGAATATCATTCATGTTATCTAATTCTCTAACCTCATTCAAGCTTAAATCAAATCTTATTTTTTGAGCTATTTCTACAATTGAGGTTTCAAGTGTTGCAGAATAAGGGAATTTAGTTATGGATATTCCTGCTTCATTTTTAAGTTCAATTAAAGATTGAGTAAAAGCTCTTGCTTTACGGACAGCTAAAATTGTCTTTTCATGAAAGTTTCCAATTTCTTTCGAATCTATTGTTCTTCTATCTTCCGGAAGTGGTTTTTCTTTTGGTGGTTCTAGTAATAACAAAACTGCCAAAGTCCTTTTATAAGTTTTTGCTAGTAGCTTTAATTCATCTAAATCAGGATGTTTTTTTCCACTTTCTAATTGATTTAGGCGACGTAAATTAATTCCAGTTTTTTCTACAACGTAGTTTTTCGTTTGAGCAATAGATTCTCTTGCCCAAATCAAAACTTTATTATTTACTGGTATTTTATCTTTTTCTACCATTTAGTCAAATCTACAAATTTAGGTTCAAATCATTACACCTTTTTTTTGATTAACGATTAACTTTCCTAAAATACCTATATTAGCACCATGCTATCTAAAAAAACAAAATACGGCTTAAAAGCACTTACTTATATTGCCAGAATAGAAGGCGATTTACCTGTCAGAGTTAGCGAGATTGCCAAAAGCGAACAAATTCCACAAAAGTTTTTAGAAAGTATTTTACTCACGTTAAGAAAGTCCGGAATTTTAGGTTCTAAAAAAGGAAAACATGGTGGCTATTATTTAAGAAAAGAACCTTCAGAAATTTTAATGACCGAAGTGATGCGTGTTCTTGAAGGTCCCATTGCCATGGTGCCATGTGTAAGTTTAAATTATTATGAAAAATGTAGTGATTGCCCTGACGAAGCCACGTGTAGTGTAAACAAGCTCATGATTCAGGTACGCGATAATACTCTCAAAGTATTCAGGAATACAACCTTAGCAGACTTATCGAGTTAATAATACTGAGAATTTCATAAAATATTCCAAAATCCTTATTGATTTTCCTTCATTCAATCACAAATATTCAATTATTCTAAAAAATTGTTAATACAGTTTGTGCTTTAATTATATGTTTTATATTTGTAATTCCTATTAAATCTATAGGATTAATATAATACAACGACAAATGATTGGGCAAATGTTATTAAAAACAAAGGAAAATACGACTTATAGAGAAGATAGTGTTGGTGAAAAACCATTAAGAAGTGTGGTGAAATCTTTAAGTTGGAGAACCATTGGTACGTTAGATACGATTCTAATTTCATGGCTAATTACCGGAAAATTAGATTTAGCATTTTCTATTGGTGGTATTGAGTTAGTAACAAAAATGATACTGTACTTTTTCCACGAACGCATTTGGAACTCAATTAAATGGGGCAAATAATGATAGACCAAAACAAAATAGACGCATTAAATGTGCAATATAAAAACGCATCGCCTACCGACATTATTAAAAAAGCATTCGAGCTTAATACTAAAGCAGTGTTGACTACAAATTTTAGACCTTACGAAGCAGCTATTTTACATGCTGTAAGTTCGGTAGAATCTAAAATACCTGTGGTTTGGTGTGATACGGGTTACAATACACCACAAACGTACAGGCATGCAGAACAAGTAATTAGTAATTTAGATTTAAACATTTTTTTATATGTGCCAAAACAAACATCAGCACACCGCGATGTGGTTCTGGGAACCCCCAGTATTGATGCCCAGGAACACGCTTTATTTACTGAGCAGGTAAAGCTAGAGCCATTTAAGCGCGCCATGGAGGAACATAAACCAAAAGTGTGGTTTACAAATTTACGACAAGGGCAAACGGCGTTTAGAAATAGCATCGGGATTTTTAGTGTAAGTAAGGATGGTGTATTAAAAGTGAGTCCGTTTTACTATTGGTCTGACAAAAAGTTAGACACGTATTTAGAAGAGAATAACTTGCCTAACGAGTTTAAATATTTTGATCCAACAAAAGCATTAGAAAACAGAGAATGTGGCTTACACACTTAAAATAAGTTTGCAGTCTCAGTCGCAGTTAACACAGTATATATAAACTTAAAATAGTTTGCAGTTATAGTAAACAGTTGAAAAATAAATAAAAAAAATAAATCGCCCGAGTAATAGTTTCTCCTTTTGGGGGCTAGGGGGCTTAACAACAAAACTCTTAAACCGCCCGAGTAAGAGTTCCTCCCCCTCGGGGAGGTTAGGAGGGGCTTATTATGAAGAAAGACACATCACATATCAACTCGCTAGAAAACGAAGCGATATACATTATGCGAGAAGTAGCGGCACAGTTTGAAAAACCAGTGTTGTTATTTTCAGGAGGTAAGGATTCTATAACCCTGGTACGATTGGCAGTAAAAGCCTTTTATCCCGCAAAAGTGCCATTTCCTTTAATGCATATTGATACAGGGCACAACTTCCCTGAAACTATTGAATTTAGAGACCGTTTGGTTAAGGAATTAGGTTTAGACTTAATTGTTAGAAACGTGCAAGACTCAATTGATGAAGGAAAAGTAAAGGAAGAATCAGGGCGTTATGCAAGTAGAAATATGCTGCAAACCACAACGCTTTTAGATGCTATTGAAGAATTTAAGTTTGATGCTTGTATTGGTGGTGCGCGTCGTGATGAAGAAAAAGCAAGAGCAAAAGAGCGCATTTTTTCAGTACGTGATGATTTTGGACAGTGGGATGAAAAAAACCAACGCCCAGAGTTGTTTGATATGTTGAATGGTGAAATTGAACACGGACAAAACGTACGTGTGTTCCCCATTTCAAACTGGACAGAATTAGATGTTTGGTCTTATATAAAAAGAGAAAATATTGAAATTCCATCTATCTATTTTGCTCACAAACGTAAAGTGTTTTTAAGAGACGGCATGATTTGGTCTGCTGAAGATGGCATTGTTTACAGAGATGATAATGAGCAAGTGATAGAAGAAATAGTACGTTTTAGAACTGTGGGTGATATGAGTTGTACAGCGGCTGTATTATCAGATGCCGTATCTATTTCTAAAGTAGTAGAGGAAATTAGAGATTCTACAATTTCAGAACGTGGTGCGCGTATTGACGATAAACGCTCAGAAGCTGCTATGGAAAAACGTAAACAACAAGGGTACTTTTAAAAGCCCCTAACCCCCGAAGGGGGAATTAGCAAGTTTGCGAATAATAATCCTGCAAGGTTTCAATCCCGAAATGTCGGGAGTAGGTATAAAAAATAAAAGGATAAAAACAAATATTAAAATATAACCCGAACAAACTCCCTCTCCTTTGGAGAGGGTTGGGGAGAGGCTTATGGAAGTATTAAAAATAGCAACAGCAGGAAGTGTAGATGACGGAAAAAGTACGTTAATAGGACGGATTCTTTATGATACAAAATCACTGACTACAGATAAGTTAGAAGCCATTGAAAAAACAAGTAAGCAACGTGGTTACGACTACTTAGATTTTTCATTAGCTACCGATGGTTTGGTTGCCGAAAGGGAACAGGGCATCACCATTGATGTAGCACATATTTATTTTTCAACAAAAAAGAAAAGTTACATTATTGCAGATACGCCTGGTCATGTGGAATACACACGTAACATGGTTACAGGAGCATCAACATCACAGGCATCTATCATTTTAATTGATGCTAGAAAAGGGGTTATTGAACAAACCAACCGTCATTTCTTCATTAATAATTTATTGAGAATTAAAGATGTTGTGGTTGCTATTAACAAAATGGATTTGGTTGATTATTCTGAAGAAACCTATAATAAAATTAAAGCTGATTTTTCGGAGTTGATGAGTAAACGTGATTACCAAGATCAGAAAATAACATTCATTCCAGTGAGTGCTTTAAAAGGTGATAATGTGGTAAACAAGTCTGATAAAATGCCTTGGTATAAAGGTGAAGCTTTATTGGAACATTTAGAGCAATTGGACAAAAAAGATATTTTTAATGTAGGAACACCACGTTTCCCGGTACAGTATGTTATTCGTCCAAAAACAGAAGAATTTCATGATTATAGAGGCTATGCAGGAAAAGTATATGGTGGCGATTTAAGTGTTGGTGATGATATTATGGTACTACCATCAAAAACAAGATCTAAAATAAAAGACATCTATTTTTATGATGAAAAGTACGAAACAGCTTCAAGACGTTCTTCGGTAACTATTACTTTAGAAAACGATATAAATGTAAGTCGTGGCGATATGATTGTTAAAGAAGGTGATTTGCCAACCATTGAAAAACAATTTACAGCAAATGTATGTTGGATGGATTCTGATCAACTTACCGTTGGAACAAAATATGTGGTACAGCACGGTATCAATAAAGTATTAGCTAAAGTAGATAGAATTAACCATAAAATTAATCCGGACTATTCTGGAATCGAAAAAGATGTAACCGGTTTAAATATCAATGATATTGCATCGGTAATATTCAAATTAAATAAGCCTATTTTCTATGATCAATTTAAAAATCATAGAACAAACGGATCGTTCATTTTAATCGATGCTCAAAACAATAATACCGTAGGGGCTGGTTTTATTCAGTAATCCCCCTAGCCCCCGAAGGGGGAACTAGCAAGTTTGCGAATTAAAAAAAAATAAGTTTTCCTGCAAGGTTTTAAAAACCTTGTAGGTATAAAAAAGAAAAAGTATAACTAAAAAAACACCCGAGTAAGAATTCCTCCCCTTCGGGGAGGTTAGGAGGGGCTGTTTATAATAATTAATAACTAACAAATTCCTCCCCTTTGGGGAGGTTAGGAGGGGATGCAAAGTTTTAGAACAGAAATAGAAAATCCAATTGTCGAAAACGACATTATTGAATTAGCTAACAAGATTGAGCTTTTTCACAACGGAAAAATAGACGAAGAAAAATTTAGAAGCCTGCGTTTAGCACGTGGTGTTTACGGTCAGCGTCAAGAAGGCGTACAAATGATTCGTATTAAATTACCTTACGGAAAAGTAAAGAGTAATCAATTACGAAGAATTTCGGATGTTTCAGATGAATATTCTCGTGGGCGTTTACATATCACTACACGTCAAGATATTCAAATTCATTATGTCGATTTGAATAGAACACCAGAACTTTGGGCAGAATTAGAGCGTGATGATGTGACGTTGCGTGAAGCTTGTGGTAACACAGTTAGAAATGTAACAGCAAGTGAAACGGCGGGTATTGATGTAAATGAGCCGTTTGATGTATCACCTTATGCAGATGCCCTTTTTAAATTCTTTTTAAGAAATCCGATTTGTCAAGAAATGGGACGTAAGTTTAAAGTGTCCTTTTCGTCTTCCGATGAAGATACAGGTTTGTCATACATGCACGATTTAGGTTTTATAGCGAAAATAGAAAATGGCGTTCGTGGTTTTAAAGTCATGATTGGTGGTGGATTAGGATCACAACCTCGTCATGCCGATGTGCTATATGATTTCTTGGAAACTGATAAAATTATTCCAGTCATGGAAGGTGTTTTAAGGATTTTTGATCGTCATGGGGAACGTAAAAGTCGCGCCAAAGCACGTATAAAATTCTTAATTAAAGATCTAGGATTAGATGCTTTTAAAGCATTAATTGAAACTGAACAAGATGCTATTGAGTTTAAATCGGTTACAATTGATGTCAATGCTTATGAAGTTTCAAAACCAGTTGAAGTTGAAGCACCTTTGGTAGATATAAAAGATTTACAAGCCTTTGAAACTTGGAAATCAACAAACCTTATTCCCCAAAAGCAAGAGGGTTATGTGGCTATTGGAATTAAAGTGCTTTTAGGCGATTTTTATACAGATAAAGCAAGATTATTGGCTGACTTAGTTGAGAAATATGCCGCGGGTGAAATTCGTTTATCACTACGCCAAAATATTGTAATTCCGTTCGTTAAACGTGAGTTGGTAGCATTTTTCTATACTGAATTAGAAAAATTAGGTTTCGTTGAAGCTGGATATAATAAAGCCGTTGATATTACAGCATGCCCAGGAACAGATACCTGTAATTTAGGAATAGCCAGTAGTACAGGAATTGCTGATGAGTTGGAGCGTGTTATAAAAGCAGAATATCCACAGTATTTAAACAACGAAGATTTAGTAATAAAAATCAGTGGTTGTATGAATGCATGTGGACAACACAATATGGCGAATATTGGTTTCCAAGGCATGTCTGTTCGTACACCAGATAAATTAGTAGCGCCAGCATTACAAGTGTTGCTTGGTGGTGGGAATTTAGGAGATGGAAATGGCGTTTTTGCCGATAAGGTAGCAAAAGTACCAAGTAAAAGAGGGCCAGAGGCTTTAAGACGAATTTTGGATGATTTTGAAGCAAATTCAAATGGGAAATCTTTTATCGACTATTATAAATATCAAGGTCAAAAGTATTTCTACGATTTTTTAAATGATTTACAAGATGTTACTAATTTGACTCAAAACGATTTTATTGATTGGGGTGAAGAAGAAAAATATGTAAAAGAAATTGGTGTTGGTGAATGTGCAGGCGTGGTTATCGATTTAATAGCAACCTTGTTTTTAGAAAGTGAAGAAAAAATTGAAAATGCAAAAGAGTCATTTGATAATAAGGTTTACTCAAGTGCTATTTATCATGCTTACAGTTCTTTAGTTAATTCCGCGAAAGCGTTATTATTAGCTGAAAACAAAAAAACAAACACACATGCAGGTATTATAAGTCAGTTCGATGAATTATTTGTTGAAAGCGGACGAATAGATTTAGGGGTATCTTTCTCTGAATTGATATATCAAATTAATAAATTTGCACCAACTGAGGATTTTGCATCAAAATATATTGAAAATGCAAACGGGTTTTTACAAAAAGTAAGAACCTTTCGAGAAGCAGAAAGCCCTCTAGTTTCCAAAGGGGGAAAAGTAACAGTATAAAAACTGTTTTCAGAAAAGAACAATGAATAAAGCGAAAATGGTAGATAATAAAGTATCATTCTGAGTTTAATGGGCTTTTTTTCAAATGAATAAGAAGAACAAAAATATAGATTTAGAGAATCCTTTTCCTCCTTTGGGGGATAGGGGGCTTTTTGGCGCGCGCTTAACAGTAGTAGGTGCAGGTCCTGGCGATGTAGATTTAATTACGCTTAAAGCTATTAAAGCTATAAAATCGGCAAACGTAATTCTATACGATGCGCTTATAAACGAAGAATTCATCGAACTGACTTATAATACCTGCATGTGTGTTTGTTTT
>CAXBID010000169.1:0-8136 GCA_963975495.1 uncultured Flavobacteriaceae bacterium | reverse complement strand
GTAATTGCCCATAATTATGAAAAAAACAATAAGTATTATACTTTTAATATTCTGTGCTTACAGCTGTAAATCACAACAATTAAATACTGAATTAGTAAATGAATCAAAACTATTAATGAGAAAAATCTTTAGTGATTTTGAAATGATTAATGGTGTCATTGTTGAAAATAAAATTTTGAGTAGAGTAAGTGCATCAGACATTAATACATGGCAACAATTAGTAGAAAAAAGCCACTTAAAACTAACAATGGCATTAACTTACAATGCAAAAACAAAAGAAGATAGGATAGATTTTACTAAGATATTCACTGAGGAAGAAATTGAATATATGAGCAAACAAGCTGCAGAAATAAAAACGGAAACGTGGGAGGATTATTTAGGGATTAAGCCAATAAAAAAGCATACCTCTAGTGTATCTACAACTTATTTCCTAACAATACCAGTATTTACTATCAAAAAAAATTATGCATTGATTTACCAAGAACAAAGTTATGGAGGTTCTTTAGTTATTTATAAAAAAATCGATGATACATGGCAACCTATAGGAAACGCCATGGTTTGGGTTAGTTGATTTTAAGGAAAAGACCCTGGGATGGTTTAAGAGATATGGATCCTAATGATATATTGAACCTGCCAATTAATTCTACATATGCCGGTTACAGAACAATTGTAATTCAAAATAGTACAGTATGCAATTAAAAAAACTTTATGTTTTTTCCTTATTCTTACTTATTGTATCCTGTAATAAGGAGAATAATATAAAAGAGGAAATAGCTGTTTTAGGTTATATGTATAATAACATTCCTAAAGAGCTTCAACCTGGACTGTTCCTCCAGGTCAATCTCCATCTGATGTACAACATAATTTGATGTCTACTCATTACAGAGATATTATAAAACAGGCACTTAGAGAATTTGACAATAGTCAAACAGAAGGAGTTTATGACGCTTTATCTTGGACTGGGCTAATGGGTTCAGGCACCTTTAATCCGTCAACAGGGCTTTTTTCAGAATCTACCGTTGCTTGGTCAAATCTAACACAAACAGAAAGACTCGATATAATAAATGCCCGTAATAACTTTATAAATAGCAACCCTAATTGTCAATAATTATGAAAAAAATAATCATACTTACAATAATAGTTTTCAGCATAATCTGTTGTCAGAATAATAATCCAGAAATAGAAATATTAAAGCAAAAGTTGGATAAAATAATAATAACAAATAATGAATTAATTGAGCGTATTAAATCTATAGACTCAACGTTTATTGCTCCTTATTCTATTTATGAAGAAGCTGTACTGAATGAAAACAAAAGAAGTCCTGATAGTATAATATCAATTTACCAAAATATAATTAAAAAATTCCCAAATTCTTTTTGGAGCCATGAGGCACAAAATAGGATAAACAATGTTGAAAAAAGAAGAAAATTGTGGTCTAAGAAGAAAGGTTGGGAGCTTTTAAAAGTAAAACCAATTAAAGATATTGAGGCAATTAGCTGTCCGGGTTGTTAATAAATACTATCCCCTGCTAGCGCGAGCGCAATGTCATTAAGTTAAGACAACAAGTTACTGATTTTCAGTCATTTAATCTTGTTTTTCAGAGATAAGAATCGTATATTTAATTGATAATCAATGGTTTAATTATGAAAAAAAACTGCTAACTTTATCTTCGAAAAGATAAGGATTGAGTTATTTAGTAAAACACTAAAAAATGATTTTAAAGTTTCAAAAGGGCATTTTACCAGAAACAGAAAACAACGTTTTCCAATACTCTTGTTGCTCATGATAAACTTTTTGAGAAAAAGCCTAGCTTTAGAAATAGAGAATTTTACCAGTATCTTTAAAACAGGATCTGCCCGTAGTTTTTCCAAAAGTGCTTTTGTACAAGCCAGAAAAAAGGTCAGGCCAGAAGTTTTTGATAAACTCTCCCGTATTTTATTGAATGAATTTTACACGGACAATGATGTGGCGATAAAATTATGGAAAGGCTACAGGTTATTGGCTGTTGAGGGTTCCAGGATTACCTTGCCCATAACTGATGAGCTCAAGATAATTTATGGAGAAACTAAAAACCAGACCGAAACATCTATAGTGCAGGCAAGGTGTTCCGTAATTTATGATGTCCTAAACAACTATGTTTTAGACGGCAGCTTAGAGCCCTTAGAAAGAGGAGAAAGAGATCTGGCACTAGAGCACCTTGCGCATTGTAAGGAGAAAGACTTGATACTTTATGATAGGGGCTACCCATCATATGACTTTATCAACGAGCACCTGGAAAGAGGTCTTGATTACCTAATACGTGTTAAGGTAAGTTTTAGTAATCTCATCAAAGATTTTGAAAAAAGTAATAAGAAATCGATTGTGGTAGATATACTTCCTGGAAAAAATGTTGATATCTCTGATAAACACTATACAAAACAAACACCTATTACATTACGGCTCATCAGGGTGGAACTGGATAAGGGTCAAGTGGAAATTTTGATGACATCCTTACTTGACGGCCAGTTGTACCCAACAGCTCATTTCAAAGCACTGTACTTCAAGCGATGGGGCGTAGAGACCTTTTATGATGAGTTAAAGAACAAATTGAAAGTTGAACATTTTTCGGGATATTCAAATCAAAGCATTCATCAGGATTTTAAAGCAACACTGTTTGTGAGCAACGTACAGACACTTATCGTTAGTGAACTTGAGGATGAACTAAAGGTAAGCAACAAAGAAAAAAAATACAATTACAAGGTAAATACCAATATCTCCTATGGCTTATTAAAAAATAGGGTTGTCGAACTCTTCCTTGAAGAACAAAACCCTAAAATGGATATGGTCGAAACGCTAAAAAGCATGTTTAAGTCACATTTAGTACCTATAAGACCAAATAGAAAACATGAACGTAATTCTGGAAAATATAGATCACGTATAAAACCTAAAATCACTAAAAATCAGAAAGATAGTGTTTAGAAAAACCTTAACTTAATGACATTGTGCTTGCGCTAGCGTGGGGATAACGATTTGGTATTCGCATTTCAAGATTATTTAAATGTACGCACTGACTCTAAAATTACTTTTGTGGCGTATCACGACGAAGTAAAACAATATATAAAAGCCGCTTTGGCCGACCAACTTTATGGTGATGGTGCTTTTGATGAAGTTTTTAATCAGCGTGATATCATGATTGATGAGGTGATTAAGTTGAGTGATGGGGAGTAGTTTTATCATTCCTGCGTAGGCAGGAATCTTTTAAATTGAACCTCATTTTTTTAATTTTTTAAATCTAAAACTTCAATTTTACGGTTTTCCCACGCTAGCGCGAGCGTCACGCTCGTGATATTTATTTAACGGCACAAGCAAGATGCTTGCGCTAGCGTGGGAATTGGTTCGGGATACATTGCGGTTACAGGAATTTTATAGACCCCGTGTTATTTTGGATTTAAAAGCAGAGATTGAAAAAGGCTGGTATGGTGAAACCTATACAAAAACCATACAAAATGCAAAAAGAACCGTTTCTTCATAACATTTTACTCTTACAGTTATTTTCTAATAAAAGTTTTAATCATAGCATGGTCACTTTTAAAGGTATTTACTTTTTTAGATTTAATGATTTCCAAGTCTTTAGAAACCCAAATATGATCTAGTGAAAGTAAAGGTATATTCCAAAACCAAGTTTCTCTAAATCCATTTCCTTTTTCATTAAAAGTATGATTAAATTTGTTTTTTGTTTTTTCTAAAAGTAAAGACTCATATGGTACATTAAAATCACCTAAAAGAACTGTATTTTTCCATTTAGTAATTGCTTTGTCTATAGATTTTAAACCCCATTCTCTTGGTACATCCATGCTACCTACCACATCTACGGTATAAAAATTAATGTCATTAGTTTCGAAATTTAGAATGGTTGTACTAAATTTAGACGGTATATCTTCGATAATCTGTATTGGTGTTTTAGAAAATATCCCTATTTCTTTACTGTAATGTTTATAAAAATAATAGTCTGGATAATTTAGTTTTGTTTCTTTTAAAAAATCCCCATGATACTCAACTAAAACCAACACATCTGGGATTCCATTATTTTCGCTAAAAGCATCTTCAAAATCTCTATCGTGTGAGGCATTCCAAAACACAATTTCTAAATCGGTTTCTTTGATGTCTTCGGGAAAATTAATTTTAAAACTTCTGCCTAACCAGACTATAAAAAGTAATAACGTTACAATTAAATTTATAGTTCTAAATTTCTTATTTAAAAAAATAGATAGCGCTAGAACAATTATAATTATTACCGGCAAAGGAAACGCATAGAACAATAATGAGGCATCATAATTTCTATCCTTTATTACAAAATGAATAGTAATTAAGGCTGCTATTATTATAACGTTCAAAAAAAGATAAAGGGCTTTGAGTATTTTTAACATCTATCGGAGTGGAAAACCTTTTGCGGCCCACCACGGGTGTATTTCAATTTCTAAACGGCCTGCTTTTACCATAGGGTCTGCATTGGCTAAACTATCAGCCATTTTTAATGTTGGTACGTTGTAAATAGTAATACCTCGAATATCACCGTCATCTCCAAAAGGACCTGAAATATCAGCATAACCCAATTCATACATTTTTGTTAAATGGGCTAAATGCGCTTCTTGTAATTCGGCAGATTCTTCTTCATTCTGCCCACGTATTGGCCCTGTTTTTAAAAACGCCATAAAGTATTGCTGCATTAAAATGGTGTCTTGGGTTTTTTCATCAACATAATCAAAAGTTTTAAATCCTTTAGCTGTTAATTCTTCCTTTAATTGTTTTGCTGATTCTTTCATAGGTTCAACAATTGCTTCTTCAAAAATAGTGTCTCTATCTTCTTCGGATAGATCTAATAGATTTTCTTCTTCAGAATCAGAAATAGTTCTTTTTTTCTCCTCGTTACATGACGCTAAAAAAGCTAATTGAATAAGCACTAATAAAATTGATTTTTTCATAATAACTAATGTTTATTTCCAAGTATTAAATGGTTTTTTACTTAATTGCGAATTGTAATATTTAATGTCTCCTGTTACTTCTTTTCCTAACCAAGCAGGAGTTTCAAAAATTTCGTTTTCAAAATTCAGTTCTACCTCTGCAATTGTTAGCCCTCCATTTTCACCAAAAAAGATATCTACCTCAAAAATATGGTTTCCTACTTCAATTTCATAACGTATTTTATCAATAATTGTTGGTTCACAAAGTTTTAAAAGCGATTTAGCCTCTTCTTTAGGGATTTCTTTTTCCCATTCAAAACGGGATAATCCGTTATTAGTTGAAAGCCCTTTTACGGTAATAAAACCTTTATCGCCTCTTAACCTTACCCGAACTGTTCGGTCCTTATGCGTATTTAAAAACCCTTGAGTTATTCTCGTTTTTTTAAAGGCTTCATTTTTAAAAGCATCTGAATTTACCAAAAATTTACGTTCTATTTCTATCACAATAAAATTATTCCTCTAAAGATGTTTTGACATCAATTGATTTTAATTTTCTTTGAAGTAAATGATTTAGGTCTATTGAAGGTAAAAAATATGATCCATCGTAAAAATTACTTGTGGTTAATGCAATTATACTTCTTAAATGAGCAATTGCCATAGGTATAGCTGACCTACTTACTAATTGACTTTTTTTATCTTCAGAAATATCTGATTTCTTGTCAAATTTAAATTTAAATTCTCCAGTAACATCTATTCCATATCCTGATTGAGGTCCTTCATCCTTAAAATTATTGAGTCTAATCATAATTTTAAATTGTCTATCATTATCAGTATTTATAAATACATCAAAATCAATATCAAATTTATTCCGAGTTTCATTGTTAGCATTTTCATTCTCAGGAAATGATATGATATTTACACCTAAAAGATTAAAATCAATTATTTGTAATTCTGATTTTTTTATTTTCATCCTTCTAGTAATTCTTCATTATCTGTTTTTATAGAGTAATCCATATTCTTATATTGACTATACCCTTTATTGCTACTTTTAAGTATATCATGTCTAGAATTATAAACAATATCCATGTAACTGTTATTGTAGTCACCTAATTTAACTTCAAAAGGCATCTTTAGAGCATTTTGAGCCTTTACTAAGAAATCTATATTCACAAATTTATTAGCTGAAAAAATTTGAGAAATATAACTAGGAGAATAATCCATAGTTTTTGCAAAATCTTTTTTGGAAATTTTATTTTGAACTAAAAAATTCTCAATAACCTTCACAAACTTTAAAGACAAAATCTCTTTTTGAAAATCGAATTTCTCTTTTTCATTTTCAAAACCTAATAAATCATTTAAACTATTAATATCGAAATTTTCCATCGGACGGGGTATTTGTTTAATCTCTTTATTGTTAATTAATATTTTAATTTCTCTATAGTAGATACTATATTCAAAATTTTCTCACTTTTTCTGTTTTCTTGAACTTTCTTTATTATAGGTGTAACCATAACAACTTTTTTGCCATTGTTATAAAATTCTTTACAATAGATTCTAATATTTTGATTTTTTGATTTTCCTCCAGAAATTTTAATTGCGGCAACTCCTTTACTTTCTTTTTTGTAAATACTATTGTTATACGCACCTCTTAAAATACAACCTAAGATTGTATTGACTTTTTTTCGTCCAGCTTCATGTAGTATCTGAATAATTTGTTTCTTAGATTTTTCATTTTCAGCATCTAGATAAACTTCAATATCTGAGTTCTTTAATTCAGGAATAGCTTCTTTTAATTTACTTGTATTTATTATTTCAACTTTTCTTTTCAATATTAAGCAATTGGTTAATAATCATTATAAACAAAAGTTATTGATAATACTTATTGTACAAATATATTATAATTATATACAAAAATTGTTAAATAATGATAAAAAATTAAGCTATAGCTTAATTATAAATTTTCATTTGCATAATAGTTTCTGTCAAATACTCTAAATTTGTTATATGTCTAGCAATTTACCAATACGAAAAATTATTCATATAGATATGGATGCATTTTATGCCTCTGTTGAGCAACTGGATAATCCTGATTTAAAAGGAAAAGCCATTGCTGTGGGCGGTGGTGGTAAGCGCGGTGTTATTAGTGCAGCAAGTTATGAGGCTAGAAAATTTGGAGTGAAAAGTGCTATGGCTGGAAATTTAGCGGTTAAATTGTGCCCTGAACTTATTTTTGTGCGTGCTAATTTTGAGCGTTATCATGAAATATCTAAAAAGGTTAAAGCTATTTTTCTTGATTATACCGATTTGGTTGAACCGCTATCTTTAGATGAAGCCTATTTAGATGTTACCGAAAACAAAAAAGGAAACCCGAGTGCGTCTTTAATTGCCAAAGAAATTCGGGAACGTATTTTTAATGAGGTTGGGCTTACCGCTTCGGCAGGAATTTCCATTAATAAATTTATAGCAAAAGTTGCCAGTGATTACAACAAACCCAACGGACAAAAAACGGTAAACCCTGAGGAAGTCCTTAAATTTCTGGAAGATTTAGATATTAGAAAGTTTTATGGTGTTGGTAAAGTAACTGCCGAAAAAATGTACCAAAAAGGTATTTTTACGGGCTTGGATTTAAAACAGAAATCGTTAGAATATTTAGATGACAACTTTGGTAAATCCGGGCGGTATTATTACCACGTGGTTAGAGGTATTCATAATAGTGAAGTGAAACCCAATAGAATTCGGAAAAGTTTAGCTGCCGAACGTACATTTAGTGAAAACTTATCGAGTGAAATTTTTATGCTCGAAAAATTAGAGCATATTGCTGAAGAGGTTTCCAGACGATTAAATAAAAGCAACGTAGCTGGAAAAACATTGACTTTGAAAATAAAGTATAGCGATTTCACTTTGCAAACCCGTAGCAAAACATTAGCCTATTATTTAAGTGATAAAAGTATTATTTTAGAAACGGCTAAAGATTTATTGTATCAGGAAAAATTGAGTAACTCGGTTAGACTGTTAGGGATTTCCATGTCGAATTTAAACACTGAAAAAAGGAAAAAACCCGAACAAAAAAGTGTAAGTGTTCAATTAAAGTTTCAGTTTTAAAGGTGAAGGATTTACTTGACTTTGTCAGAAAAAAACGACAACTTCGTTTAACTTTAGATATAAAACATTAAAACTATTTCATATCCCTGAGTTA
>CAXBID010000168.1:0-8139 GCA_963975495.1 uncultured Flavobacteriaceae bacterium | reverse complement strand
ACCATTGTTGATATCAATGCATCAAGAATTGCGGCTTGGAATGATAAAGATTTAAGTAAACTGCCTGTTTTTGAACTAGGTCTGGACAACATTGTTAAAGAAGCATTTTAATAGGAATAATAACATTAAGACACCAAAAAAAATTTATACAGAAAACCAAAACTAAAAACTTCAGTAATAGGCACTGGCCGTGCTGTTTGGTAACTGATTTCTGTTTAGGCTAAACAGGCCATTGAAGGTCTGTGTGCAGTATGTTAGTACAAAAACCCAAAAAGCCACAAGGGGATTTTATAAGCATGCCCTATTTCAATGTCATCGGCAGCCACAAAGGCATTTTCAAGGTGTTTTACCTGCTTAAGGGTCTTTTTCCCGCCTCCAATTTCAAATATGTGGCCGTCCATAAAAAAATCACCTGCTTTGGTGTAATGCAGTGGCGCAACAACTTCTGCCTGATTAATAAAAAAGCTTTCCCTAATAGTTCCAATGTTGCTGTGTTCCCTGGCAAGGGCATATTGAAGGTTGGGATGGTGCAGATAGATTTTTTCGGGTTTTTGCAAGATGCCTATGCCTTTTGTGTCGGCATACAGACTTTTTATAATACGAAGGTCTTCCAAATACCGTAGAAAATGTATAAGACTGTTACGGCTTATGCCGATACGTTCGCTTAGTTTGCTTATGTTGGGTTTAAAGGGAACCGATTGGGCCACGACGTGCAGCAGCAAGCGTATTTTTTCAATACTGGCATAACTGATATCCTGGGAAGAAGGGAGATCTATGCTCAGGGCAAGCGATATGGTTTCCGCAAGCTTTTGCAGGTATAATTTGGGTGATTCCATAAAATAAGGATAATACCCATAGTGCAGGTAATCGCTGAAATGCTCCAAAGGGCGCAGTTGCCCCGTTATCTCCATGGCTATGGACGTGTGTGAAGTGATAAGATCGCCAAACGCAATGGGGCCAAAATCGCATTTTTCTGTATAATTGAGGTATTCCCGAAAAGAAAGCCCCGGGAGCTCGTACATAACCGCCCTGCGGCTTAAATCTCCCTTGGCCCGGTCAAGGTGCAGCATTGAAGACCCGGTAAAGACCATTTTTAAATCGGGCCGGTCGTCATATATGTTTTTAATTTCCTGCGACCAGTTGGAGTAACGGTGAACCTCATCCAATAATAGAAATTTTCCCCCTTGTTTTACAAAGGTATCTGCCAAATCAACCAAGGTGTTGGCCGTAAAGAACAAATCATCCAAGCTTATGTATAGGGTTTGTTTACCTTTGGGCAAATGCTCCTTTGCATATTGAAGCAATAACGTTGTTTTTCCTGCACCGCGGGCTCCTTTTATACCAATCAAGCGACTGTTCCAGTCTATTTGACTTGCCAGGTACCTTTTAAATTGCATAGGTGTCCGCATTAACTTTTGATATGATTTTTCAAATAATTGCTCCATATTGTTTTTCTTGTTGAGCAAAAATAATAAAAAATGTTAAATAGAAACAACAATAAATATATAATAGTGCTTTTTAAACCTGAATAATTCCTCTAGTGTTAAGCCAAGTCTGTAATTTTAGGTCAGGCCAACGTTATTTTTTGTTCGGTCAAGGCAAAAAATAGTTGCATAGCCTTAGCTACAGAAGTATTTTTAACGGACCATTGGGGCGGTTCATCCCTATTGGTATAGCAAAGGTTATGCAAAAGCATGGGTCGCTTCATGATAAGTTTTATTATCTAGTTATAGGTTAAAACCCTGCTCCCGATATCGGAAGAAGAACGAGCGACGAGCCAGCCTGCCGGCTAGGCAGGAAATCTTATAATAATGGGATTCCTCTTCGTACCTCATTCGGACAAGCTGACTTTAAAAAGGATTTCATTCTTTTGTTTTAAAACTATGGATTTCAAATCCATAATGGTTTATCTTCATAGGAAGAATGACAATATGTCCCTTTGTTGTTATCCTTCTGAATGACAAACTAACTGTCATCCGAGAGCAGCAAGGAATCTCTATACTTTCATTTATCTTTTAATCTTCTGAAGGTTATTTATAACAAACTTGGATTCATCAGTTGTGATTCCTTCTGAATGATACGTTTGTCATACAGGGAACAAGATGCATCCCAATTTATAAACAAAAACAATATTAAATTAAAACCATAATTTTAAACGGATTCCTTTAAATTTGTTTTTTTGTTAATTAGAGAGGAGTTTAATGATTTGATTAAATTGAGACCAAAAATTAATTAAAGCTGTTTATGGACGGTGTTTAATTAAGGTCTATTAGCTTTGTGTTTTTAAATTGTATTAGAAAATGAAAATAAAAAATATTTGCTGCATCGGCGCAGGCTACGTAGGAGGTCCAACTATGGCGGTTGTCGCTCAACAATGCCCACATATAAAAGTAACCATTGTTGATATTAATGCGTCTAGGATAGCAGCTTGGAATAATGAAAACTTAAGTAAACTACCTGTATTTGAACCTGGCTTGGATAAGATAGTTAAAGAAGCCAGAGGCAGAAACCTCTTTTTTTCCACAGATATAGACAAAGCCATAGACGAGGCCGATATGATTTTTATTTCGGTAAATACGCCAACCAAAACCTATGGCAAAGGAAAAGGAATGGCTGCCGATTTAAAATATATCGAACTGTGCGCGCGCCAAATAGCTAGAGTGTCTAAAAGCGAAAAAATTGTGGTTGAAAAATCGACACTTCCTGTTCGCACGGCTTCAGCTATAAAAAGCATTTTAGATTATACAGGTAATGGCGTTCAATTTCAAATACTTTCAAATCCTGAGTTTTTGGCTGAAGGCACTGCGATTGAAGATTTATTATCGCCTGATCGTGTTTTAATTGGTGGTGATACAACCGAAGAAGGTAAAAAAGCAATACAAGCTTTGGTTGAAATTTATGCTAATTGGATTCCTAAAGAACGCATATTAACTACAAATGTATGGTCTTCAGAGCTATCAAAACTGACTGCTAATGCTTTTTTAGCACAACGGGTATCATCTATAAATGCCATGTCTGAAATATGCGAAAAGACTGGAGCAGATGTAAATGAAGTGGCAAAAGCCATTGGAATGGATAGCAGGATAGGCTCTAAATTTTTAAAAGCATCCGTTGGGTTTGGAGGGTCTTGTTTTCAAAAGGATATTCTTAACTTGGTTTATATAGCTAAATCCTATGGGTTAAATGAAGTTGCAGACTACTGGGAACAAGTTATAATAATGAACGATTATCAAAAAAACAGATTCTCTGATAATATAGTAAGCACCTTATACAATACGGTTTCTGGTAAAAAAATTACATTTTTTGGTTGGGCTTTTAAAAAAGACACCAATGATACACGGGAATCTGCTGCAATTAAAGTGGCTGATAACCTTTTAAACGAACAAGCAGAAATAACAGTCTACGATCCAAAAGTAACTGAAGAACGCATTTATGCGGATTTAGAATATTTAGATTCTCGGAGTCCAGAAGAAAATAGAAACTTCCTAACGGTTCAAAATGATCCTTATCAAGCTAGTAAAGATTCACATGCTATTGCTATTTTAACAGAATGGGATGCCTTTAAAACCTATGATTGGGAAAGAATTTATGACAATATGCATAAGCCTGCATTTATTTTTGATGGTAGAGGTATTTTAGACACAAAAGCATTAGAAGAAATAGGTTTTGTTTGTTACAAAATTGGAAGTGGTACAAATATTAAGCAGTCAAATAAGGCAAGACTTAAACTATAAAGGGCTTAAAATAACGTACAATTTAGGAATCAAAGTCCTAAACTGTGCAATTTTTGTATATATTTGTGTATGATTACGAGAATAGCCCAAAAAGAGCTTCTAAATTTATCGAAACAATATAAAGCAATAGCTGTTGTTGGGCCCAGGCAATCAGGAAAAACAACATTGGTAAAATTAGTCTTTCCAAATAAACCGTATGTGAGTTTGGAAAATCCTAATATGAGAAATTTTGCCCTGGAAGACCCAAAAGCATTTCTTGAACAGTATCCAAATGGAGCTGTATTAGACGAAGTACAGCGAACGCCAGAAATATTTTCATATTTGCAACAAATTTTAGATGAAAAAGAAGATACAGCTCAGTTTGTACTCACAGGGTCCAACAATTTTTTATTACAACAAAATATCTCACAAAGCCTTGCAGGTAGAGTTGGGTATTTGAATTTGTTGCCTTTTTCTTTGTCCGAAATAAAAAAAATAGCTCCTAAAACAATTAGCAAAAAACTGTTTAAAGGCTTTTATCCGCCGTTATATGATAAACCTTTTGAAATTGAAAAGTGGTTTTTAAATTATATTCGCACCTATATAGAAAGAGATGTGAGGCAGTTGAGAGCCATTGATAATCTGGTTGTATTTGAAAGGTTTATAAAGTTATGTGCAGGAAGAGTTGGGCAATTATTAAATAAAAATGCTTTAGCTAATGAAGTTGGCGTAGATAATAAGACTATAGAATCTTGGATAAGTGTATTAGAAGCAAGTTTTATTTTATTTAGATTGCAACCACATCATAATAACTTTAACAAGCGAGTAGTTAAAATGCCTAAACTGTATTTTTACGATGTAGGATTGGCAAGTGCATTATTAGGGGTTCAAGATGCAAATCAATTAGATTTGCACCCTTTTAAAGGCAATTTGTTTGAAAATATGGTTGTTGTTGAACTTTTGAAACAGCGATTAAATAGAGGAAAACCAAATAATTTATATTTTTGGAGAAATAGTAGGGGAAATGAAATTGATATTGTGATAGATAATTTTGAAGAGTTAATACCTATTGAAATAAAATCTGGAAAAACAATTACCAATGATTATTTTAAAGGATTGAAATATTGGAATAATTTAACAGGATATAAAGGAGGAAGAATAATATATGGGGGTGAAGATTATCAAAAAAGAAGTGATGGTTTTGAAGTAATTCCTTTAGATTTGATAGACGAAAAATTAGGAAATAAAAACGAATAAAGTTGAAGAAAATTTTAATAACAGGAGCAGCAGGCTTCTTGGGCTCACATTTATGTGATCGTTTTATAAGCGAAGGTTTTTACGTCATAGGAATGGATAACTTCATAACTGGCGATAAAAAAAACCTTGAACACCTTAAAGGAAACCCAAACTTTGAATTTATTGAGCACGATGTTACTGAATTTATAAAAATTGAAGGTAATTTAGATTATATTCTACATTTTGCTTCACCAGCAAGCCCTATTGATTATTTGAAAATACCCATTCAAACATTAAAGGTTGGGTCTTTAGGCACCCATAATTTATTAGGTTTAGCCAAAGCAAAAGTTGCTAGAATCTTAATAGCATCAACATCTGAAGTTTACGGAGACCCCTTAGTTCACCCACAAACAGAAGATTATTATGGGAATGTAAATACCATAGGGCCAAGAGGTGTATACGATGAAGCCAAACGTTTTCAAGAATCCATTACCATGGCTTACCATAGATTTCATGGATTGGAAACACGGATTGTTCGTATATTTAATACGTATGGCCCGAGGATGCGATTGAATGATGGACGTGTTATTCCGGCGTTTTTGGGGCAAGCATTAAGAGGAGAGAATTTAACCATTTTTGGAGATGGTTCGCAAACACGTTCTTTTTGTTATGTTGATGATCAAGTAGAAGGCATCTACCGATTATTGTTAAGTGATTATGCATATCCTGTTAATATTGGAAACCCGCATGAAATAACAATAAAGGATTTTGCAGAAGAAATAATTAAGTTAACAAGAACACTGCAAAAAGTGATTTACAAAGACTTACCTGTAAACGACCCTATGCAGCGACAACCGGATATTACATTAGCAAAAAAATTATTGGATTGGGAACCAAAAGTTGCAAGAGATGAGGGACTCAAAATAACTTTCGATTATTTTAAGACGTTTTCAAAAGAGGAGTTATTCAAAAGTGAGCATAAAAATTTTAAAAATCATATAAAAAAATAAGTGAGTACTTTCAAACAAAGAAGATATTCTGGTTTTTTAAAACCTATTTCATACCTGATTGATTTGGGTATAATAAATGGTATTATCTTTTTATTTCAAATAAACTTAACTAATAGATACTTATTTTTAACCTACGCTTCAATTGTCTGGATAATAATCGCATTTAGAAATCAGTTCTATGAAGTAGAAAGGCATACAAGAATAATTCAAATAATTACATTACTCTTTAAGCAAATCATCTTTTTTTCTATTGTTCTTTATGCCTTTATAGGAATTTTTAAACAACCAAATATAAGTAGGTTAGCATTAGGGAATTATTTACTTGTAGTTTTTACTTTGGTAACTTTTTTTAAAATTTTTTTCTTTTTTCTACTGAACAAGTATAGAACTTTACTTGGAGGGAACTTAAGAAAAGTTATTGTTATTGGAGACAATGAAAAAACTAGGCAGCTTATTAGAATATTTAATACCAGAATAGATTTTGGGTATAAATTTCAAAGACAATTCACTATAAAAGATGATGATTTTTCTTTGCAAAAATGTTTTTCTTACGTAGTAGAAAATGATATTAATGAAATATACTCTTCAGTTGCAGAACTATCTAATAAACAACTTAATAAATTAATTGATTTTGCAGATAACAATCTTAGAGAGTTGAAATTTATACCTGATAATAAGGATATTTATTCAAAAAAGTTGAAATATGAATATTATGATTATATTCCAATTATTTCCTTAAGAACTATACCTATTCAAGACCCTGTAAATAAGCTAACAAAAAGAGTTTTTGATATACTTTTAGCCTCATTTATTTTAGTTTTTATTTTGTCTTGGTTAACACCAGTCCTAGCTATTTTAATTAAATTGGAAACCAAAGGCCCTGTGTTTTTTAAACAATCCAGAAACGGGTTTAACTATAAAGAGTTTGATTGTTATAAATTTCGATCAATGACTCCTAACAAAAATGCTCACCTTCATCAAGCAACAAAAAATGATCAAAGAATAACTAAAATTGGAAAGTTTATCAGAAAAACTAGTATTGATGAACTTCCTCAGTTTTTTAATGTGCTTTTTGGAGATATGTCCGTTGTAGGGCCGAGACCGCACATGGTTAGTCACACTAATATGTATGCAAGAAGAGTGGATAAGTTTATGGTGCGTCATTTTGTAAAACCTGGGATTACAGGATTAGCCCAAATAAGCGGTTTTAGAGGTGAGATAGAAGTAGAAAAAGATATTATTAACCGCGTGAAGTATGATATTTTTTATATAGAAAATTGGTCGCTTTTACTCGATTTAAAGATTATTGTCCAAACACTTATTAATGCATTAAAAGGAGAAGAAAAAGCCTATTAAAACAAAGATTTTGACACCTTCAGTTTCTATAATAACGCCAATGTATAATTCTGAAGCCTTTATTTCAGAAACCATAAATAGCGTTATTAATCAGACGTATAAGAATTGGGAACTCTTATTAATTGATGATGCTTCTGAAGACAATACACTTCAAGCTATTCAACCTTTTTTAGACAGCTATTCCAACATCAAACTTATAAAAAACGAAAGAAATTTTGGGGCTGCTATTTCAAGGAATAAAGGAATTGAAGTTGCAAAAGGAGATTATATAGCTTTTTTAGATGGTGATGATGTTTGGAAACCAGAAAAACTTGAAAAACAAATTGCATTTATGCAAAACAATGATTGTGATGTTTGTTTTAGCAGTTACAAGCAAATAGATGAAGATGGAAAGCCCTTAAACAAATTAGTAAAAGCATTACCCAAACTAACTTATTCAACATTTTTAAGAAGTAATTATATTGGTAATTTAACCGGAATGTATAATGTGAAAACTATTGGTAAAATAACGGTCCCTAATTTACGTAAAAGACAAGATTGGCTGCTGTGGTTAGCAGCTATAAAAAAGTCTGGTAAACCTGCTTTGGGCATCCAAGAGTCTTTAGCTTATTATCGTGTTAGAAAAAATTCTATGTCTTCAAATAAATTTAATCTTTTAAAATACAACTACATGGTTTATAAAAAAGGTTTGGGGTTTTCTACTGTAAAATCAATGTATTGTATGTTGGTGTTTTTAAAAGAACATTTCTTAGTAAAATCCAAACAGATCGTTAATACAAACATTAGTCCCAAATAATTATTGGGAACATAGCTTTGTGGAGTGT
>CAXBID010000167.1:0-8198 GCA_963975495.1 uncultured Flavobacteriaceae bacterium | reverse complement strand
AATATAGAGATGTGATTGATTCTTAAATCAAACACATTACCGCTTTTGTACAAAATAAAAATTACGCATAATTACTTATTGGCTTTGTGATGATAAAATTTTAACTTCGCTTACTTGTGCTGAACTTGTTTCAGTATCGTCTGATATAAAACATTAAAACGATTTCATATCATTAAAGTTAGCAACCATTTGGACATCTGAACTGAAAACAATAATTTTAAATTAAATGGAAGAGAGAATTAAATTATTAGAAAGTGAAATAGAAAAACTTCGAGATAAACTTAACTTACTCGAAAAGAATCATGAAATAAGCTTAAAAAACACCATTGAATCTATCAAAGTTTTTACAGATTTCATGCAAGACAATAATAAATTAACTAAAAAAATTGAACATAATTTCATAACTCTTGAAGAAAATGATGAGAAAACTTACAAAAAAGTTAATGAGATAATAACAATGATTAATGACATGAAAAGCGATCGAATTTAGAACAAAAAAAAATCACTCTTTTGAAATGAATGAACCAAACACCGAAGAATTAAATTCTAAAATATTTAATTTAATTAAAAAAAGTAAAGAAATCGAACATAACGACTTATTGGTTCAAATTGGTTTAGACACTTATTATACTAATCGTTCTCTTGATATTCTTAAAACAGAATACAACTTAATTTCAATATACGGCTCTAAATTAACTCTTTCTGAAAAAGGTCTTAAATACAAGTCGTTTGCATCGTATTTAAAATCATTAAAACATAATCCGAATTCTACGCATCAAAATCTATAATTAATATTAACTGGCTCTTCGATTATAGTAGTTATTATTTTTGGAATCCTTAATTATAGATTGAGCGTTCAAAAATCTGATTTGAAAGAAGAGTATAAAGTTTTGGAATCTAAATATATAAGTTATAAAGATTCAGTCCAAACAAGGAATATCGAGATTTTGAAAATTGAATCAGAAAATCAAAGAGACACAACAAAAACTAAATAATAAAAACGGTTGCCAACAAATAAGTATATAAAAAATTGCTGTTTTTAGCTTAGACAATGTTGGTTGCCTGTTTGCTAGATTCTGATTTTCCTTCGGAAAACCCTCGCACATAAACCCACAACTATCCTTATACGTAAACAATAAGCGCAACTCAAAAAACATCTCGTTTTCAAACCATTTTAACCATCTCATAATCATCCATCACAAATCCGTTGCCAATATCTTGAATGAGTTCTCGAACATTTTTGAATCCCATTCTTTCATAAGCTTTAATGGAATTGGTATTGTGTTTATTTACCGTTAATCGAATCTTGTTTAATTGATCATTTTTAGCTTTTTCTTCAATAAAATCCATCATGGTTTTACCGATACCTTTTCCTCTATAATCACTTAAAACATATATTTTACTCAAAAACAAATGTTCAGATTCCAGTTTAATAGACATATATGCAACGGGTAGTTCCTCGTAAAAAACAGTGTAATATTCGTATCCTGTTGCGACTTGTTCTTTTATGGCTTTAACCGACTGAAACTTATCAAGCATATAATCTATTTGAGGTTTCCCAACAATGGGAATGTAATGGGCGCGCCAAATGGTATTGGCTAATGTTTCAATTGTCTCAAAATCATGCGTTTTATTTGCTTGTTTTATAACTGTCATATCACGTAAAGAAATATCATAAAAAAATGACAAATTGCACCAGATAAAACAAATAAGTGCCAAATAACGTGGTTATAGGGTATTTTTTGAATGGCATAAAAAATAATACCAACGGTATAGGATAATCCGCCTGCAAATAAAAATAAAATACCATCGCTTCCTATTGCTTCCGATAAATTTGAAAAATCAAAAACAATGAGCCAACCCATTACTAAATACAGAAGCGTTGAAAATATTTCAAATTTTCCAGTGAAAAACAACTTTAAAACAACACCAAAAGCAGCAATTCCCCAAACCACCCAAAAGAGTGTCCACCCTAAACTTTGCTCTAAAGAAATTAATAAAACTGGGGTGTAAGTGCCAGCAATAAGGATGTAAATACTAATGTGATCTATAATTCTGAAATAGTGTTTTCTCCTCTCGTTCTTAAAAGCATGGTATAGGGTTGATGCTGTAAATAAAACGATGATAGAAATACCATAAACAATGACACTAAATAAGCTCCAATCGGTTTTATTGGTATCAAAAACAATAAGCAACACCAATGCAGAAACACCTAATAATACACCAATAGCGTGTGTAAAGGTGTTTAGTTTTTCTTCAAAAGGGGTTTGGATACGCATAATTAGTTTCGCGTCTTTTCAGGTTCCAATGCTTTTTCTGAGTTACTGTATAGCCATTTATTGGTTAAATCGTAAAAATCAAAAGGTATAGCCGATTTCTGGCGTTCCAATCGTCCGCTTCGAAAATTACGTTGTAAAATATCTTCAATTAAATAATCTTCTTTCTCATTAATGGGATCGAACTCGCGCTTCAAAGAAATATCAAACATACTCGCTGTGGTATTGTACCAAAAGGCGCGCCAGCCACTACGTAATTCCTTTATTAAATCAAAAGCTGAAGTTCCTGTTTGGCGATGAATCAATTTTACTAAAATTTGTCCTTCGGTGCGTGACATTTTTTTTAATTCATCGGAAAACTCACCTTCAATATATTTTTGAATCATTTTGGTATATCGCTTTTTATCCCGTTTTTTGGTCAGTGTCGCTAATCGAGAATTCATCGAATCCAAACGTTCCGAAGCTAGTTTAGCATACGGATAGACTTTAAGGGTTTTACGGCGAAGAATTAAATACCGGACCCTATCTTCTTTACTATCAAACCTCAGCTTATGCAAAAGCATCACTTCCTCTAAATCTATTGAAGTTCTAGGAATAGAATCGCCTTCGATAATAAGATATGTTACTTCAGTAGAATCCTGCTCAACAGTGCTAATTTGGGCAAATAGTAAAACAGGAAAAAGTAAGAGTATATATTTTAAAAATTTCATTCCTATGATCTGAGGCATATAACGTGCCAAAATTACTAATTTACGTACTTATAAACCTTAAATTTTTACTAATATTATATAAATTTGGTTGAATATAAAAACCCACAAACAAAAGCTGTGTGTGGGTCACACCCTAAAAACCCACCGCACATTTAGCACATTTGGTTTTGCCCAACCCTAAAAGCCTACCCTTCGCAAAACCAAAAGAGCTAAATCACCCACCCGCTGACAAAACTGGCGTCTTGATAAAATCATATTTAAGCATTTGCTTAAATAAGAAAATTATTTATATCTTTGCTGCGTTATTAAATCCTAAACAGGAAAATTATGGAAAACAATCAATCGTGTATAAGAGTATTTGCCGACAAAGTGCAAATTAAAAATTGCAGGGAGACCTTGCAGGGAAACGAAAAGGCATTTGGACAGTTGAGCGGTTTGTTGGCTCTTGCAGGTAATGAAGTAAGATTGAAAATCTTGTTCCTATTAGAAGAAGAGAATGAACTCTGCCCTTGCGACTTGTCGGACATTTTGGGAATGAGCATACCTGCTGTTTCTCAACATCTTCGAAAACTCAAAGATGGAAACGTCATTAAAGGGAGAAGAGAAGGACAGACCATTTTTTACGCTTTGAAACAAGAGCAACTGACCTTACTTCGACCATTTTTTAAGCACATTATTAATCACTCAAAAAAGGAAATAGTATGAACAAGAAAACAAACAGACTTGTTGGAGCGGGAGTGCTTTCCGCAGTAGCAGCTTCACTTTGCTGTATCACGCCAGTATTGGCATTAATATCAGGAGCATCGGGCGTGGCTTCCACTTTTTCTTGGATGGAACCTGCTCGACCTTACTTAATCGGGATTACCATATTGGTATTGGCTTTTGCTTGGTATCAAAAGTTAAAACCAAGAACTGCCGAAGAAATCCAATGCGATTGTGAAGAAGACGAGAAAAAGCCATTTATACAGACCAAAACATTTTTGGGAATTGTAACCGTTTTTGCTGCCTTGATGTTGGCGTTCCCATACTATGCATACGTATTTTACCCTTCCAACGACAAAAAGGAAATCGTAATTGTGAATGCTTCAGATATTCAAACCGTAATTTTTGATATTGAAGGAATGACTTGCAATGGTTGTGCTTCGCACGTTGAAAATGAAGTAAACAAATTACCAGGTATTGTTAAGGTAGATGCAAGCTACGAAGAAGCAACTGCCAAAGTAGAATTTGACCAGACCAGAGTGGGTTTGGCTCAAATTGAAGAAGCCATCAACGGCACAGGTTACAAAGTGGTAGACAAAAAGTAAAATTTTTTGTTCTGCTTATTTAAGAATTTAATTAAATTATTACAAATGAAAAAAGAAACCATACAACTCGACATATTGGGAATGACCTGTGACGATTGTGCCACAGGCATAGAAAAACTCTTTGATGGCAAAAATGAAATCATTAATAAAAATGTAAGCTATGAAAACGGCAAAGGCGAATTTACTTATGACGCGAACACCATTTCCAAGGATGACATCATCAACACAATCAACGGTACGAAAAACTATCGTGTAAAAGGTGAAATTCCAGAAAATGAAAGTGGTAAAAATAATCTGTTCGACCTGATTATCATCGGTGGTGGTTCGGCTGCATTTTCGGCAGCCATTAAAGCCGAAAGTTTGGGTTTAACTACACTAATGGTAAACGGTGGTTTGGATTTTGGCGGAACTTGCGTAAATGTGGGCTGTGTGCCTTCTAAAAACCTTATTAGAGCTGCCGAAACGGTGTATCACACTAAGCATTCCAATTTTAAAGGCATAAAGCCTAAAGGAGCAGACATTGATTTTGCCCAAATTATAAAGGATAAAAAAGAGTTGGTCGCTACATTACAGCAACAAAAATATATGGATGTGGTAAGTGATTTTAAAAACCTGACAATGCTTGAAGGTTGGGCAAAATTCAAAGACAACAAAACCATTGAAGTGAACGGTAAGGAATACAAAGCCCTCAAATTCATCATTGCCACAGGTGCAACAACAAACATCCCAAACATTGAAGGCTTGAACGAAATTGACTACTTGACCAATGTTTCCCTTTTTGATTTGGAAGAAAAACCCGAGAGCCTGACCATTATGGGTGCAGGTTACATAGGATTGGAAATCGCAATGGCTTACAATCGATTGGGCGTAAACGTGCGTATCATCGAATTTACGGACAGGGTATTACGAACTCAAACGCCAGACATCAGTGAAGCATTGGAAATCCAAATGCGAAAAGAAGGCATTGACATACTTCCCAACTTTCGTGCAGTAAAATTTGAGAGACAAGGACACGAGACTATTATTCATTGTAAATGTCCTGACGGCTCATTTACTAAAATTGTAGAAAAAGGAAGAGTAGTTATAGCCACAGGGACAAAACCAAATACAGACAAATTAGGACTGCATAATATCGGGCTGACTTTAACGGAAAGTGGACACATTGCAGTAAGTGAAAAAATGGAAACTAATTTGCCCAATGTGTATGCAGTAGGAGACGTAGCAAATACACCCGCTTTCGTTTACACCGCAGCTTTTGAAGGAAAAATTGCCATAGAAAATGCCTTTATGGGAGTTGAAAACAAAGCCGATTATTCTTCATTACCTTGGGTCGTTTTTACCGACCCGCAAGTGGCGGGTGCAGGCTTGGACGAAGCGCAGGCAGAGGTCCAAAACATACCATTTGAAGTTTCTAAATTGGAATTGAAAGACGTGCCAAGAGCCATAGCAGCAAACGACACAAGGGGCTTTATCAAACTCATTCGCAACACCGAAACCGACAAACTAATTGGTGCAAGAGTGATTGCCCCAGAAGGTGGAGAACTTATCCAGCAATTGAGTATGGCAATCAAATACGGAATAACCGTGAAAGATTTAGCGGACAGTTTCTACCCATATCTGACTTTGGGAGAAGGCATCAAATTAGCAGCGATAACTTTTGGAAAAGACATATCGAAGTTAAGTTGCTGTGCCAGTTAATCCCAACCAAAGGGCACACACTCTTGCAAGTTCATTATTTGCGGATATTCATTTACAATCGGCGTCTATTATCGTTTGAGTTTGTATCTATAAGTTTGTTGTAGGGATCTACACCTACCTCAACAGGTTTTTCATCAACTATAATAGTTACAGTATTATTTATTTCTGTGATTTTATGCTTTTTCAAATAGAGTTCAATTTCTTTCATCTTTCCGTCCTCACCTTCTTCTTCGGCAAAAACACCAATATCAATATAATCAGCTAATGGCACCGATAAAATAGGTTTCCTCATGTCTTCTGTTTTATAAGAGATAGAATCTTTACCTTTTTCACTATAAAATTTCTTTCCCTTTTCATCGTTTCGATATTTACTTACTTCAAATTCAATATCCAATTGGTATTTACCATGTTCCAACGCTTTGGAAGTGACATCTTTAATTCTGTTTTCATAAAGTGTAATGGTTTTAAACATGTCATTAATTGTGTATTTTAAGGAATCTGGAGTGACTTCCTCTATAAAATTAACCATATCAATAGACGTCGTATATGGTGGGTATTGAAACTTTACTTTTTCAACGTACTTTTCTAAAGCATCATTTAAAACATCTTCACCAATATAATCGCTTAACGCATAAAACACCAAAGAGCCTTTTTGATATCGGATGTAGCCTTGTCCGTCATTATACATTAATGGTTTTTCACGTTTCCTTTCAAACGTTCGTTGTGTTAAATAATCATCTAAAGCTTTCTTTAAAAACTTACGCATTTTATCTTTTCCTTGTTGATGCTCTAAAACTTTAAGCGACACATACTCGGATAAACTTTCTGATAACATGGTAGCACCTAAAACATCTGCACCAATAACTTGATGCGCCCACCATTGATGTGCCACTTCGTGCACTGTAATAGCAAACGGATAATCTACACCGCCTTCATCAGTATCGTCAACATCGGCAATAAAGCCAACACCTTCTGAAAACGGAATGGTGTTTGGAAATGATTGTGCAAAAGATCCTGCCGTTTTGGGGAATTCAATGATTCTAGCTTGTTTATGTTGGTACGGGCTAAAATTTTTAGCGTTATAATCCAATGACGCTTTCATGCCCGCCATCATTCTATCCAAATTATATTCGTGCCCTTTATGATAATAGATTTCAAGATTAACATCGTTCCATTTATCTTTTACAACTTCATATTTCGCAGAATTAAAGGCATAGAAATTCAAGATTTTACTATCCATTTTATAATGAAAATAGCGGCGTCCATTTTCTGTCCATTCCCTTTGCAGATACCCAGGTGCAATTGCAATTTGATCTTCGGACGTGCTAACCGTAGCCTCAAAATCTATCCAGTCTGAATCTTTACTAATATACGTATTTCCTAATGCCGTAGAATCTGATGGATGTGGTTTTAAATCGTTTGGTGGCAACCCGTATTTTTCTCTGGTTTTGTTATCCGTTAATTCACTCCCATTGTAACCTAAAGACGGGAATACCTGAAAATTATTGATAAATGTTCCGTTTGCAATAACAGGCGAATTCTTATTCAACCAAGTATTTGGTTTATTCTTAACCGTAAATTTAAGTTCTAAACTATCACCTGGCTGTAACGCTTGTTTCAGTTTATAAATATCGAAATTATAAATAGTATCTTCCGAAACCAAATCGACTTCCTTGTTAAAGGTAAACGTGCTCGGGTATTCGTTATGATTTAATAAAAGCGTATCTATAACCGTTGTTGTTTTATTAACCATGAGATATGTTCCATCGGCTTGAAAATCTAGAGATTTTGGGAAAACATTCATATTCACTTTAACCGCTATAATACGAGGTTGGGGTTTATCTTCATATTTTTTATAGGTCTTCTCCCACTCTACGGTTTGTAGTTCGCGCTCTTTTGAGGATGTTCTTTCATTTACAACATTATTCTCATGGTAAATTTTAAATCCTAATGATAAAAAAACAATTCCTAAAACAGTTAATAAACCTATAGTTTTAAAATCTAAACGCCTTTTTGCAATTTGTAATCGCTCTTTAAATGAATTTGGAATTCCTCGCATCCAAAATAATCCTGAAAGTATTAACAATATCAATCCACAAACAAACCAATATATTTTATGTGCAAAATATTTGTTGAATGAAACACCATACCCATTCATATCAGAATATTGATAATTTGGGCTTTGATTATATTTAAATACAGATTGC
>CAXBID010000166.1:0-8212 GCA_963975495.1 uncultured Flavobacteriaceae bacterium | reverse complement strand
ATTTACCGCTTATAATACAGACCAAGATAAATCAAATAAACTAGGGCAAGCTCTTAGAATTTCCAATTCGTAAAGTTTGGCAACAAAATTGGCTTCATTGTTAATGTTTTCCTTTTTGGCTAATTCGAAATAAGGTGTATAAAATTCCATGGGGATGGTTTTCATACACCCGAAATCGAGCGCTATTAATCGGCCTTCTTTTGCTATTAAAAAATTCCCGGGGTGCGGATCTGCATGCACTTTTTTCAAATTATGTATTTGAAACATGTAAAAATCCCAAAGGGCTTGCCCTAGTTTATTTGATTTATCTTGGTCTGTATTATAAGCGGTAAATTCTGAAAGATGTTCACCTTCCATGTAATCCATAGTGATGATTCTTTCTGAAGATAAGTCTTCATAATACTTTGGAAACTTTAAATAGGGAATATGGGAACACGCCAAAGCGATTTCCTTACTTTGTTGCATTTCTAAAATATAATTGGTTTCCTCAACTAACTTGTTTTCAACTTCCTTAAAGTATTTATCAGAATCTTTTCCTTTTATGTTAAACATACTCATAGCAATAGGTTTGACCATAGCCAAATCTGATGCGATACTTTCCGCAACTCCTGGATATTGAATTTTCACAGCAAGTTTTTTCCCATTCTTTTCTGCAATGTGCACCTGACCGATGCTGGCAGCGTTTACAGAAGTTGCGTTAAAAGTATCGAATATGTCATTTGGATGTTTTCCAAAATATTTTTTAAATGTTTTTATTACTAGAGGCGGTGATAATGGCGGAACAGAAAATTGTGCCAACGAGAATTTCTCAACATAAGCTTGTGGTAAAATACTTTTTTCCATACTTAGCATTTGCGCTACTTTTAAAGCACTTCCTTTAAGCTGTTTTAAGCCATCGTAAATATCAGTAGCATTGTTTTTGTTTAATCGGGCTTTGGCATCCGTTTCGGAGTTCACCATTTTGTCTCCGTAATATTTTATATAATTCACACCCACTTTCGCGCCGGTAGATACTAGCTTAGTGGCACGTTGAATTTTTGAAGTAGGTATTTTATCTATGGTTTTCATTCTTTCTTAGTTCATTTGGAATTTTTCTTTGAATAAAAATTTACCCAAATCTATTACACTTTTAAGCGGAGCAACATCTAAAACATCAAACGTGGTGTTAACCGATTTTTCAATAAAAATATCTGTTTTTTCAAAAGAAGTGGAGGTGTCATCCAACCAAAATTTCATGGTAACAAGTAATTGAAACCATGCCGTTTCCTTTAACGATCTGTCTTGAATTTTTTCTAATTGTTCCTGCTTAACATCCAACATTTGGATACCAAGTTGCTCGATATATTTAGTAAAATGCTTTTTGAGTCCAGATAGTATTTTTAAACCTTTAAGACCACTTTTGTGTCTATTTAATGAGTAAACCACATAACTTCTATTTGCTGTTAAATTCTCAAAAAATGTATAGTAAAAACTGAGTAGTTTATTTCTAGCATCAAAAATTTGATAATCTTCACTTTTTTCGAGAACGGTTATTGAATTTTCAAAAAAGGCTTCAAATATACCTTTTTCAACAGCTTCAAAGGTTGTGAAAAACTCGTAAAATTTTGCTTCTTCAAAATTGTGATGTTTTGAAAAGGCATAAACAGATTTTGGATTTTCGTTGTGTTCCAGCACATAATCCATGTAGAATGCGATGATGTTGTGCTTTGAGATGTTTTTTTTCTTTGCCATGATTACTAAATTTACGATAAAGATACAAAATGTTTAACAAAATAAATAAAATGTTAAACAAAATATTTTATTTTATTCTCATTATGCACACCCCTGTAATCGCCTCAAAGGGATAATTGCTCACTTTTATTGGATAAGCTAATGATTTAGGTTGTCTCCTTGAGGGGACTTTAGGGGTGTTTATGACAAGAAACACTATCTATCAAACCATCCACAAACAGAAAACCTTCGGTAATGTATATCGAAGATTTTAGAATATGGAAACCACCTAAATTTAGGTTTGTAAAAAATTAATTGATGCTCAGGTTTTCAGAAAATATAGCAAGCGTATCTGTACCGCCCCCTGTTAATCGTTGTACATAAATCTCTATATGATCGTTTGTTGCAAGTGACACAATGGAATTGATAGCTACATTTTGAATTTCGGAATCACTATCAATTCGAACAACGGCATTCGATTCGGTAACCACAGTGCCATTTTTGGCTATAATGAATGCATAGAAATTGCCTGCCGCTCCTACAACGCGAACAGATAGCGAGGCATTGATTTGGAAATTACGTGTTTTTTTCCCCAAATACGTGAGGTTATTGGTAGAGGGTGCACTAAAGCGAAATAGGCTATTTGCCGTAGTGGTACCCGCTCCACCATCAACTTTAACCGCAGTATTGTTGGAAATACTCTGGGAGAAACCCGTAGTAAGTGATCCGTTATAATAAAAGTTACCCGTTGACACGTCATCAGACTCTTGAGATATTCCAGGTGCGTTAACGGTCCAGTCGTTGGTAAAACTAGATCCAATGTAAGGCGATGCGCCATTAATATAGTTTCCGCCACCTGAAAACACAACAGCCTCCAATATAGCATCTTCCCCGATAGAGGTAATTCCCGTAATGTCTAGTCCTGCCGTGGCACCAATAACTTCAAGCACCCCGGATTCTATTGTTATTAGGTCGAAATCACCAACAAATGTTTCATATATCCCTGCATTATCAGAATGCCAATCTACACCCCGTAGGGTTAACTCTTCAGTATCGGAAAATATAATTCCTGCATTATTTCTTTCAAACTCGATGTTAGTCATATGGACTTTTTCGAACCCGCTTAGGGTCCCAATATTACCGGAATCTTCAATATGCAAACCTACTAGACTCACCTCTTCTGTACTGCTCGGGTCGTTTAAGTTAAAAACGGTGCCTCCAGGAGCGGTAATTGTTATGTGTTCAATATGCCCTCCGGTGGTCCCTTCAAAAAGAACACCTCCGGCACGTGTAAAGATGTCTTCTTCTTCATCCCTACCGTTTATGGATGCATTGTTTAAATCGATGGGGAAACTCAACGAAATGGTTCCATTGATCTCATACAAGGTATTGGTAGTAAGTAGATACTTAGATCCTCCACCTGCAGTAAGTTCGTCTGCAAGGTCGGTGGCCGATTTTACAAGTTTGAAATTATCCCGCTTGTCAGAACCGGAACTAAGCTGCACCCATGAGGTAGAAGGGGTGTTGTAGTAATAAAAAGCCTTTACCGTGGTATCATATACCAGCAAGCTATTTGCTGGTGTGGTAATCGCCGTTCTTTCGGTTGTAGTCATTCGCGGCGCCAACATCCCCTGTGTAGTGGATGAAATATCCAGAACAGAGGAAGCATCGGGTGTAACAGTGCCAATTCCAACCTGAGCATTTACTGATAAATTTAAAATTAGAGCAAGGGTAATAACTAGTAGAATTTTAGTTGTCATGATATTTGTGGTAAAATTTTAGTACTATGTGAATTTTTTATATTAACCTTCTGTAAGGTACTGTTATTTATCTTGCAAAAAGGCATTTCATCGATTAGTTATTGAAGGAAAAGAATTGATCATATCGATTATAAATAGTGTTGGAGCTTATATCGTGCTTTGCAATATTTTTTTTCTTTCCCATATTGTTTAATTTTAATTTTTAAGCAAACATACAAAATGTTTAATTATATTCAATAAAAATTAAACAAAATATTTTATTTTATTCCCACTATGCACACCCCTATAATCACCTCAAAGTGATAATTGCTCACTCTTATTGGATAAGCTAATGATTTAGGTTGTCCCCTTGAGGGGACTTTAGGGGTGTTTGTAACTACCCTAGTAATTCTTTAATATTTTCTTCAATAACCAATAGTACACTAAACATGTTCCTCTTAACTTCTTTAACTAAAACACCCCTATAAATCCCCTCAAGGGGATATGTTGTTAAGCTAAATTTATTGAAATTTAACTTAACAACACTGTTCTTCCTTAACCAATTTGCAACTGGAAACGGCAACTATGGCACCAAGAATTGGCGCCACAATATAAAGCCATAAATATTTAAAGTTTCCGGTAAATAGGGCAGGGATGGAGCGTATGGGGTTCATGGACGCTTTGGTTATAGGGCCGGCAAACATAGCCTCTAATAATATAGCACCACCAACGGCAACCGCTGCCATAGTGCCAATTTCTTTACTTCCTGTTGATACATTTATAATGACAAAACCATTGAAAAGAATGTGAGTAAAAATTCTAAAATGGCTGCTTTGTATGGCGGGAAACCATCTGCTGGGGTCGTTTCGCCTAAAAACTGACTTTCGGGAAATAAAAACCACAACAAAAATACTGCAAAAACAGCTCCAATGGCCTGCGCTAAAATGTATTTGGGGACTTTTTTCCACTCGAATTTTTTTTGCGTATGCAAAACCAATGGTTACTGCTGGGTTAAAGTGGGCACCAGATATTTCGCCAAAAGCATAAATCATGGTCATAACAATGAGTCCCCAGGTAATGGCAACCCCAACATGTGAAATACTTCCGTTTGTTATTTCATTCACAGTCATAGCACCACAACCACAGAATACCATGGCAAATGTGCCTATTGTTTCGGAGATGTATTGTTTCATTTTTTGTTTGTTTTAATATTCATTTTGCCTTGATGCAAAACGAACCAAAAAATCAAGTTCAAGCCGAGGAATTTTCCAGTTTTTGTAAAATTGGAAACCGATTTGAAAACTCCGCATCGAACTACGTTCTCCTGTTCTCGGAGCTTTTCTTCATCTATTCTGCGCCTTGACGATCAATTCTGCAAACTGACTTGCGTGTTGGCCCTTTTGTTAAATTATTTTTCAAGCATAACTTGTTTTTTCATTTTTCTGAATTCATATAATTTGCAAATAAAAAGTGACTGCTAACTGAGTACTGAGTACTGCAAACTGACTTGCGTTAGGGATTGAGGTATTGTTGGAGCTCTCCCGATTTTTCATCGGGAAGCGACTACCGAAAGCCCGACCCTTTTGGGAAACGCCCTAATTTTACATTAAGCAAAGATATAATGTCTTATTTTAAGGTTTTGTTAACAATAATAGGAATTGTGATGCGTAAATTTATACCAAACAAAAACTTAATTACAATGAAAAAACTACTATTAATTTTATTGGCATTTACAACTGTTTATTCGGTGAATGCCCAAATTGAAACACCCCAACCAAGTCCGTTATCCAAATTGGAACAAAAGGTTGGTTTAACAGATGTTACTGTTGAATATTCGCGACCTGGAGTTAAAGGAAGAAAAATATTTGGTGGTTTAGAGGCTTATGATAAAGTTTGGAGAACTGGTGCAAATGCTAGAACCACAATTACGTTTAGTACGGATGCTACGGTTGATGGACAAACTTTAGAAGCAGGAACTTACGCGCTATTTACAAAACCAGGTGTTGCAACTTGGGAGGTTTATTTTTACAAGGATTATAAAGGTAGTGGTGTACCGCAAGAGTGGGATGATAGCAAAGTAGCTGCAAAAACTACAGTTAAACCTATGGAACTTCCGTTTAGTGTTGAGACCTTAACTTTAGATATTAATAATATTAAAACCAGTAGCGCAACGCTTGATTTAATTTGGGATAAAACTTATATAGCTATTCCTTTTGAAGTACCAACTGATAAAGTTGTTTCTGAGGGTATTGCTAAAGTGATGAATGGCCCTAAAGCGGGAGATTATTACGCTTCTGCGGTTTACTATTTGGAATCTGGTAAGGATATAAATAAAGCTAAGGAATGGATTGATAAAGCCATGTCTATGATTGAAAAACCGGGGTTTTGGCAATTAAGACAGCAGAGTTTAATTTATGCTAAAGCTGGTGATAAAAAAGGCGCTGTTAAATTGGCTAAAGAATCTTTAGCAGGTGCTGAAAAAGCTGGGAATTCCGCTTACATTAATATGAATACAAAATCTTTAAAAGAATGGGGAGCCATGTAATTTAGACTTTTTAGATTTCTAAAATTTTAGATATTAAAAACGCAATCAGTTTCGATAACTATCGGGATTGGTTGCGTTTTCTGTTTGGTACTAGTTTTAAAATAATTAATGAAATCCCCATCTTAATATCTGATTAAATTTCAATATATTATAGTTTTTTTGTGCTTAAATTCTGTATATTAGTAAAGTAGAATGATTGACTTTTTTGCAATTTTAAACTATCAAACTAAATGTCAAACCAATTATCTTTAGATGAGGCTTTTATAAAAAAGGCAACAAATTTAATTGAAGCCAATCTTGAAAACGAGCAATTTGGTGTAAATGAATTGTCTGAAGCACTAGGTGTGAGCAGATCGCAGTTACACAGGAAACTAAATTCGCTTACAGGTAAATCAACAAGTCAATTTATTCGAGAGTATAGATTAGAAAAAGCCATGGAACTATTGCAAAACAATGTTGCCACTGCTTCGGAAATTGCATATCGTGTTGGTTTTAAGAGCCCTACTTATTTCAATTCAAGTTTTAGCGAATATTATGGCTACCCTCCAGGGGAAGTAAAATATAGAAATCCAAATACTTCTGATGAATCATCTGAATTAAAAGAACCTCTGTACACAAAAAAAGAATCAAAAGCTGAAAACCGCAATTCGTTCAGTCTTAAAAATACCATAATCGGCGTTTTTGGAGGTCTATTTATTATAGCGCTTTTTTACTTCATGTCCAATAATTCTAAAGCAGGAGATTTGACACGTTCAGAAGTGGTAGAAACACTTAGTAAGTCCATCGCTGTATTACCTTTTAATAATTTGAGTGATGATAATTCCAACCAATATTTTGCAGATGGTATGCGAGACGATATCATTAACCAGCTATCCAAAATTAAAAGTATTTCGGTAAAATCAAAGCAATCTTCTGATAGATTTGAGAGTACAGAATTTTCAGGATTGGAAATTGGCGATGCATTGGGCGTAGATTATTTAGTTAACGGAAGTGTTCAAAAATATGAGGGCAGAATTAAAATCATTGTCCATCTTATCAATGCTAAAAGCGACACCCATTTATGGTCTAAGGATTTTGATCGTGAATTTGAAGATATTTTCAATTTGGAAAAAGATATTTCTATAGATATTGCAAAGGAATTAAATCTTGTTTTGTCCCCTAGTGAGCTTGAACAAATTGGAAAAATACCCACTAAAAATCTTGAAGCCTATAATCTATACCTAAAAGGAAAGCATTTTTTGTACAATTATGACACAGAAAGTCTTGATATTGCAGAAAAATACTTTAAGGAAAGTATTGTGTTTGACCCTTATTTTGCGTTGCCATATTCTGGACTTGCAGAGGTTTTTATGTTCAGAAAATGGCCTAGGACTTCTGAGGAAGACTATTTAAAGGCTAAGGAATATGCTCTAAAAGGGATAGCATTAGATAATGATTTATCAGAAACACATCGGGTTTTAGGTGCGATTAGAATGGAGTATGAAAGAAACTGGGCTGAAGCTGAAAAGGAATTTAAAATGGCTCTAGAAAAAGACCCGAAAAATGCTTTTGTCCATTTGTTTTATGGACGCTATTTAATTTATGTTAAGGGCGATTTTGAGAAAGGAATGCTCCTTTTTAAAAAAGCAATACAACTTGATCCTGTATTTATTTACCCCCATATTATGATTGCTGAATGTTATATAATGATGGGAAAGTATGAGTTGGCATTACAAGAAGTGAATAAGGCTAAAGAAATGGATAATAAGGATTTATGGGCGTCTTGGATAATCTTTTTAGCTTACGTAGAACAGGGAAAGGAGGATTTGGCGGTTGAAGAGCTAAAAAGAAGTTGGAGTTTAGACCCTGTGGCTCATGTGAATATTAAACCCATGCTAGAAGCCTATGAAGCCTCGGGTATAAAGGGTGTTTTTAAATGGTTTAACGATATGGATATTAATCATGTTGGAGAATCGAATGTTTACCACAGTGCGTATTGGATAGCCGAGAAGTTTGCTTTTCTTGCAGAACACGATAAAGCCATGGAATGGTTAGAAATAGCATATAACAGAAATAACGCTGAATTATTTAAAGTAAAGTACGATCGTTTTTTTAAGAACATGCGAACAAATCCTGAATTTTTAGCACTACTTAAAAAAATGGATTTGGGCGATTATACACGCAATGCAACATTTAAAGATTAGCCAATACTAAATAAAACTACTTTTTTCAACATAAT
>CAXBID010000165.1:0-8296 GCA_963975495.1 uncultured Flavobacteriaceae bacterium | reverse complement strand
TTTCTCCTGTTTCAACAATTGTTGGAATACCTAAAATTTTAGGGTCATTTGCAAGGTCAGTCATTGCTATTACCAAATCTCCATCCTTAATCAAATAGTTAGAATATTTTTCTTGAAAACTATTGGGTAAATATCTCAAGTTATAATTATTATCAAAAGTTCCGCCAGGTCTAATATTGCTCATTCTTAAACTAACGGTTTGAGAAGCTTCTATATAATCGTCAGATTTAAAAGCATAGCCATTTTGCAAATCACATACTGTTCCTAATTCTTTCAAATTCACTTAGTTTAAATTTAATTTCGATAACAGTTGAGTTCTTTCTTTCGATAACTTATTAATTCTATCAATTATAATATTTGGTTCATCATACTCAACTTCCTCATAAACTATTTCTTTATAACGATTAATGGATAAATCCCAATCGTTATCTTTTATTTCTTTAAAAGGCACTAAAAAGGACTGTGAAGTGCGGTCTGCATAATTATGTGTGCAAGTACTATCTAAAAATTCATTAAAACCTAAATTGTCTGGTACATCATTAACATGTAATAATTCGCCATTTTTAGCGTGCATTTTACTAAAATATGAGCTTTTTAAATACTTGTAATGGTCTAAAATTTGAGGCAGATTAAAGTTGGTATGCGCTTTTGCTAATTCAGCTACATTAATAGCATCGCCAAAACTAAAGGCTTCAAAAATGTCTTGGTCAACTAACAAGTTTCTTTTATCATCTAAACTTTTACCATCTGCTAGCATATCATAAAACCAAACATTATCTGTACCGCCTGCTCCTGTTTTAGTAAAAATCATTATAGCTGTACTTACTCCAGAATACGGTTTAAACACACCACTTGGCAATGAGATAATAGCTTCTAATTTATTATTTGCTAATATTTCTTCTCGTATGCTTTTGTGTGCTTTACCAGCACCAAAAAGTACGCCGTCTGGTACAATGGTTGCTGCCCGTCCTCCAATTTTTAATTGACGTAGCATTAAGGCTAAAAAAAGTAATTCTGTTTTGGTGGTATTGGTAACGTTTTTTAGACCTGGCGAAATGCTTTCTTTATCAATAGTGCCTTTAAATGGTGGGTTTGCTAATACTAGTGTATAGGCATTTGCTACTGTATTATCTTTACTTACGGCATCTACATCTATAATATTAGGTTCTTCTACACCGTGTAAATAGAGGTTCATAGAGGCAATACGCAACATGGTCGCATCGAACTCGGTACCATTAAACATGGTTTTATTAATGTGGTCTTGGTATTTATCGCGTTCAGTAACGCTATAATGTTTATCTACATACTCTTTAGCAGCTACTAAAAAACCTGCTGTACCAGCAGAAGGGTCGCAAATAACATCATCTAGTTTTGGTTGCATTAACTCTACCATTAACTTAATAATATGGCGAGGTGTACGGAATTGCCCAGCGGTTCCGCCACCTTCCAGTTTAGATAATAGGTACTCATAAATATCGCCTTTGGTGTCTTGATTGCTCATATCTATGGCTTCGAGCTTTTCCATAACCTGATCTAAAACGGCTGGTTTACTGATACCAAAAGTTGCACCTTGCATGTAAGTACTGAACAAACTTTTTTCTTTACCTATTGAGCGTATAAATGGAAAAATGCCATTTATGGTGTCATTAAAAATATTGTGTCGTTCGTTAACGTCCATTTCTTTTAAGTTTTTCCAACGGAATTGTTGTTGGTCTCCTCCAAAAATTGGTGTTATGGTTTTATTTAAACGTTTTGCCATACGCTCGTTTCGCGTTTCGGTTTCGTCTAAATCTTTAATAAACATTAAATAGGTTAATTGCTCTACTATGGTAATGGTATTTGCAATTCCCCCTGTCCAGAAGGTATTCCAGATTTGGTCTATTTGTTGTTTTAATTGGCCTGTTATCATTTGGTTTATTTGGTGTGAATTTTTAAATATAGTTTTCGTAATGCGTTTGTGCGAATTCAGGTAGCCATTCTAATATTTCCATTATCAAGAATACATTTGCGAGAAAAGGAATTTTCACTACATCTGTATTTGACAAGTGTGAATACCCATTGGTAGACTCCTTTAATTTTCTAAAAGCAGATTTAATTACTTGTGGTACATCTTTATTTATCCTATGTCCAGAGATATTTTTGTTTTCCATAAATTTTGTGCAATGCTCCTGAATAGGCAAACCATTGTCTTTAAATAATTCAATTGGTATACAAGGTATTTCCTTGTTCAAGGAGATATATATTCCTTCAAGCAGGTCTCGTTGAATATTCAAATTTACTTTACGATAATCTTTTTCATTATATGCCTTTATAATGTTTACAAGAAGAGGTTCATAGTCTTTTGAAACAATAACCATATCAAATGCCATAAATGCTTCATTAAATTGCATTCTTATTGAGCGGTATTCAGATTGCGTAATTTCATTTATTATGAATTGAAACATAGTCTCTCTTTGATTATCATTTTTTTCAAAGATTTTAACGTTATCTTCCAAAGCCTCAAAACGCTCCATAAAACCTGTGTTTACGCAATATGGAATGTGCCTATCAATTTCTTTTGAATATTTATCAATATCTCTCATTGCACGAATTACGAAATTGTCTTTTTCAGTTTCTTGATCTGCTTCAATTTTCCCTTTACCATCAAGTATTACAAATTCAATTTTAGAATCTTTCTTAAGAATATCAAAACCATTCTCCCAATCTAGTTCATAAACAATTTGAATATTCTTATATCTTGCAGGACCAGATAATGATTTGCAGTAATCTTCTTTGTCATCTACTAGAAGGACTTTTATAGGTTGTGCCATAATTTATTTAGGTAATGTTATTAAAAATTCAACGTTGTAAGGTAAAATACCAAACCCTTCCTGTTTTTTTAATTCAATTAATCCTTTGTGATTTTTAATTATTTGTGCAATTAAAAAGCCTCCAAATCCACTTCCAACATCTGACTTTGAAGAATTTCCTTTAGCTAAAAAGTCTTTGATTGTGAATTGTGGTGGTAAATGCTTTCCATTATTTCTAATTGAAATCTGGATTGAAAGTGTATCTTTTGGTTTGATTTCTATCCATACTGTTGGGTTAACAATTTCATCTTTAAACCCATGTTTAATGGCATTATTAATGAAGTTATGAATTAAAATTCGTAATTGTTTACGATCTGCCAATATTTCAACTTCTTTACCTGTAACTTTTATAGTTATACTAGGATACTCTGATACAAAATTTAGTAAAAATTGTTTTAGTTCTATGTATTCTTTTATTGGTTCAGAGATCGAAATAACTTTAACTGCTTGATTTAAAATATAATCAATATCAGTTATTGCACGATTCATTCTATTTAGTGTATTCTCAAGGGAGTGTATATTTATTTGTTCTGGAGTATCAGTATCAAAAACAGGCACAATTATTTCATCATTGCTTAAAGTGCCTTTTGACTTTATCTTGTCACTTAAGTATTTACTCAATGAAGAAAAATCATTTCCTAAGCCTGAAACCGGTTGTTTCAAGGAATGCTTTAGCGTTTTTATAAAGTCTTGTTCCTTGTTATTAACATCTTCTTCTTGAACTGGATTCTCTGTTTTTCTGAATTCTTTAAAGAGGATGTTTTTTTGCTCTTCCAAACTAGGAACCTGTATTCTAACTTCCATTAAATTACTAATGCTCAATCTAGCAATAGTATCTCCTTTGGAATAATACTCAACTTGTCTTGTCACATAAGGTTGCGTTAACTCTCTAGCAACATATTCATCTAAAACTTCATCTTCATTAAATTTTAGCCAATACACATTTTGTCCTAATGCAAAGGATGTGTCAATTGGTAAAACCGAGGCTTTAATTTTTTTATTAAAGGCACTCAATACCACGCCACCTCTTACAATATGTTTATCTATATTTTGAATTTCATCATGGTCGATACCTAGCATATTTTCTTTTGGCTCAAAATAAAGGTCGTTTTTATCGATATCTCCCGTTTTAATAAGCTTATACTCACCTCCAACATACAAGGTATTTTTATTTCGGAACATGGAACCGTATTTGCGCTGTTTTAATAGTTGATCAACATGATATAGTTTATGACCAGGTTTGGCCTCTATATCATCAATATCAACTACATATCGCTTTGGGTTTAGATTGTAATGAAAGAGGTCTTGATATGTTATCGTTCTAGAAACATCTCGAATTAATTTTTTAGTATTAATAGTTTTAACTATCTCTAACATGTCCTCTTTTACTATGTTTGAGGCATCTAAAAAGAATACTTGATTATCTCTATTATTAAAATCGAAAATGAGCATAGAAACATTTATTGCTGTATTTTCGAACATACCATTAGGAAAGGCTATAACAGCTTCTAAAGCACCAGAGTTTATTATTTGCTCTCTAGCTTCCTTATTAAATGATGCTTGGCTACTTAAAACACCTGACGGCACGATTAGTATAGCTTTATCTAACTCATTATGATTATTCTGTAATTTCGATAAAATATGATCAAACCCTCCTCTTGAATTTCTGGCCGCACTTCTTCTAAATGGTGGAATGAAAACACCTGTAGTTGTAGTTTGGGACATCATATAGGTAAAATTACCTCGGTCAATTAATTTTGAAACTATTCTGTTGATTTGATTATCATATTCAAACTCATTAAAAAGGTTCGGGTTATGCTCACTTTTAATTGAGAACGTTGCCCCTTTATTATCTGCTGCAATTTTTAACAGGAAATCATTATACCCCTCAAAATAGGTTTCAATAGCATTGTCATTTATTTCAAACCAGTTTAGGCCTGATAAAACTGCTATTAACTTATCACTTAATCTTAACGACTTACTCTTTGATTGTTTAAAAAACCAGTCACATAATTTGTATGCCACCAGTAGTTTTTCCCTTGGTTGGTTATTTCTATCAGTATACTTAAAATTTGGCTCTGACAATGTATTATAAGCAAACCTGTAATTATCCTCATGTAATAGTTCTTCGAGTGCATGAACAAGTACATCAATTTTATTTGCCTTACCATATGTTCTTATCGCGCTGGATTCATGTACCAGCTTATTACGATAGTGTTGAAATTTTAAACTTACAATATCATCTTTTACTAATTTAACCTTACCTGTCTCCCTTGTGAAGAGTTTTGTGTAATTATTTGCTCTTGTTGTTACTTGAGATGCAGAGACTGGAAGTCCATCCTTACGCTTGTAAAGCTTTAGATTATTTATAATATCAGCTATATCTCTTGATTGAAGAGGTTTTTCTGCATTTTGCAGGACTTGTTCTATAGCTTCGTGTAATGTCATAAATAATATATATCTTTTTTAATTTTACTCTGCAAATTAACTAATTAACTGTGCAATGTATTCGCATAGTTACTTAACGTAAAATTGTCCCATCCCTTTTGAATGTTCTCTCATTTGATTTTTTAAAGACTCAGGCTCAAGCACTTCTACATCTTGACCATAAGACAATAATTGCTGTACCAATTCTAGGTTAATGATGGTTTCAAACCAAATTTGATCTTGTTTTTCTTCTTCAATAAACTCATCATAATCAGGCTGAAATGGTTTTGTTTTAAAATAGTTTTCTCTACCATTGTGAAAGCGTAAGATTACTTTTTGTACTTGAGCATTGGGCATTCTTCTGACACCAACCATTGTTCTAAAAAAAGTATCCCAATCGGTATCCGATTCGCTATAATCTGCATTCTCAAGTATATCAAAATCGATCAGCCTCTCATCTAAGGGAATACTCCATTCTTTTATTCCTCTAGTACTGTTTAAACCATAGACAAACCATCTCCTATTATACTGCTTTAGAACATGTGGATGAAAATCAAAACTAATAGATTTATCAGCTTTAAAATCTTGAAATACAACTCTTAATACATCTCTCTTTTTTATAGCTAAGTATAATGGCTTTAAATATTTAATTCCTTTGTATTCCTCATTATGGTCATAAAATAAGATTTTTGAAGCGTCGTTTTCTTGCTCCTCTTCATCTTGAAACTTAATTAAGGCTTCTGCTAATTTGTTATACTTTGGATGATTCTCAAATCTAGATAATAGTTGTTGAGCAGCTTCAATTAAATATTGCTCATATTTTTGCAATGGTCGTTGTGCAATAGTAAAATTAGCATCAGAGTATTTATATTCCCTTATTCCTTCTGGTAGTGGTGCATCAAAGCCTTCTTTTTTATCTCTAAAAACTTTAATATCGTCACGTAATGTTCTTTCTGAAATTTCTTCTCCAGGATATAATTCTGCAATACCTTCATTCAGAATTCTCAATAATTCCTCAAAGCCATAAGACTTATTCCGGAAGCAATTATCTAAAATATTATATCTCAAGTGTGCGTGTTTGCTATTTGCCATTATCCTATTCTTAAAATTAATTTATAGCAACTTCAATTTTGAGCTGAGTTTTTTTCTTATTTATCAATTCTTTAAATTCCGTTTTTCGTTCTTGCAAAAGAAAACTATAGTCAATCAATCCAGACCATTCACTCATTCCTTTTTCAATTCGCTTCCAAAGATTTTCAATCGCTTTTTCTGGTATGTGTGCTTTAAGCATTGCTTCGTTAAAATCCTCGCGTTTTAGTTTTCGTTTTTTACCGTTTATGTTTAAAGCCAAATCTTCTAAATCGTCGGGCAATAATAATTGTGATGAAATCATATCGTAAGCTGGTGTGAGTTCGTATGCATTGGGTTCTTTTGCAATAAGCGAAAAATTCTTTAGGTGCATATCATTATTTCCTATTAAGAAAGACACGATCACTTGTTCATAAAAATGAACAACATCCTTTATGGGGTTTTTAGAGTAAGCTATTATCCCTTTGGCAATTTGCTCGTAAGACCCTCTGTACTTATGTTCTGTTAGTCGCTCATTAAATTGACAAGCATCTTCCATAGCAAACTTATCGCCTTGCGCATTACGATCTATACGTCTCGTTATGTAAGCCAACTCTCCACCTTTTAAAGGCAGTAATAAAAAAGGAACGGTTTCAATGCCACAAGCTTGGGTCATTAGCATACACAAGGCTTCTAGTTCTGGCATTTGTGGATAAGCAGAATAAGGTGGTTTTAAAATATATCTTCCGTTTAAAGCACCAACTATGGTTAAGCGCTCTTCAGTAGCTATTTTTGTAAAGCCCATTGATAATTTAGGCTGTACACCCGTTACTATAATACGCTGTGCAACGTTTTCTTCAGCAAGCTCATTTATTTGTGACACGTCATAGTCTAATTGAAATACAGGTGTATCACTTTCCCAAAAACGAGCAAGACAAGCAGGGTGATACTGATGATCTCCTGATGCTAATGGTTTATGACAAGCTAAACAACTACTCATTTTCTATAATACTTATGTTACCTATGCAATCACGACAGGTTGTTAGTAATAATCCCATGCGATCTCTCGGGTTGAGCTTCCAGTTTTTTTGTGCAATATCTAGCAACCACCCTTCTGGAATTAGTCCATCAAAAAATGGAAATAAATTATCTGATACAAAAGGGTCTTCCTGTAATGGAAATGTTAATGATACAGGTGTTGCATTTTTCAATGATAAATAGGTTTTATCATATTGAAACAAATAACCTTCGTCATTTTCAGTAAGCATTCCTGCTTTTTGATTACTCACCCAAATTTCTCCTTGTCTCATCGCTTATAGGTGTTGGTGTTAATGTATGTCCAAAAAATAGTAATACTTGATTTACTTTATCGGTCATTAAATTTGGTTTTCCTTGCTCAAGGTCGCGCACAAAGCGAAGTCCAACGCCAGTCAGATCAGACAAATCTAATTGTGTCAATTTACTTTCTTTTCTGCTTATTCTAACGAAGTCAGCAATAGCGTTATGTCGATTCCAATCTTTCATAATTATACCCATAAAGGTGTAAGATGATGCAATATATGAATTTTATACCTCATTAGGTATAATTTATAAAAATAATTATTAAATATACCTTTAAGGGTATAAAAAATTATCCAGTTAATAAAACATTCCTAATAACGCTTATGAATTGAAAGCAAAAGTGTAAATTAAAATAAACTATATGTAATTACATATAATATTAATTGAACCCGTACTTTTATATGTAATTGCATATAGAATCAAGAAAATCTTTACTTTTCTATTTTAACAAGATTGTTATTATTTAAAGACTAATTTGCAATTCGCGAAACGTAAATTACAAATCGAAAAAATAAAATTTGTGCCATTTTGATGAATTTTGAGAAATTCGGACAACCCAAATGTTAAAGTTTGTTAAATCGAGACCAATTCGGTTACCTCTAAAAACAGCA
>CAXBID010000164.1:0-8391 GCA_963975495.1 uncultured Flavobacteriaceae bacterium | reverse complement strand
TGGTTTTATGGGGCCAAATTACACAACAGTTTCTGCATGTGCATCTTCTGCTAACGCTATGTTTGACGCTTTAAACTCTATACGTTTAGGGCATACAGATGTGGTTGTTACAGGCGGAAGTGAAGCGGCAGTAACTATTGCTGGTATGGGTGGTTTTAATGCTATGCATGCATTATCTACTAGAAATGAAAGTCCAGAAACAGCCTCGCGTCCTTTTGATGCCACAAGAGATGGTTTTGTTTTAGGAGAAGGTGCAGGTGCACTGGTTCTAGAAGAATATGAACATGCAAAAGCAAGAGGCGCTAAAATATATGCTGAGTTCATTGGAGGAGGTTTATCTTCTGATGCTTATCACATGACAGCGCCGCATCCAGATGGTCTTGGTGTTATTGCAGTTATGAAAAATTGTTTGGATAATGCAGGCCTAAAGCCGGAAGATGTTGACCATATTAATACACATGGTACATCTACACCTTTAGGCGATGTTGCGGAACTCAAAGCAATCTCCAAAGTTTTTGGAAATCACGCTAAGAACATAAATATAAATTCAACTAAATCAATGACTGGTCACCTTTTAGGTGCAGCAGGTGCTATTGAAGCTATTTCGGTAATATTGGCTATGGAACACGGTATTGTACCGCCGACAATAAACCACACTACAGTAGATGAAAACATTGATCCTGAATTAAATTTAACCTTAAACAAGGCCCAAAAGCGCGATGTTAAAGTAGCCATGAGTAATACATTTGGATTTGGCGGACATAACGCTTGTGTAGTATTCAAGAAAATAGATTAAATCCCGAATGAAATAAACCATAACCTTAAATTAAATTTTACAACATGGTTTATTACATCTGACATTAAAATAAGATATTTATTATCAGATGAAAAACATTCGTAACATATTGAATTCCCGTTTTAAACGCAACGGGAATTTTTTTATGGAGTTAACTAAAATACTCGGATTTAAACCTAAACAAATAAAATTCTACAAAAAGGCATTCACGCATCGTTCAATGAATATTAGAGATAGCAAAGGAAATGCTATTAATTATGAACGTTTGGAGTTTTTAGGTGATGCCATGTTAAGTTCCGTAATTGCATCCCATTTGTATTTGGAAGCACCAAGCGGAGACGAAGGTTATTTAACTAAAATGCGCTCTAAAATTGTAAGTAGAGAACATTTAAACGAGTTGGGGAAAGACTTAAAGCTAATTGATTTAGTTCAAAGTAAAATACCTGCTGGACAATTTGGCGATAATATTCACGGTAATTTATTTGAAGCTTTAGTAGGCGCCATTTTTCTTGATAAAGGTTATAAATATTGCGAGAAGTTTATTTTTAAACGCGTCATTATTCCTTATGTGGATATTGAAACCCTAGAAGGGAAAGTTATAAGTTATAAAAGTTTACTTATTGAATGGTGCCAAAAAGAAAAGAAAACGTTTAGGTACAATGTTTATGAAGATACGGGTAACGATGAGGTTAGGCATTTCTCAGTAAAACTTTCAATAGACGAAAAAATAATAGCTAAAGCAAGAGCGACCTCAAAGAAAAAAGCCGAAGAAAAAGCTTCAAAACGCGCTTTTTTTGCTTTTCAAAGCAGAATGTCTAAAATGATATAAACTTCTTTTCAGTAAAAAATAATTAACTACAACGTTTTAGTTATCTTTATCATGAAGATTAGGTAAAACAATCACTAGTAAATTTTATAAATATTATATTTACGCCGTTATTATAATTTATGGCTGTTCATAAGCTTATCCTTGATGATGTTTTTGACGAAGTGTTATACACTTTAATAGCAGTACATTGCTCGCTTGAAGATTATCGTTTAGCATATCTTCTTAACAAGCACTTGGGTATAAATCTTACTCGAAAACCATCAGATCTAGACTATAATAATGGTAAATCTACCTATTCTATTTTTGAATGGGAAGACGATAAACAATTAACAACTTGGAGTTTGGTGTCTAATGTTTGTAAAACAGAAAGTTACCAACAAATAAATTACCGATCGTTATTTGAAAATCAAGAAAAAGTTACCAAAACAACCCATTTGATACCAGAATATAAGCGGGTAAATTATTTTTTAAAAATTGATTACCAGTTCAATTACAGTAAAGAAAAGTATATTTTAGACAGTATATTAAAAATACCGCAAATTGTAACAGCTTATAGTATTGATACTAATCAATTAAAATCCAAAGACAATTTAATTTTCAGCTAATGCCATTAAGAAAGAAAACCAAAATAGTAGCTACTTTAGGCCCCGCTACAAGCACAAAAGAAGTTTTAAAAGGAATGCTTGAAGAAGGCGTTAATGTATTTAGAATTAACTTTTCCCATGCCAATTATAAAGACGTTGCAGAACGTGTTAAAATGATACGCGAATTAAATGAGGAATTCGGTTTTACCGCTGCTATTCTTGGCGATTTACAAGGGCCTAAATTGCGTGTTGGGGTAATGAAAGAAGATGTTGTTGTAAACCCGGGCGATGAAATTATTTTCGCTACAGGGAAACGTTTTGAAGGCACAAAAGAACGTGTTTACATGACCTATGATAGGTTTCCACAAGATGCAAAGCCAGGGGAACGCATTCTTTTAGATGATGGAAAACTACTTTTCGAAGTGGTTTCAACCGATAAGAAAACCGAAGTAAAAGCAAAGGTTATTCAAGGCGGGCCCTTAAAATCTAAAAAAGGAGTAAACTTACCAAACACCAATATCTCCCAACCAGCATTAACTGAAAAAGATATTGAAGATGCTATTTTCGCTATCAGTCAAGATGTGGATTGGATTGCTTTATCCTTTGTACGTCATGCAGAGGATTTAATGCAACTTCGCGATTTAATTGCAAAACATTGCGATCATAAAATTCCAATCATAGCAAAAATTGAAAAGCCAGAAGCTGTAGAAAATATTGATAAAATTGTTACACATTGCGATGGTTTAATGGTGGCGCGTGGCGATTTGGGTGTTGAGGTTCCTGCTGAAGAAGTACCACTAATTCAAAAGCAATTGGTTTTACGTGCCAAAAAAGCAAGAATTCCTGTAATTATAGCAACCCAAATGATGGAGACTATGATTGACAGTTTAACACCAACTAGAGCAGAAGTTAACGATGTGGCAAACTCAGTTATGGATGGCGCAGATGCTGTAATGCTTTCCGGCGAAACATCAGTGGGAAAATATCCAGTGCAAGTTATAAGGCAAATGAGTAATATTTTAAAAAGTGTTGAAGATTCATCATTAATAAAAGTACCCCAGTTACCGCCTCACATCCGCACCAATCGTTATATAACAAAATCCATTTGTTACCACGCCGCAAATATGGCAAACGAAATTAATGCAAGAGCCATTTCAACATTAACAAATAGTGGATATACGGCGTTTCAAATTTCAGCTTGGAGACCATCATGTCATATTTTAGTATTTACATCAAACAAGCGTATTTTAACCCGCTTGAGTTTACTTTGGGGTGTTCGTGCGTTTTATTACGATAAGTTTGTTAGCACCGATGAAACTATTGAAGATGTTAACGCCATATCCTGTAAAATGGGCTATTTAGAAGAAGGCGACATGCTTATCAGTTTAGCCGCCATGCCAATTCAAGATAAAGGTATGGTAAACACATTAAGAGTTACCGAAATTACAACACGTAACTTTTAATTACCAAATGGTTTAAAATATTTGGGCGTTACCACAATCCCGATAGCTATCGGGAGCGCTTTTATTCATGGGTTTTTATCTTAAATTCAAGAATTCATGAACATACATGTTTCATTATATCTTTTAAATAGAAAAAACTGCTTTTGGGCAGTTTTTTCTATTTAAAAGGATGCCATTCCAATCGCTAACGCACTTGTTTGCTGGCTTGTGTTTTTAGATTGAAAGTTGTTTTGTTTTCAGTTTGGATTAAGCTACTTATAACGCAGTTGGCGTGCTGGAAGAGTCATGATGCTTTGCGTTAGTATTCATTTATAAAAGAAATGATAGCTATAATTCCATATTATATAAAATATCCCTGAAACATTGTTCTATTAATGACTATTAAAAACTTAGGGCTTTAAACTATTAATTAGATTTAATATGTTATTCGATATTACAGCACTTAAAAGTTTTTAACGTATCTAATTATTACATTTTTTAAAAATAAAAATCTAGTAAATAAATCGGATTTTACATAGTATAATATCATTCTCCTTAAATTACCAGATAATTAGTAACTTAATGGGCAGAAATTGCTAAACCAATCCAATGAATAATCCATCTAAAACTATTAAAAAGTTTGACACCTTTGGAGGTGTGTTTACACCAACCTTACTTACTATACTAGGTGTTATTATGTATTTGCGTTTAGGTTGGGTTGTAGGTAATGCTGGCCTATTAGGTGCATGGCTTATTATTCTCATTTCGTTTTCAATTTCCCTTTGTACGGCATTGTCAATGTCTGCCATTACCACTAATATTCGTATTGGAGCAGGTGGTGCCTATGCTATTGTTTCGCAAGCCCTAGGTTTAGAGGTTGGTGGTAGTTTGGGTATTCCGCGATATATATCGCAAGGTTTGGCAGTAACGATGTATATCTTTGGTTTTAGAGAAGGTTGGTTAGGTATTTTTCCAGAACATAATGCTTTTCTCATCGATATCATCGTCTTTGCATCGCTTTTTACCATTGCTTATATCAGTGCAAATTTGGCTATAAAAACACAGTTTATTATAATGGGCATCATTGTACTCTCATTAATTTCTATTGTCATTGCTGCTTATGATAGTTCTATGCATCAGAATTTAAGCGATTCCTTAAGTTGGGGCTCATTTAAAGGGTCGTTAGAAAATGGATTTAGTGGGAGCAACTTTTGGATTGTATTTGCCGTCTTTTTTCCAGCGGCAACAGGTATTATGGCTGGTGCAAATATGTCTGGTGAACTTAAAGACCCAAAACGAAGTATTCCCACAGGAACACTTTGGGCTATTGGAGTCAGTTTTGTAATTTATATGCTTCTTGCTTTTTGGATATCGCAAAGTGCTACAGAAGAAGAGTTACTCACCAATTACTATGTTATGGTAGATAAAGCCTACTTTGGCCCATTGATTATTGCTGGGATTTTGGGTGCCACCTTCTCTTCGGCATTAGCCTCTATTGTGGGATCGTCACGTATTTTATTTGCCATGGGAGAACATAAAGTATTGCCCTACTCAAAGATATTAGCTGGTACAAGTGGTAATGGACAGCCAAGAAACGCTATGATAGTGACTGGAATATTTATTTTCTTCACCTTATTGTTACGTAATCTTAATGCTGTGGCACCTTTGGTTACTCTCTTTTTTCTAATTACATACGCCATGATAAATATTGTGGTTATTATAGAACAACGCTTGGGCCTTATTAGTTATCGTCCTGTTTTTAAGATTCATAAATGGGTGCCATGGTTCGGGTTGGTTTCGTCCATTTTTGCCATGTTTATTATTAATCCTTCAATAAGTTTAATCTCTATTGCTATTGTTTTGATGGTCTATTGGTATTTGTCGCGCCAAAATCTAGAAACCCCTTTTGAAGATGTGCGTTCCGGACTTTTTGTATCGTTTGCAGAATGGGCTGCCAAACATACATGGGGAATGAAAAAAATGCAACAGCGTGCATGGAAAGCGAATCTCATGGTGCCTGTTCGAGATGTCAACGGGTTAAGAGGCACTTCTGAATTTTTGCGAAATATTGCCAAACCAAAAGGATCTATAAAGCTTTTAGGTATTGAGCCTTTTACAGAACATAGCAAATTGGCTGAGCAGCTAGAATATATTTCGGCATCCTATAGAACAAAAGGGGTGTTTTCATCCTCAACTGTCATTCATACCGATCAATTTGCTAATGGCATTAACTACGGGAGTCAGGCTTTACAAGGGGCATTTTTCAGACCTAATATTATGTTTTTGAATTTGCAAGATCATGATGATTATGAGAACGAGCTAAAACCAGTAATGACCGAATCTATTCGTTTAGAAATAGGTATTCTCCTCTTTAATCTACACTCCAAAGCGTTTTTGGGGCAACGGAACACCATTAATGTTTGGGTGAGTAACCGAAAAGGAAACTGGGAATTGGGTGGATTAGATATTGGCAATTTGGACCTTTCCATATTAGTAGCTTATAAACTAAAAATGAACTGGGATGCACGTATACGCCTCGTTACTGTAGTGGAAGACATAAAAGAAGAAGCTAACGCTAAAGAATTTTTAAAATCCTTAACCCGTCTGGCACGTTTACCACAAACCTTAACCGAAGTTTATGTGGGTAGTTTTAACGAATTAGTCACAAAGGCACCTGCTGCAGATCTCAATATTTTTGGAATGCAAGATGCCTTGCCCTACGACTTTATTAAAGATATGTCACAAAAGACAAATAGTAGTTGCTTATTTGTTAGAGATTCTGGTCATGAAAGTATATTGGCGTAATCTTTTAACCTCACTCACTATATAAACAGCATGTACGGATATTAAAACATGAGAATTAAAAAGAACAAGCAACCTAAATATGACACATCCAAATCAATGAATCCACAGAATCTTTCATTTGAATAGTATGTAAAATATCAGTAAACCTGTCAACAGACAAGTTCAATAAATGTGCGTAATAAAAAATTTATAGATTCCCGCCGATTGCCGCAAAAATTCGAAAATTACTTGTATTGGCAACATTCTTATTATTTCTTTTTCATGGCTTTCATTTGTTGAAACAATTCTTTATACAAACCACGAGCGATCAACACTTTCATAATCTCATTAGTTCCAGCATAAATTCTGGCTACTCTATTATCCGCATACATACGGGCAATGGGGTACTCCCACATATAGCCATAACCTCCAAATAATTGCAAGCATTCATCTACTACTTTACTGTGCATTTCGGTTGCGGAATACTTCGCCATAGAGGCGCTTTCAGCAGTTAGCTGATGATTTGATAATAATAGTGTACAGCGATCTAAAAAAGCTTGATGTACTTGTAATTGTGTAGCACATTCGGCCAATTTAAATTGTGTGTTTTGGAATCCAGCAATGGGTTGCTTAAAAGCAGTTCTTGTAGATGTGTATTCAATCGTTTTTTCAATGGCTCCTTCTGCTCCACCAATGGCATTAAGCGCTACTGTTAATCGCTCTCTAGCCAATTCTGTCATCATAATCTTGAAACCTAATCCTTCTTCTCCCAATAAATTTTCTTTTGGAACTTTGACATTATCAAAAAATAATTCGCAGGTATCTTGGGCTTTCATTCCTATTTTCTTGAAAGGAACCCCCTTTTCAAAACCTTCAGCATCGCTTTCCATAATCAATAAAGACACGCCCTCTTTCTTTGTTCCTGGATTGGTTTTTACTGCTACTATGGACATATTACTCATATAACCATTTGTGATAAAGGTTTTTTGTCCATTTACCACATAATAGTCGCCTTTATCTACTGCAGTTGTCTTGATAGCCTGAAGATCACTACCACAGTTTGGCTCCGTCATACCAAGCGATGTGATCATTTTTCCAGTAGCCATGATAGGCAGATATTTTTGCTTTTGAGCTTCAGTACCATACTTTAAAAGATATGGAGCAATAATATCTGAATGTAATGAAAACCCAGGGCCGCTGATTCCTGCTTTTGCCAATTCTTCAATGAATAAGGCGCTAAAGCTGAAATCTAAACCCATTCCTCCATATTTTTCGGGCATATCGATGCATAGTAACCCCAATGCTCCAGCACGTTCCCAGATGTCTCGACTAACCATACCATTTTTTTCCCATGTTTCTGTGTGATCAATAACTTCATTATTAATGAAATCCTGAATCATATTTTGCATCATTTTATGTTCTTCTGATGCGTATATTTCGCGTTCTATTAAAACATTTTGTAACATATAACCAGATCTTTTGATTTATTAATTTTTATAAATATGATGATCTTTCCATCTTGGAAGCTATTGAAATTAAAGTTAAGCATTACTTGATGAGTTTTAGCAGGATATTTTTACTTTTTTTAAAGGGGTTTCTATTTTATTGAAAATTTCAAATATTTGCTTAATGAATTCATCAATCCATATTAATTTGATTTTTTAATCACCAATTGATAAACACAAGGAATCACCAGCAAGTTCAATATCGTAGCCGATAACAACCCGCTTAGAATAACCACAACCATGGGATTTGTATTTCACTACACATTTCGCCACCTTTTAAAGCTAATGGGATTAATGTTAACCCTGTTGTAAAGGATGCCATTGCAATGGCTAACGCACTTATTTGCAGTGGTATGTTTTAAATTGAAAGTTGTTTTGTTTTTAGAGAGGTTCGTTTAACTCAGGGATATGAAATAGTTTTAATGTTTTATATCTAAAGTTAAACGAAGTT
>CAXBID010000163.1:0-8423 GCA_963975495.1 uncultured Flavobacteriaceae bacterium | reverse complement strand
ATTAAATGAATGTTACATGTGACCGATAAAAAACAATAATTATAAACACATGAAATTAAAGCAATCTAATATTTAAATATTATTTTGCGTCGAAAAGACAAAACAGTGAACTCATTTAAACTTTTTGGGTTATGGCGTCCCGATAGCTCGGTATAGTCGTTTTGTGACCAATTGAAGGCTTTTTTTTAGTTGAATAGCCCCGACGCTTCTGGGCTACGGAACGAAAAAAAGACAAAAAGTGGGTGTAAAAAGGAAGCCTCGGGATTTAGCTAATTATAGAAGTTTAAATAAGTTCAATATTAAGATAGTTATTATGAGAAAGGAAAAACATCCAAAAGGATGGAATGAAATAAAAACAAACGACTCTTGGGCCATTTTTAAAATCATGGGCGAATTCGTTAGTGGTTTTGAAAAAATGAGTAAAATAGGGCCTTGTGTCTCTATTTTCGGATCTGCGCGTACTAAACCCGGACACAAATATTATAAACTTGCGGAAGATGTTGCTAGAAAAATTGTTGAAGCTGGTTATGGTGTTATTACTGGTGGTGGGCCTGGTATTATGGAAGCAGGAAACAAAGGCGCACATTTAGGTGGCGGCACCTCTGTTGGACTTAATATAGACTTACCGTTCGAGCAACATGACAATCCTTATATAGACCATGATAAAAGTTTAGATTTTGATTACTTTTTTGTTAGAAAAGTCATGTTTGTAAAATATTCCCAAGGTTTTGTAGTTATGCCAGGAGGCTTTGGCACGTTGGATGAACTCTTTGAAGCTATGACACTTATTCAGACTCATAAAATTGGGAAATTCCCTATCATTTTGGTTGGATCTGATTTCTGGCAGGGTTTAATAGAGTGGGTTAAAAACACCCTTTTGGAAGCAAATAATAACATCAGTGAAAAAGATTTGGATTTGATTCATTTAGTTGATACTTCTGAAGAAGTTATTAATATTCTAGATAGCTTCTATAACGGATCTGATTTAAGTCCAAATTTCTAAAACCCTATTGCAAAAAAATATCATAGAGTTAATAGGTGGTTTTTTATAAATGAATGTAAAATCATATTTCACTATCTTGCACCGCCTTATTCGATGTGTTAACCTTAATGTTAAAGTAAATTGAAGTTACGTTCCCTAATTTGTTTCACATATTTTTTAATATGCTTTATAAGCTTTGGTCAAAATAAAATGGACTTAAAGGCTAGCTTTAACGTAGCTGAAAAAGAGATTAAAATTTCACAATTCATTACGTATCAAAACACGTCGCAAGATGAACTAAAAACCATTTATTTAAATAATTGGGCTAATGCGTACGCTACCAAAAAAACACCATTAGCCATAAGAATTGCTGATGAATTTAATAATGATTTTCATCTAGCGAAAAATGAGGACAGAGGCTATTCCGTGGTGACTTCAATTCAACAAAACGACAGTGCTATTGATTATGAACCGCTTAAAGATCAGATTGATGTTTTAAAAGTGGAGCTAAACACACCTGTAAGGCCAAACGAATCTTATACTATAAAAATAGAATACACTGTTAAAGTTCCTAATAGCAAATTTACAAGCTATGGTATAACTAATGAAGGTGATTTTAATTTACGATATTGGTACATTACACCTGCAATTTATGATGGCGAATGGCATTACTACAGTAATAAAGATTTAGATGATTTATATATACCTAAATCGGAAATTAATTTAGAAATTGAATATCCAAACGGTTACGCCTTAACTTCAGAATTAGATGTTGTTGAAACCATTCAAAACAAAACGAAGCAAACCGTCAAACTACATGGGGAAAATAGAATAAACACAAAGTTGTTTTTAAACAAACAGTCTAGTTTTAAAACTATTCAAGGCGATGATTTTACCTTAGTTTCAAGTATTGATGATGAAGGTTTAGAGGTTATTGATAAAGTTTTAATTACTGAAAAAGTATCTCAATTTATAAACAAAAACTTCGGGCAATATCCACACAAAAAGCTTCTATTAACACAAATTGATTATAACAAAAACCCTATTTACGGACTTAATTTTTTGCCAAAATTCATAAAACCTTACCCTAATCATTTTCAATATGAGTTAAAATTATTAAAAATTGCACTATACAACTATCTTGAAAATACCTTATTAATAAACCCAAGAACAGAACAATGGCTATTTGATGGTATCCAAATTTTTTATATGATGAATTATGTTGATGAACATTATCCAGATATGAGATTTTTTGGTTCCCTGGCAGATTTTTGGGGCGTTAGATCGTTTCATGCGGCCGATATGTTGTTTAATGATAAATATGTGCTTGGGTTTATGTTAATGGCGAGAACAAATAGGGACCAGCCATTAACAATGGCAAAAGATTCGTTATTAAAATTCAATCATAATATCGCAAATAAATATAAAGCAGGTGTGGGGCTTAAATACTTAGATGATTTTATAAACAGTGATATTTTAGAGAAAAGTATTGAGGATTTTCTTTTTTACAATAAATTAGAAATAACTTCAGCTAAGGATTTTAAAACTTTTTTAAAATCAAAAACAGATAAAAATATCGATTGGTTTTTTGATGATTATTTAACCACCCGAAAGAAAATAGATTTCAAAATAGGAAAAGTTTCCAAAACCGAGGATTCAATAACGCTAACTATAAAAAACAAAAGAGATAACAGCATGCCTGTTTCACTTTACACCTTAAATAATGATAGTATTGTATCGAAACGGTGGATTGAAAATATAGATAAAACAAAAACCATTACCATACCACGTGACAGTGCTAATAAGTTGGTTTTAAATTATAACAAAATTATCCCAGAGTTTAATTTAAGGGATAACTGGAAATCGTTAAAAGGATTCTTTTTTAACAACAAACCTTTGCAGTTTAGGCTCTTTCAAGATATTGAAGACCCGTATTATAATCAAGTGTTTTTTATGCCAGTAATTGAGTTTAATAATATTTATGATGGCTTAACACTTGGAGTGAGAACCTATAACAAAACATTACTGCGTAAGCGTTTTAATTATAAAATTGCGCCAAAATACTCGTTAAAATCAAGATCGTTAACGGGATCAGCATTCGTATCAATGACGCATTATTTGGGAAATTCTGATTTATATGCCATAAATTACGGTATTGGTGCTGGTTATTCATCCTATGCCGAAGATTTATTTGTTAGACAAATTACACCATCATTATCCTTTTTATTTAGGGAGGATGACGATTTCCGGTCAAATAAAAGGCAATCCCTAATCTTCAGACATGTAGATATTAACAGAGATAAAGACCTAAATAACTTACTCACTTCATCTGAACCCAATTAAACGAGTATTTTGGCGCAATTTTATAATTAAAACGATAATCTAATAAACTTTAATAAATGGTACACAGATATTCAAGTGGCCAAAAATTTTAGTAAAGTATCGTTTAACTATGAGTACAGACGCTTGTTTGAAAGCAACCGGCAATTAAATCTACGCGTTTTTGCTGGTGCTTTTTTAAAAAATAACAACCCTATAAATTCTGACTATTTTAGTTTTGCATTGGATAGACCCACAGATTATCTGTTTGAATATGCTTATTTAGGGCGTTCAGAAGCTTCTGGTATTTTCAGTCAGCAGTATATTGATGCCGAAGGTGGTTTTAAGTCAAAACTAGATACACCCTTCGCAAATCAATGGATGACTACCTTCAATGCAAGTACTACACTCTGGAAATATGTTTTAGCCTATGGCGATATTGGTTTATTGAAAAATAAATTTGACGTACCACATATTGTTTACGATTCTGGTATAAGAATTAATTTAGTAATTGATTATTTTGAAGTTTACTTCCCTATATATTCCAATTTAGGTTGGGAGATTGGGCAACCGAATTATGACCAAAAAATCAGATTTAAATTCACGGTAGACCCACAAGTTCTTTTGGGGTTATTTAGAAGACGATGGTATTAAATTTTGAATAATATCTATATAAATCCAACAATTGATACCATATTCTCAATAAAAACTAATTAAAATCAATATTTTTGATTAATTAGCAGCGATTAACATTCCAATAAAATTGCAAAAACGATAAAGATTAGCTACTTTTGCAAAAGCCAAACATTAACTATATGCAACCCCTTTCCGACTTGCAAAGCAATCTTTCATTTGACGATTTTAAAGCAGAGGTTTTAAACGACTATAAAATTGCCGTGATGAGTCGTGAATGTAGTTTGTTAGGAAGACGGGAGGTACTTACAGGAAAAGCAAAGTTCGGAATATTTGGTGATGGTAAAGAGATAGCGCAATTAGCCATGGCTAAAGCTTTTTTAAAAGGCGATTGGCGTTCTGGATATTACAGAGACCAAACCTTTATGATGGCCATTGGCGAATTAAATGCCGAACAATTTTTTGCCGGTTTATATGCCAATACCAATTTAGATCTAGAACCTATGTCTGCTGGTCGCCAAATGGGTGGTCACTTCGCTACTCACAGTTTGGATGATAACGGCAATTGGAAAGATTTAACAAAACAGTATAATTCTAGTGCAGACATATCGCCTACTGCAGGACAGATGCCACGTTTATTGGGATTGGCACAAGCTTCCAAAATTTTCAGAAATGTTGAAGGTATTAGCTCTAATAATTTTTCTGTTAATGGAAATGAAGTAGCCTGGGGCACTATAGGTAATGCTAGTACAAGCGAAGGTTTATTTTTTGAAACTATAAATGCCGCTGGCGTTTTACAAGTACCCATGGTTGTTAGTATATGGGATGATGAATATGGTATTTCCGTACATGCAAAAGATCATACTACCAAAGAGAATATTTCTGAGGTATTGAAAGGGTTCCAAAGGGATAATGAAAATAAGGGTTTTGAAATTTTACGAGTAAAAGGTTGGGATTATCCAAACCTAATGGAAACGTATCAGGAAGCCGCTACTATTGCTAGAGAAGAACACGTTCCCGTTCTAATTCATGTTTTAGAATTAACACAACCTCAAGGCCATTCTACATCTGGCTCACACGAACGTTATAAAGATGCAGAGCGATTAGCTTGGGAGGCTAAACAGGATTGCAACATTAAAATCCGTGAGTGGATTATTGAAAGCGGTATTTCAACTAATGAAGCGCTTACTGAAATTGAAAGAAGCATAAAACGAGATATTCGAGTTGCCAAAAAAAATGCGTGGTCTAAATTTTTGAAACCCATTCAAAAAGAGCAGCAAGAGTTAATTTCAATATTAAAAAAAGTAGCCTCTTCTAGTGAAAATGGCGTGTTTATAACTAAACTTAAAGACAGTTTAGAAGCCATAGGTGAACCTACCAGAAGAGATATTTTATCCCATGCCAGAAAAACACTTAGGTATATTATAAATGAATCTTCACAAGAAAAGAAAGAACTACGCAATTGGATAAATCAATACTTTGAAATCTCACAACCTAGATTTAGTTCGCATTTATATTCTGAAACAAACCGTTCTAATACGCTTATTAAAGAAGTAAAAGCAATTTACGACGAAAATGCACCTCAAGTAGATGGTAGAATTATTCTTCGTGATAATTTTGAAGCCCTTTTTAGTAATTACCCTGAAGCCCTGGTTTTTGGGGAAGATACGGGGAATATTGGTGACGTAAATCAAGGTTTGGAAGGCTTACAGGAAAAATTTGGAAAACTCAGGGTTGCAGATACGGGCATACGTGAAGCTACTATTTTAGGCCAAGGTATTGGTATGGCACTTCGTGGTTTAAGACCCATTGCAGAAATTCAATATTTAGATTATATCCTTTATGCATTGCAAATTATAAGTGATGATTTAGCTACTACACACTACCGAACCAAAGGAAAACAAAAAGCACCACTAATTATAAGAACGCGTGGGCACCGATTAGAAGGGATATGGCATTCTGGTTCGCAAATGGGAGGTGTTTTAAATTTAATTAGAGGCGTGCATGTTTTAGTGCCTAGAAATATGACAAAAGCTGCTGGTTTTTACAATACTCTAATGCAAGGGGATGACCCTGCCCTGGTTGTAGAATGTTTAAACGGTTACCGCCTTAAAGAAAAATTGCCCACTAATTTAGGCGATATAAAAACACCAATTGGTGTGGTTGAAACGGTTAAGGAAGGAACTGATATTACACTGGTCTCTTACGGATCTACACTTAGAATTGTTGAGCAAACGGCTAAAGCATTACTAACTGTTGGTATAGATGCTGAAATTATAGATGTACAATCGTTGTTGCCTTTTGATTTGAATCACGATATCGTAAAAAGCATTGCGAAAACAAATCGGGTCATGATTATTGATGAAGATGTTCCTGGTGGCGCTTCCGCATATATTTTAAACGAAATTTTAAACACTCAAAATGGCTACCAGTATTTAGATAGTCAGCCAAAAACCATGACTGCTAAGGCACACAGGCCAGCATACGGAAATGATGGTGACTATTTCTCAAAACCTTCAGAGGATGATATTTTTGAAGCTGTTTATGCGGTTATGCACGAATTGAGCCCTACAGATTTCCCTAAATTGCGGTAGATAACTCTTTTTTTAACGATGAACTCATCTTAAACGACATAAAACCGTCATTAACTATGATGGTTTTTTTATATTTATAAACTAATGAATAATAAAGAAAATAAAACGCCATTAATAACCAGGGATTGGTTGGCAATAGAACGCACAAAATTAGCTAATGAACGCACATTTTTAGCCTATTTCAGAACCTTTATTGTTTTTTTAGGAACAGGAATTACCATATTAAAATTGGAGTTCTTTTCTGAAATGAAATCGTTTGGTTTAATATTACTAATCATGTCGCCAATACTATTAATTATTGGTTTAGTCCGATTATTTTCTGTAAAACGAACCATTAAAAAACACTACAAAATATAATTCCCCTCTTCAAGGGAATAAAAAAACAGATTATCAATGAAAGTCGTTTCAGTAGCTACCATAAGAAAAGAGTTAAAACATCTTTCATCTGACGAATTAGCCGAATTATGTCTTCGTTTATCTCGGTTTAAAAAGGAAAACAAAGAGTTACTTACCTACTTACTATTTGAATCCCATAATGAAAGTGGCTATATAGAAAGTGTAAAAGCATACATGGACGAAGAGTTTGAACGCATTAATAGAGCTAGCTATTTTTATATTAGAAAAAGTGTACGTAAAATTCTTAGAAACGTAAAAAAGTATGTTCGGTATTCACAAAAAAAGGAAACCGAAGTAGAGCTCCTACTCTACTTTTGCGAAATACTAAAAGATTTTAAACCCACTATAAAAAGAAGCACACAGTTACAGAATATGTATAACCGACAACTATTACTAGCAAAAAAAATAATTTCTGGGTTACATGAAGATTTACAATACGATTATAATTTAATACTTGAGGATTTGTAACATTTAGATAACTTTAGCTTTAGAGTTTAATTTAAGTTGACTTTGTAAAAATTTCAACTAATTTCGCTTAACGTCTGGTATAAATCACCTGTGCTTAAACTTGTTTCAGTATTAAAACGAAGCATATCATTAAAGTTGGCAGTAATGCAAGAATCGTCCTTAGTAATAACAATTTTAAGTTAAATCAAATCCTTGTTCTTTTTTCGTAAATTTGAGAAAGTTAAAACGAATTAATGAAACAAAGAATTTACATCGACACTTCAGTTGTTGGAGGATATTTTGACGACGAATTTTCAGCCGACACAATTCCGTTTTTTGAGCGAGCTATTAAAGGCGAAATCCAAATAATATTGTCCGATTTACTTGAGGCCGAACTTTTGCGAGCACCTGAATTTGTAAAAGAACTTTTAACAGGAATTCCAAAAGATAATATAGAGAAAATTAAGCTTTCGACAGAAGCAACTGAACTTGCCGACAAATATATTGATGGAAAAGTGGTCGGAAAAACAAGTCGAGCCGACTGCCAACATATTGCAATTGCGACCATCTGTAATGCTGATGTTTTGGTAAGTTGGAACTTTAAACATATTGTGAACCTCGAAAGGATTAGAGGTTACAACGGAATCAATTACCAAAACGGTTACAAAATGATAGAAATAAGAACGCCAAAAGAAATAACGAGATATGGAAACGAAGAATAAAAAACCGAAAAAAAAGTTTGACGCAATAAAGACAATGCGCGAAATTCGAGACAAAATAAGTCTTGAAATTATGGATATGACTTACGAAGAGGAAAGAGCATATTTGGACAAACTTCTTGCCGAGGGAAAAACCCAACCGAAATAAGCGCTACTGGCAACACCGTAAAAATTAATTGCTAGCGCAAGCTTACTTACGAAAATCATAGCGGATTTTCTATCTGCCGGTAGGTTTACTAAATTAGTTACTTACTCGAAACTAACCATAACACGTTGGCAACTAGTGTTAAGTTAAGTTTATTATGACGTATTAAATTAAATTTAGTATCTTTG
>CAXBID010000162.1:0-8434 GCA_963975495.1 uncultured Flavobacteriaceae bacterium | reverse complement strand
AAACAAATACCTCGACAAAAGACGCCGTTAAAAATGCGTTGGGCGGTTTATTAGGTGGAAAGAAAAAAGAGAAAGTTCAAGACACCACAAAACAAAATTGATTTAAAAAAGACAAATATTAGCCCGAAATCATAAAAAAATACTAAATTTTACGCTATTTCGGTTATTTTATGAATAAAAACACCTAAAAATTAGGTTTTTTTGTTTTTTCGGTTACATTGTAAGGATGTTTAATATTTAAAAACTCCTTATAATATATGCGCCAATTAAAAATTACGAAACAAGTAACAAACAGAGAATCTAAATCGCTTGACAAATACCTACAAGACATTAGTAAAATACCATTAATAACTGCTGAAGAAGAAGTTGAATTAGCGCAACGTATAAGACAAGGGGATCAAAAAGCCTTAGACACACTTACCACAGCAAATCTACGTTTTGTGGTTTCCGTTTCAAAACAATATCAAAATCAAGGCTTATCACTACCAGATTTAATAAATGAAGGCAATGCTGGATTGGTTAAAGCGGCCAAACGTTTTGATGAAACAAGAGGTTTTAAATTTATATCTTATGCCGTTTGGTGGATCAGACAAGCAATTTTATCTGCTTTAGCTGAACAATCTCGAATAGTTAGATTACCTTTGAACAAAATTGGAGCTATTAACAAAATTAATAAGGCATATTCTTCATTAGAACAAGAATATGAACGTCCTCCAGTTCCTGAAGAAATCGCTAATAGACTAGACATTTCTGTGAAGAATGTAAAACAATCCATGAAAGTTTCAGGACGCCATGTATCCATGGATGCGCCACTTAAAGAAGGCGAAACATCAAATTTATATGATGTGATGTCTTCTGTAGAATCACCAAAAGCTGATAAAGCTTTGATGACAGAATCGTTAAGTGTTGAAATTGACAGAGCGTTAAGTACTTTAGGCGATAGGGAAAGTGCTGTAATAAAAAGTTATTACGGATTAGGAAATAGCACACCTATGAGCTTAGTAGAAATAAGTGAAGTTTTTGAATTAACACGTGAGCGTGTGAGACAAATAAAAGAAAAAGCTATTAGAAGATTAAGACATACATCAAAAAGTAGAGTATTAAAAACCTATCTAGGATAAACCTTTAAAAAAAAATTAATTATTAAATTCAACCTATGTTAAAGATTATTGTGAAAGATGGCGAGAATATAGAACGCGCCTTAAAACGTTACAAACGTAAACACAGAAATATTAAAGTGATGCAAAATTTAAGAGATAACCAGTTTTTCACAAAACCATCTGTTAAAAGACGTCGCGAGATTCAAAAAGCAGAATACATTCAAAATATGAGAGATCAAGAAGATATTTAATCTTTAGTGCTCTTTCCGAATTATAAAACCCATTTTCAACATTGTTGTTAATGGTTTTTTTTTTGGCATTTATACCCCTATTGGGTCGCTCATTTCACTAAATCTATTTTTCGCATCTAAAAAAAAGGATAATACAGTAATTGCTAACGCAGAACAAAAAGGTTAAATACTAGTTTTATTTTTATAATTGTATGCTATCGTAATCTACGGAACGTTGGATTATTTGTTATATGCGCATGTTGTGGGTAGTTTTTTTAATAGTTTTCAAAATCGTCATCATTGATATTAAATTCAAATTCGGACAAGCCAGTATTATTAGTTGCTGGCATATCAATTACTACTCTTTGTCTTTGTCCATCTGATGTATTTCTTGTTAGTAATATTTGCCAATTCGAATTCTTATCAATATAATAAATACGATTGATTTCAACTCCAGTTTCAGTCAAATTATCTGTAACTCGGCTGTAAGGTTGACGAATCCTAATGGGTAAAAACTGAACATCAGAATTGAGAGTGATTTTTAGGTTTACAGGGAAAAAAAACAAAACCTCGAAATTTAATTCTTTATCTTCTCCTAAATCTTCTAATTCGGTACGATATTCTTGATTTAACCCAAAGACGTTTTCATCAGTTAATCCAAAGTAATTGTCATAATTATAGTCGACTTCTAGTTGATATATATCTCCCAGACCACTTGTTTTAAAAACAAAGTCAAAATATCCTTCTGAATCGGTGGTTGTAGAGTCTATATATTGTATAAAGTCAATGTTTGGTGCTGGACCAAAACCTGGTATTAAGTTAGATTCACCAATTCTTAATTTATGGTTAGTTAGTGGCAATTGATTTTGAGTATCATACATTCGACCAAAAACTCTTGTTTCGATTCCACTAGGTTCAAATGTGTCTTCACAAGATGTAAGAAATAGTGTGAATAAGAATAATAGTGAGAAGTGAAATCTAGTTTTCATAGTATTGTTTTATTCTTTAGATGATATTTATCTCGTTAGGTTGCGTTAAATTACCCACAACGTGTTATATGGTTTGTTGCGGTGTTTAAGCACGTAATTTAGCAAATAAAAACCGAATAGAAAATCCGAGAGTCTCGCTTCGGGATTCGTAAGTAGGCGAGTACTAGCAATGAATTATACACGTCTTTGTTGTGTGCAGTTTTTTATTCCGCTATTCTTTTCTTTAAGTCCATCCTTTCGTGCAATATTCTTGTTATCTCAACATAATTTTCATTCAGAGTTCTGTAAAAAATTATATGTCGATTTGCCTTAATTCCGAGAAGTTGCTTTGATATTCCTTCGTAGTTCTTTCCTAAATCTGGATTTTCTGCAATTTCTTGACAATTAGAAATTAGTCCATCGTAATATTTGTCAGCTTGTTTTTCCGACCAAACCTCAAAGGTATAATCCCAAATCTTCGATAAATCCTCAACAGCTTTGTTCGTCAACTTATATTCAGCCATTCGAGTGCTTTTTCGCTTTTAGAGATTCAAGATGCTTTTTTGGGTCAAAATCATGAGCTATTCCGCTGTCAATTCCTTCTTGTATTGCGGTTTTCAAAGCAATTACTTTACTTTCTTCTTCCTCTAAAAGTCTCAATCCAGCACGAATTACTTCACTAACGTTTTTAAACCTTCCTTCACTTATTCGGCTTTGAACGAATTGGTCAAAATAATTTCCGAGTGATATTGATGTGTTTTTGTTCATTGGATTACTAATTTTAGCAAATATACCAAAAATTGGTATAAAAGCAAAATTTTTCTCAGATTGCACACAGCGTATTATATAGTAACTTTTATCACTCACATCCCATAAATATATCAGGATATGGTAAGTTTTTTGTCACTGTTATTCTGTAAAGATAAAGTTTTTGTAATATTACCTAAAAGAGTCTGTATTTATTTTCTTATAAACTAATAGAAACTACCAAACCTTCATTAGCACGAATATTAAAAACGGTTTCATCTTCAAAAATTAAGTATTGCCCTTTAATACCAACTAATTTTCCTGAGTATTGCTGTTCTTTTTTAATATTTAAACTCTTGGGTTTTTCAGGGTATTTATATACTGGGAATTCTAAATTAGTTTCTGTATTACTGGCAATAAAATAGGCTGCAGCTTCATCTGGAATATATGGCTTCAGTTTTTCACGCCACTGCACTAAATCCTCATCCTGAATATCATTTTTAAGCATCGTCCGCCAATTGGTTTTATCGCCAACATGGTCTTTCAATGCTACTTCGGTAATGCCTGCTAAATATCTATTTGGCACTTCAACAATTTCAATGGCTTCATGAGCCCCCTGGTCTATCCATCGTGTTGGCACTTGAGTTTTTCGTGTTACGCCAACTTTTACATTACTAGAATTAGCTAAATACACGATGTGAGGTTGAAGTTGTACTTTCTTTTCGTATTCCAAATCACGATCTTCTTTATCTAAATGCGCGGTACTCAATTCAGGGCGCATAATCCAATCTGCTGCTTGCGGAATGTCAAAAAAACAGCTTTTGCAAAAACCCTGTCTGTAAATAGGTTTATCCAAACCACAGTTTAAACACTGGTATTTTACAAATTGAATGCTTATATTTTTATTCAGCAACTGATTCATATTTATAAAATCGTTTTCAAATACTAAATAATACTGAATGGGTTGCGAAAACTCGGTTACCATTTTTGTTAAAACACCTTGGTAGTTCATAAAAAAATATCTTACTTTTAAGATCTTAAAGATAAAATAAATATGCCAATACCTTTAGTAAATTCTATTGCTTCTTGGTTTTTAAAAAAACGGTTTCATCAAATTGAATTGTTTTTAAAATACCCTAATGAAGTACAAAACGAGTTGCTTTTAAGCCTTTTGGATTTTGCTAAAAATACCGAGTTTGGTAAAACATACAATTTTGCTTCCATTAAAAATTACAAAACGTTTGCTGAACGTATCCCAATAAACAATTATGACGTTTGGATGGATGATATCCAACGTGCCCGAAGTGGCGAAAACAATATTTTTTGGCCCACACCAATAAAATGGTTTGCAAAATCTAGCGGGACAACCCGTGCTAAAAGCAAATTTATTCCTGTTAGCCCAGAATCATTAGAAGATTGCCATTATGCTGCAAGCAAGGATTTGCTTTGTATGTATTTAAATAACAATGAAGATTCTCAATTATTTACTGGTAAAAGTTTGCGGTTGGGTGGCAGCAAAGAATTGTATAAGGAAAACGGAACAATTTACGGGGACTTATCGGCTATTCTAATTGATAATATGCCCTTTTGGGCAGAATTTAGTAGCACCCCTAGTAATAAAGTATCGCTGATGAGCGATTGGGAACATAAAATGCAAGCCATTGTTGATGAAACCATAAATGAAAACGTAACCAGTTTAGCTGGTGTCCCATCATGGATGCTTGTGTTACTTAATAATGTTTTGGAAACTACCGGTAAAAATAATTTGCACGATATATGGCCAAATTTAGAAGTCTATTTTCATGGCGGTGTTAGCTTCACACCTTATAAAGACCAATACAAAAAAATACTCCCAAATACACAGTTTAAATATTACGAAATTTATAACGCCTCTGAAGGTTTCTTCGCTATTCAGGATCAAAATAATTCGAGTGAGTTACTTTTAATGCTGGACTACGGTATTTTTTATGAGTTCATCCCCATGACTATTTATGCTACTTCTGAAGAAAAAGCTATTCCTTTAAGTGAAGTCAAGTTGAATGTAAATTATGCTGTCATCATTACTACAAATGCTGGATTGTGGCGTTATAAAATAGGCGACACCATCAGATTTACATCTTTAAGCCCATACCGGATAAAAGTTTCTGGAAGAACAAAGCATCACATTAATGTTTTTGGTGAAGAACTAATTATTGAAAATGCCGAAGACGCTTTAAAAAAAGTGTGCAAACGCACCAAAGCTGAAATTAAAGATTTCACGGCTGCACCTATTTTTATGGAAGGCAAAGAAAAAGGCGCTCATGAATGGTTAATTGAGTTTAAAACCCCTCCAAAAGATCAAAATTATTTTAATGAATTGTTCGATAATGCGTTAAAAGCTTTAAACTCTGATTACGAAGCAAAACGTTATAACAACCTGACTTTAAACAAACCGAAAATTAATATTGCGCGTGAACATTTATTTTATGATTGGTTAAAACAAAACAACAAACTAGGAGGACAACATAAAATACCCAGGCTTTCTAACACACGAGATTATATGGATGACTTGCTTGTTTTGAATTCTTAAATTTTTTCTGTCAAAACTTAAGAAACTTCATACAGCCTTAGAATTACCAACTACCCGATCGAAATAGCTAAGACAGAAGATGAAATAGGTATTGTGAAAAATAGATATAATCTAAACGTATTGCAAAAACTAAATCTGTAATTGATTGAAAAATAATTATGGTGATGAAAACTTACAAGTTTCGATGAAGGGTGTCATTAAAAGTTTTTAAACGAGTATTTCGTCTAATCATCTAAAAGGAAAAAAAATCCTTTGCGTGCCATTTTATAAAGTATATTTTTAACTCAGAATGAAATAAATTACGTTAAATATTACTCTCATCCCTTATGAAATATTTACTTCTTAAGATAAATTTTATCCATAGTGTACTTTATTAATTAACATCCATAAAATAAAAAACCACGCTAATTAGCGTGGTTTTTTTATGTGTAATTTATGTGTTTACGAAACTGCCTTAAGTTTCTTTAAAGTTGTTTTCGTTAATTTCTCTTCAGCGTAAAGCTTATTAACATTCAGTTTTTTCTCATCACTACTTGGTAATTCAAACATGGCATCAGTTAAAATTTCCTCACAAAGTGAACGCAAACCTCTAGCACCTAATTTGTATTCAATAGCTTTACCTACAATAAAATCCAAAGCACCATCAGATATTGTAAAATCTATATCATCCATAGAAAACAGCTTTTTGTACTGTTTGATAATGGCATTTTTAGGTTCGGTAAGAATTGCTCTTAGCGTTTTAGCATCTAACGGATCCATGTAGGTAAGCACGGGAAGTCTACCAATGATTTCTGGGATTAATCCAAAATCTTTTAAATCTTTCGGAATAATATATTGAAGTAAATTATCTTGATCTACTACATCATCAGATATTGAAGCACTGTAACCAACGGCTTGCATATTTAAGCGTTTTGAAATAACACGATCGATACCATCAAAAGCACCTCCAGCTATAAACAAAATATTTTCAGTATTGACTTCTATGAATTTTTGATCTGGATGTTTACGCCCTCCTTTTGGTGGCACATTAACAACAGTACCCTCTAAAAGTTTTAATAAAGCCTGTTGAACACCTTCACCGGAAACATCCCTTGTAATAGATGGGTTATCACTTTTTCTGGCAATCTTATCTATTTCATCTATAAAAACAATACCCTTTTCTGCTTTTTCTAAATTGTAATCGGCAGCCTGCAAAAGTCGTGTTAAAATACTTTCTACATCTTCACCAACATAACCGGCTTCTGTTAAAACGGTAGCATCTACAATTGCTAAAGGTACGTTTAACATTCTTGCAATGGTTTTAGCCATTAAGGTTTTACCTGTTCCTGTTTGTCCCACCATAATGATATTACTTTTTTGAATATCAATATCATCATTTGAAGCGGGTTGAAGTAAACGCTTGTAATGGTTATAAACAGCCACGGACATTACTTTTTTAGTCATGTCTTGCCCAATTATATACTCGTCAAGAAATCCCTTAATTTGTTGTGGCTTGCGTAGCTTTAGTTCAGCAGATAAATCGCTGCTATCGCTTTGTTTGGATTCTTCTAAAACAATGCCATGCGCTTGCTCAATGCATCTGTCACATATATGCGCATCTAATCCAGCTATTAATAAGTTCGTTTCAGGTTTTTTTCTACCACAAAACGAACATTCCAGTTCTTCTTTTGCCATTAATCTTATCTATTTTGGGAGTAAATCATTATAAATCCCTCTATAACAATTCTATAAAATTACGAATTTTTATTTAATTACGTGCTAAAATCTCGTCAATCATACCGTATTCCTTGGCCTTATCGGCTTTCATCCAATAATCACGGTCGCTATCTTCATATACTTTGTCGTAATCTTGCCCTGAATGCTTACTTATTATTTTATATAATTCCTCTTTTAAAATTAAAATCTCTCTGGCTGTAATTTCAATATCACTTGCTTGCCCTTGTGCACCACCAAGTGGTTGGTGAATCATTACGCGAGAGTGTGTTAAACCACTACGTTTACCTTTTGCCCCAGCACACAACAATACAGCACCCATGGATGCCGCCATTCCTGTACAAATAGTTGCTACATCTGGTTTTATAAACTGCATGGTATCATAAATACCTAAACCTGCATAAACACTCCCTCCCGGCGAATTGATATAAATTTGAATATCTTTTGAAGCATCAGTACTTTCTAAAAACAATAATTGTGCTTGTATAATATTTGCTACCTGATCATTTATGCCCTGACCTAAGAAAATTATTCGGTCCATCATTAAACGAGAAAACACATCCATTGCAACAACATTCATTTGGCGCTCTTCAATAATATTTGGAGTTAAATTAGTGGGGTACATACTACTGATAATTTTATTGTAATATGTACTGCTTATGCCTTGATCTTTTATCGCGAATTTCTCAAATTCCTTTGCGTAATCCATAGTATTTTATTGTAATTATTTTGATTAAACTCCTGACTTACATCAAGATGGGTTAAAAATCTGTTTTAAGAGATTTCTTTTGAATAAAAAAGCGTTTAAATCTGGAGATTTAAACGCCTAAATATAAGGAATTATTCTTTACTTATTTGTCACCATAAACTTCTTTAACAAAGTTTTCATAGCTTAACTCTTTTACTTTAAGATTTGCCTTTTCTTTATAAACTTGAAGCAATTTTTGACTTACTAATTGTTCGGAAATACGACGTGCTTCATCTTGGTTTGACAATACACGTGCCGCAATATCATCCAATTCTTTATCAGTAGGATTCATTTGACCAAACTGGGCCATTTGCGTTCTAATCATTTCCCTTGAATGATTTTTAATATCATCCATGGTT
>CAXBID010000161.1:0-8478 GCA_963975495.1 uncultured Flavobacteriaceae bacterium | reverse complement strand
GATTTCAGGGATTTTTTTGTCTTGCCTGTACTAAAATGACAACGGACATGGAAAGGCCCGTTACAAAACCGCCTCCAGCTTTTGGTAACTACATCCCACAAATACTTCCAAGTGCCAGAGGCGGAAACCTCGCTTAAGATAGTACTCGATGATGTAAAGCTCTGTTAAGCATTTTACTGTACAAAACAACATGTACGGTAAAGCCATTTCATAGTGTTAAATGGTGGTAGGTTTGCTATATGTCAAACAAATCACAATTCAGCAAAATGAAAAGAATATATGTAATGGACGGTGACGGAATCCAAGAGTACATTCCCATCAACAGTCAAGACAAAAAAATCCCTGAAATCGGTTCAGAACAATCTAAAGATTCAAAATCAGAGGATGCGCTATTGACCATTTCAGACCTTACCAAAAAATTCTCGGTTTCCAGACCAACAATTTATTCCTGGATCAAAAAAGGGCTGTTGAACAGAATCTCAATTGGGGGCAGGGTTCTTTTTGACCCTAACGACATAAGAACGCTTATTGATAACATGAAAGTTAATCGGATAAAAAGCCAAAGTTAGTCGGAAGTCACGAAGCAAGCCATGTTTTTGCAAGCAAAAACTGCTCACTTCGTTCGCAGGGACTATAAAATACCACCTCAAAATTTCCAAATATGGCAAGACCAAAAAAGGACATACAAGCATTAAAGGCGATTCGCATAAACGTTAGGATGACAGTCAATGAATTCTTGATCGTATCGGATAACGCAAATTGTTTGGGTATAGGAATCCCGGAATATATCAGAAGAAAGACAACCGGTAAAGCGATGCCAAGGACGAAAGTCACGCCCCATGATAGACAGTTGTTTGTAGCATTGAGCCGTATCGGGAACAACCTGAACCAATTGACCAAAAAGGCACATTTGGGGATGCACAGCCCCAAAATGCTTCAAAAAGAATTACTAGAGTTGAAAGAAACTATAAATCTCCTAAAGTCAAATATTGTAAACCATGATAGCGGACCAAATTAAAGGAAAGGACTTTTACGGATTGCTCGCCTATCACGAAAAAAAGGCAGGGGAAGGGAAGGGGTACTTTCTGGATGCCAATATTGTTTATGGAAAAACTGTCAGCATGACCAATGAATTCAATCTTGTCAGACAATTGCGTCCCGGGCTAGGTAAAGCCGTTTATCATGTTTCATTGAACCTTCCCCATGAAGATAATTTAACGGATAAAGAATTTATATCACTAGGGTGGGACTATCTTAAGGGTATGGGATTTTATGACAACCAATATATTATATATAGGCATATCGACCAAGAGCATCAGCACATCCATATCATTGCGAACAGGGTAAAATATTCTGGAGACTTGGTCAGTGATAGCAAAGATTATGAGCGCAGTGAGCATTTGATTAGAAAATTGGAAAAAAAATATGGTTTGACCAAATTGGCAGATGTTGCATTGGGCAAGAAGAAGGCATCGCCTACCAAGAAAGAATTGGAAAAATCCATTCGCACGGGCAAACCACCGATCAAATTGCTGTTGCAAAATAAAATCGATGAAGCCTTATCGAAATCGATTGATATTTCAGGGTTCATCATTGCGCTAAAGCAAAAAAATATAGCCCCCAAATTCAATGCCAGTAAAACAACTGGAAGGGTAACGGGCATATCCTTTAAATATCAAGATGTGATATACAAGGGCAGTACTTTGGGAAGACATTATTCATGGAGCAACATAATTAAACACATAGATTATGAACAAGACAGAGACCGTTCAGTTATTCTCCAAAATGATATGCCAAAACGAGGAACTGAAGGAGTTGGTGCTGAAAGCAATAGCACAGCAATTGGAGACCTTGGAGCGACAGGAAGCACTAAGGAAGGGACAGGAGAAACTGATAAAAAACCAGAATATCATTTGGGAAAAGCTCAAAGAGATGGCTTGAACCATGATTATGATGACGGGATTGAATGGACGCCCTTTAAACTGGAACTGGAGGACAAAGACCGCAAGAAAAGGAAAAAAAGGAAAGGGAGAAAACTTTAAAAAAAATGTTATAAGTCAATGCTTTAAATGAGTAATCAAGTACAAATACAACCACTAAATTTGACTGGGAAAGCGTTCTGCGAAAAACTGGGACTATCTTTCAATGGTCAGATTATGCAATCTTTGAGAGAGCTGGGATTGGTCAGCTTTTTCAAGGTGGGGAAAAAGTATTTGTATCCCTATGAGGACATAGGACGAGTAAACGAGAAGCTAAGAAATGGCGAAATAACCATTAAAGTGGACAAAGGATATTATATCACGTTAAACAAATAGAAAGATGGAAAGGTTATTAACGTACAAGATTGTAATTTTTAGTATGAGGGGTAAATGAAACCACACTACTGAATCGTTTGAAATGTACGCAAGGTCAAGTATTATCCAAATAACCTGTTAATTTCCTCTGCTTCCTCCTTATGGTAAAAATCTTTTAAGTAATGTTGAGTTGTGGACAACTTAGTATGTCCCAACAGCTTGGAAATCATCAATATGCCCGAATTGTTTTTTACAGCAAAATCTGCAAACGAATGTTTTGCCATGTGCATATTGACCCACTTTTTTATTCCTGCTTTTTCACAAACAATTCGCAAAGACCTATTTGTTGCATTGTTAGCTATATATAATTTATGCTCTATTTCTTCTAAACTTTTTTTGTCCATTCCATAAAGTGGGGGAAAGACAAAAATGTTTTTCCTACCTTTGTACTTATCCAAAATTGCAACTGCTTTTGGGGTTAGGGGCAGTGTTCTTTTCGCCCCTGCTCTTGTTCTGGACTTGTGCATGGTATAAATTATTTCATTTCTAATAATATTCTCCCATTTTAATCGACAAAGGTCAGAAAATCTCATGCCAGCAGTGTAGAACGAAAACAAGAACAGATCACGGGCTTTTATCATTCCTTTGAACCTTGGGTGTATTTCCAATTCTGAAAGTTTTGTAATATCTTCAAATGTTAATGAATCTTTTTGTGTATTCTCAGTGATAATTTCAAAGCCCTTTATAGGATTCTGTTTTATAATCCCCATTTTAATAGCTTTTTTGGATTTATTCCTCCATAGTGTGATACACGTTCTGTACATCATCATCTTCCTCTAACTTCTCTAAAAGTTTTTCTACATCTGCGGCTTCATCTTCAGAAAGTTTTTTTGTTACCTGGGGAATACGTTCAAAACCCGAAGATAAAATTTCAATGTCGCGAGCTTCCAATTCGGCTTGAATAGCTCCAAAACTTTCAAAAGGGGCATAAATTAAAATCCCATCATCATCAGCAAAAACTTCTTCGGCACCATAATCAATAAACTCTAATTCCAATTCTTCAGGATCCAATCCTTCAGCATCAATTCTGAAATTACAAGTGTGATCAAACATGAATACAACGGAACCCGAAGTTCCCAAGCTACCATCACATTTATTGAAATAACTACGCACATTGGCAACGGTTCGGGTATTATTATCGGTTGCCGTTTCTACTAAAACCGCAATCCCGTGAGGCGCATAACCTTCAAAAACAACCTCTTTGTAATCACCCTGACTTTTGTCACTTGCTTTTTTTATGGCGCGTTCTACATTGTCTTTAGGCATGTTTACAGACTTCGCATTTTGAATAACCGCTCTTAAACGGGAATTACTCGCTGGGTCTGGGCCACCTTCCTTTACCGCCATTACAATGTCTTTACCAATGCGGGTAAAGGCTTTACTCATGGCAGACCAACGTTTCATTTTTCTTGCTTTTCTAAATTCAAAAGCTCTTCCCATAATATGCTAAGTTGTTTGTTATATTGAAATCAAAAAGCAAAAATATAAAAAGTAAGCTTAAATGAATAAGAGCTTCTAAAATTAATAATGGTCTTGCTTTATTGTTGGATTTACTGAAAACTGTGACTGCCAACTGATTACTTATTTACTCATCTTCAGGTTCTACAATAGTTTCAATAGCTTCTGCCAATTTAAAATCTTTATTGGTAACGCCTCCAGCATCGTGAGTTGATAGCGATATTGATAATACATTGTAAACATTGCTCCAATTTGGATGATGGTTTAAGGCTTCACATTCAAAAGCTATTCTGCTCATGGCACTAAAGCAATCCTTAAAATTTTCAAATTCAAATTCGGCATGAATAGCATCATCAAAATAGTCCCAATCTGGGAAATGAAGTAATTTTTTTTCTATGTCTTCTGCAGATAATTTGTTCATAATATATATAATTTGATTTTTTACAATTTACTTATATTTTTAATTCTTTTAAAATATCCTGACTTATTAATTGAAGATGTTTTGGTAGTTTATTGAATTTTGGCAGAACCGCTAAATATCTATCGTCATTTGTGGTGTAAACACGTTTGTAAATGGCCTTTTCTTCTAGATTTAAAGACGCCGCAATCTCTTTTATAAAATCGTCGTGATGCACCAAATCGGTACTTCCGAGATGGAAAATACCGGATTTATTTCTATTGATTATATAATGGATTTGCTGTGTTACTTTGGTATTGGTAGTCACGTTCATTATTAAATTCGGGAATATTTCAATAGGCTCTTTTTCTTTCACACTTTGAAGAATCTCTGTAATACGAGGCGATTGTGCTCCAAAAACCATAGGTAACCTTAAAATAACAATTTGTAGTTTAGGTAATCTTAACAACATGTTTTCAATTTTTATTTTGAAATGCCCATAAATACTATTGCTATACGTTTTGTCATTTTCATAACTTGGGTATTTGCTATAAGCATCAAAAACATTGGCGGAGGATAGAAATATAAGTTTTATTTTATGCAAGAATACATACTCAGCAAGATGCTGATGCATTAAAACTTGTTTTGAAAAATCTCCGCGGAGTGCCGAAATTACAATAGTTGGTTTTACAATATCCAGAATTTCAAAAATATCGTCTTCTTCAAAATTAAACTGAAAAAAATGTTTGTTTTTTTCTAAGGTTTTATTCTCCGTATTGTAGGTTCCAAATGTTTTAAAATAGGGGCAAAGTTCTTTGTAGAATGCGCCACCTAAAAATCCGCTAGCACCTAAAATTAATATGGTATGTTTTTCTTCTCGCTTTGTCATACGTCCATTTTTCAACTAGAAAAACACTTAAAATATAGATAGTTTAGTTTTTGTAGTAAATTGTTCTAAAGCTTTCATTCCTAAAAGTGAATTACCCTTTTTATTGAGCCCAGGAGACCAAGCAGTAATTACAAAATGGTCTGGCAAAAGTGCAATAATGCCGCCTCCAACACCACTTTTTCCCGGTAAACCTACTTCAAAAGCAAACTCGCCTGCTTCATCATAAAATCCACAAGTAAGCATAATAGCATTAATACGTTTAGCTTGCGTTTTAGTTAATCGGGTTTTATTTAATAAACAATTTCCTTTATTTGATAAAAAGAAAAAGGCTTTGGTTAACTGACTACAAGACATTTCTAATGCGCATTGATGAAAGTAGAAATCTAATACTTCTTCAACAGGATTGTTTAAATTTTTAAATGATTTTAAAAGGTTAGCCGCTGCATAATTTTTAAAACCAGTTACTTTTTCTGAATGTGCAACATCTTTGTTAAAATTGATAAACTCATCATCTGTAAGATCTCTCACATAATTTAAGAAATCCTCTTTAGGGTTTTTCAAATTTGATACTAAAATATCAGCAATAACAATAGCTCCAGAATTAATTAGTGGATTTCTAGGAATACCATTTTCAATTTCTAGTAACGATAAATGATTGAATGGATTTCCACTAGGTTCTACATCAATACGTTCCCAAATAGTTTCTCCTACTAAGGCAATAGCTTTTGATAAAGCTAAAACTTTTGATATACTTTGTATGGAAAACGGCTTATTGAAATCGCCTACACCATAATTATGGCCTTCAGCAGTTCTTAAATGAATTCCGAAATTATTAATATCAACATCTGCTAATTCAGGTATGTATGATGCCACTTTACCTTTATCTTGCTGAGAGGAGACATCTTGGTAAATGTCATTTAATGTAGTTTGAAAATTCAACATTTAATTTTTATAAAAGGGCAGTTTTACAACTGTTGCTGGAACTGCATTTTTACGAATTTGAATATTAATTTTACTATTTATATCAGCAAAAATAGTTGGCACATACCCTAAACCAATGCCTTTGCCAAGAGAAGGTGACATGGTGCCTGAAGTTACTACGCCGATGGTTTTTCCGTTGCCATCTACAATATCGTATCCATGACGTGGAATTCCACGTTCATCTATCTCAAAGGCAATAAGTTTTCGTTCTGGTCCACGTTCTTTTTCAGCCTTTAAAGCTTCAGAATTTGTAAATTCTTTTGTGAATTTACAAACCCATCCTAAACCCGCTTCAATAGGCGAGGTGGTGTCATCAATATCATTGCCGTATAGGCAGTAACCCATTTCCAAACGCAAGGTATCACGTGCCGCAAGCCCGATGGGTTTAATTCCAAAACCTGCTCCAGCTTTAAAAACCTTATCCCAAATTTGTTTTACCTCGGTGTTTTTGCAATAAATTTCAAATCCGCCACTTCCAGTGTAACCTGTTGCCGAAATTATAACATGCTCAATACCTGCAAAATCGCCAACCACAAAATTGTAAAATTTAATAGCTGCTAAATCATGACTCGTAATACTTTGCATCGCTTCAATCGCTTTAGGCCCTTGAATGGCAAGTAACGAGTAGCCTTCGCTTAAATTGCGCATCGTAGCTCCAACATTGTTTTTAGACTGGATCCAATTCCAATCCTTTTCAATATTACTGGCGTTAACGACTAAAAGATAAGTCTCTTCTTTTATTTTATAAATGATTAAATCATCTACAATACCACCATCATCATTTGGTAAACAACTGTATTGTGCTTTCCCAATGGTTAGTTTAGAAGCATCATTACTTGATACTTTTTGAATCAATTCTAGCGCCTGCTCGCCTTCAATTAAAAACTCACCCATGTGCGATACATCAAATACACCAACAGCTTTTCTAACGGTTTCGTGTTCAATATTTACACCTTCGTATTGCACAGGCATATTAAAACCTGCAAAAGGCACTATTTTAGCACCAAGCGCTTCATGAGTTTGGGTTAAGGCCGTGTTTTTCATTACTATTTGCTTTAGAATTTCGAGTAGCAAATGTATTGAAAATTTATAGATAACGCTTTCGCGGAAGGGGTAAAAGGTTTGATGAAATTGGGTAGAAATTTTGAAATTTTTTAGATGGTATTTTGCGAAGTTCGTTTAACATGTTTGTATATGATTTAGTTGCGGACAAATATTATAGGATTTTTCTGTTAAAAAATGAAGTTAATAAATAAGCGTGAATTTCCGATAGGAAATTCAGTCGTAATGAAGTGGTGTTGTGCATAGTGCTTTTTAGTTTTAAAATTTTGCAGATTCAGCTTCAAGTTCAATATTACATGATATTATTTTAGAATGCCATTTTCAACCAAGCTAATTGTTCCATTTTGAGTAAAGTCATAATAGAAAATTTTGATTCCGTAGTTGTCTAAATAACAGGTATTTACCCAACAGGATATGTCCATCCATGATGTAATAAAGATAAAAAAAATTGTATTACATCGAATAAATATGTATTTTGCCGATGTTTAAGAAATTTACTATAAATATTTCTAGAACGTGGTAGGAAGTTTTACGTTGAACTTGTCTTACTTAAAAAGTATTAATAACTTAAATTTAAAAATTATGTTTCAAATCAGATTATTCAAAAACCTACAAATGATTGCTTTAGTCATTACATGTTTAACTGTAGTTGGCTGTAGTAATGATGACCCTGAGCCAATCGCGATGGTTACTATTAATAATACAGTATTGTTTGATAATGGTGAAGACTTTACTGGTGATATTGATGGGGATTTTACAGGTAATGGAGGAACTGTTGCCAGAACCTTTGTGTGGCAAAACTTATTGAGTACAGCCGATTACAATGCAGATATTACGGCCACAACAGATGGAATATTTAATATGGTAGTGAAAGACGCTGATGAAAATGTTGTTCTAAACAAAACTTTAAATGGTGCAGTAGAACCTGATTCTTTTTCTGGTGTTACGTCAAGTGGTACTACTGGAATTTGGTCAGTAACCATAACATTGACATCATTTGATGGAGATGGAAGTTTTTCATTAAGCGAAGGAAATTAATGATTTTTTAAGCGACTTTAGGGGCTCAAATGGTATAACACCATTTGAGCTTTTTTATTTGTCAAAGCCGTTTTATTCTTAATGAATTTGTTATTACCATTTACGGAATTCATTTTCAATTTTATTTTAATTATTTCACAAAAAACTAATTATGGAAAGAATTAAAATTGATAATTAAGTTAGTGTTTTCTGCATTATGTACAACTATTAATGATATGAAATCGTTTAAATATTTTATATTTACTGTTAGGTAGAATAACCACAAGGGCACGCAAACGAAACATTAAATTTTTTGGGAA
>CAXBID010000160.1:0-8514 GCA_963975495.1 uncultured Flavobacteriaceae bacterium | reverse complement strand
TCAAAGAAATTCGGTGGCTTCATTCATAAATATACCATAGACCAAGCAGTTAAAGATGGTGCAGTACTTCCGTTATTGTATGAAGGAAGGTCGGCAAAATTAAGCATCAATAAAAAACAAATTGATAAGGGTTTTGAACGTTTAGCAGCACCTTTAAGTGAAGAAGCGCAAAAAGATTTAAAAAAGAAATTTGCGACTATTGCCAAAATTTATGAATCGGATAATGTCATTGAGGAAATCGCTTTCGACATCTCTAAGCATTTTTCTGAAAATTGGAAAGGTACAGGCTTTAAAGCGCAACTTGCAGTTCCTAAAATCGATACTGCTATTAAATATCAAAAATATTTTGAAGCACAAACTAACGACAACTTAAAAATAAATACCAGAGTTGTTTTTACACCACCAGATAGCAGACAGAATAATGATGATGTTTGGTCAGATACTACAAGTGAATCGCAAAAGTATTGGAAGAAAATTCTAGAACGATTTAATGACCAAGAAGCTTATGAAACTTATGTTATTGACCGTTTTAAAGAAGAGAGTGACGAAATAGAAATCATAATTGTGGTTAGTAAATTACTCACAGGGTTTGATGCCCCTAGAAACACCGTATTGTATTTAGCGAAACCTTTGGTTGCTCACAATTTATTGCAAGCCATAGCGCGTGTAAATCGATTGTTTAATGGAAAAGAGTATGGTCACATTATTGATTATGTTGGTGTGCTAGGAAAACTCGATGAAGCTCTTACAGAATATAGTGCATTAGAGGATTTTGACGAGGAAGATTTAAAAAACACCGTAGTAGATGTTAAGGATGAAATTCGAAAATTACCTGCTCGCCATGCAGAGGTTTGGGATATTTTCAAAGGCGTTTATAATAAAAATGATATAGAGGCCTTAGAGCGACATATTTCAGAAAAAGACTTACGAGATCAATTTTATGATCGTGTTTCTGCTTTTGCCAGATTATTGCAAACAGCTTTAGCATCAGATGATTTTTATACAGAGTTCAATACAGAACAAATTGGGTTTTATAAAAATGAATTAAAAAAGTTTCAAAGTTTGCGTTTGTCAGTCCAGTTTAGATATGCTGAAAAAATCTCATATAAAGAGTACGAACCAAGAGTTCGTAAATTATTAGATACTTATATAGATGCTGATGAAGTACAAATATTAGCAAGAGACGTAAACATATTTGATAAAAATATGGTAGAAGAAGCTTTGGAAACTTATGGTAAAACAGCAGCTTCAAAGGCAGACTTTATTGCTAACCAGATGAAAAGAGTGATTACAGAGAATATGGAAAAAGATGAAGCTTTTTACAAAAAGTTTTCTCAGCTCATCGAAGACACCATAAAAGACTTTTACGATGGAAGGCTTACCGAGAAAGAATACCTGGAAGCCATGCAAAAAACTCGTGAAGATTTGGCGAATGGTTATCAAGAAGGAATTCCAGAAGATTTACAGAACAATCCACGAGCAAGAGCTTTTTACGGAGCTTTAAACGAGGTTTTAAATAAGAAATTAGATAAAGAAATTAGTAAAAAGAAAGTAGCTAAAGCAGGTCTTGAAATAGAAACAATTGTAAATAATCTTATTATCACAGACTGGAAAAAAAATGTTGATATTCAAAACCGAATGGAAAATGAAATAGAGGATTATTTAATTGGGAAAAGAACACAATTAGGTATTGAAATAAGTTTCGATGAAATAGATTCAATTTTAATTAAATGTTTAAGGGTTGCTAAAAATAATTTCTGATGCATAAAATTCAATACGGTAGCCAAGAGATTTTTTACGAACTTAAAAGGTCTAACCGTAAGACATTGGGAATAGAAGTGCATCCAGACAGTTCTGTTCATATCATAGCACCTATCAAAAGTTCCTTTCAAGATATTGAACAAAAAGTAGAAAAACGCGCCAAATGGATTGTAAAACAACTAGCCTATTTTGAGCAGTTTTTACCACGTATACCAGAGCGTAACTATGTATCTGGAGAAACCCATTATTATCTAGGTAAATCATATTTGTTAAAAGTTTCTAGAGGAACTAAAAATGAAGTCAAGCTTAAAGCTGGAAAGTTAGAGGTTGTTTGTAAAAACGATATTAAGCAAGAACAAGTAAAAAAGCTGTTAGCACATTGGTATTATGTTCACGCAGAAAAGAAATTTAATACCATAGCTATTGAAGCTTATTCAAAATTTAAGGAACATGATTTTGAAATGCCAAAAATTGAAATTAGAAGAATGTCCAAACGTTGGGGAAGTTGCAATACAATTGATAAAGTCATTTTAAATCCAGAAATTATAAAGGCATCATCAAAGTGTATTGAATATGTATTGATACACGAAATGACCCATTTAGTAGTGGCAAATCATAATAAAAAATTCTACGAAAGCCTAACTAACGTAATGCCCAACTGGAAAAAATGGAAAGATAAATTAGAACAGAGATTAGCTTAAAGACAAATCGTTCCACCCCATTCCTCTACATTACGCGAAAAGCATTTCATTATAAAAGTCTTGAACCTAATCCTAAAATTTGATAGTTCCATTCTGATTCCCCATTACGTTATCACTGGAATGGTCACGGCATTCCAATCCCAAATTTTAGTATCAAGTTCGCTTAAACAGGGTTTTAGTGGGAACACTGGTATTAAGTACCATATCACTATTTCAAATTAAAAAAATATAGTAGTAAAGTAATATATATACAATATTCCTGAAATATAAACTCGCAAAATATTCTCATCAAAAGACTACGACATAAAGCCAACACTTCGCCAACACCTCATTTATTTCGTTTCCTTTTGAGCAGAAATTATTGTCTTCCGTTTGGGTTCTGCATAAATATTGTTTAATCAAAAACTATAAAATTATGGAAACAATTACCAAACATTTAAAAGCGGTTGCATTGGTTGAAATTTCAACGAGTAAGACTAATCCGAGAAGCGATTTCAACGAGCAATCCATCATGGAACTTTCTGAGAGTATCAAAGAAAACGGGCTACTTCAACCGTTATTCGTAAGACCGACAGACAAAGGCTACGAACTCGTCTGTGGAGAAAGACGGTTAAGAGCCTGCAAGCTCATTGATTTAAAATCTGTACCAGTTCAGATTAAGAACTTGAATGACCAAGAAGTGTTAGAAGCTCAAATCATCGAAAATCTCGAAAGAGAAGATGTGCATCCATTACGTGAAGCTGAAACCTTTAAATTAATGATTGACCAAGGCAACTATGGCATTGAGGATATTGCCACTAAAATTGCTAAGTCTGAAAAATTCATTCTACAAAGGCTCAGTTTAAATAATCTAAATGCCGCATGGAAAAAGTTGTTTTTCAAGGATGAAATTAATCTTTCAAAGGCACTAATCATTGCACGACTAGATAAGAAATATCAAAAAGAGGTAGCAGAAAATGCAAGCGATTGGAGTGGAGGCATAAAATCTGCCAAACAGCTACAGAGCTATATCGATTCGAATATTACAGCGCTAATATCAAAAGCCATTTTTAATCCGCTAAATGAAAAGCTAATAAAGAAAGCAGGCGCATGTAGCAATTGCCCGAAGCGCTCAGGAGCAAACTGCTCATTGTTTCCCGATGTGAAGGAAGAAGATAGATGTTTCGACAAATTGTGTTTTAGCAGTAAAACCGAAAAACACATACAAACGGAGATTGACAGTATTATCAATAATGCTGAGGACGTGTATTTAATCAGATCAAAACATCAAGATACAGATGACGAATTAACACAAAAATTGAAAAAACTTGGTATCAATGTGTTGGTAAATTATAATGATTTTGAAACGATCCACGGAAAGGATAAACGAAAAAACAAAATCAGAGGATTTTGGATTAATGGTTACGATCATGGAAAATACGCTTCAATTCGATTGACCAAGAAACAAGAAGAAAAGTCAATGGACCCGAAAAGCAAAGAAAGCGTTACTGCTCAGGTTGAAAAAATCAATACGAGAGCAAAACGTATGTTGGAGCTGGATGTTGAGAAAGTGCATAAGCGCATTGTTGAAGCGATGAGTGATACTGAAGAGTTGACCGTGATTGGAAAACACAAACATTGTGATGCCACAGAACAAATAAACAGGTTGATATTATGGAATGCATTAGGTTGGCCAAAAAAGGAACACTACGGTAAGCTTTTGGATATTGATAAATATGAAAAGGATAGTCATGCTGGATTTTTAAAACGTCTTATGGAACTGACAAAAGATGAGATGGCAATCATAATCAACAATGTAGGCTTTGATACTTTTAAGTCATCGTTACCAATGTACAGCGAAGCGATAGCATTGCGACATCTAGCTGAAAGTTTCGGTAGTATTCCAATTAAAGATTTCGAAAAAGAACAATCGGCTATTGCCAGTAAGAGAATAAGCCGACAGAAAGAACGAGTTTCTAAACTCAAAAAGTCGGTTAAGTCATAATCGAAGCCACTAATTGTCAAATTGATGATTAGTGGCTTTTTTAATTAGTGTTTAATTCAAATATATATGATTATGGAAAATTTAAAAGTAGTACAGTTTGATTTCGGTTTTAAGTGTGAACCAATATCGGCAAAGGAAAAAGTAGTAACACCAACTAAAAAGGATAAGAGCGATTTCGTTTTTGATTTTATGGATTGTCTAGCAAGCCCAATCATTGTTTTTAAATCTGCTTGGCAAGACACCATACCGAAAGACATTCTTGAAAGGATAAAACTATCAAGAATCATTTGCTCAATGACACAAGAGAAAATGGCATCGCTTACGGAAACTTTAGCTTACATAATGCCTAGAACTTATGAAGCACCAATGCCAACCGAATGGGTAAATATTTACACTTGGCTAGGACTTCAATACGCCATGCAATTCAAAAACAAAGGACAATTAGATGCCATGAATGAAATAGCACCAAAAGAACTTTCTAAGTATGAAATGGGCTTGTTGAATAATCTTAGAAAATGGATTTATGACAAACGAAGACAAGCTCTAAAAAGGATATTGAAAAAAAATAAAATTTCAAAATCTGATGGTATTTTGGATATTCAAGAGAAACTGTTTTAAAAATAAAAATTTAATTCACAGGGGAAATTTATCTTACTATCCCATCAGCACATTCCCCTGCATTTCGCGAAAAGCTTCATTCCGAGAAAAGCGCTTCTTTAAAATAAGTCTTGGACACAATCCCCACTTTTGACTTTTCATTCCGTTAACCCTTTCCGCTCTGCTGGAAAGGAACTCTTCATTCCAAATAAAAAGGGTGAATCAAGTCCGCTTGATGTGAACATACATCAAAATAGTAATCGGAAGCCCAAATCCCAAATTTTCTTAACCGAATTATCGGCAAAGCCTTCTTCAGGCTTTGCTTCGATAATTCTCAAAAATTCAGAATTTGGCTCAGTCATTTTAAGGGGTTTATAATAGATGACGCCTTTTGTTGTTTTTCGGGGCATCGAAAAACAGGCAGGACATAAGCACTTCTAATTTTAACACATTTACTTGTCTCACTTAACTTCCCGTACGTTCAAACGCAAATGCGTTAAAAAGAATTACTAATGCCCTTATGGAACTTGTAAAGACCATGCAAAGTTTTATAAAAAAATAAGGTTTCTATGTCCTTGAAAATCCAAGGATTTTGCTACGTTACAGATACTCCTGATTTGTTTTCTAAAAGTCTTGACAAAACCCACGTCATCTATGGTGCGGAGCACGAAAGAAATCGAACAAAACACCCCTTAAAATGTAATCTGTTTTACATCCAAATAGGGGAAATATTAATCTAAATTTTTTAAATCATGAGTACATTAAGAAACAAAGTACAGTTAATTGGACACGTTGGACAAGAACCAACCATTACAAACTTAGACAACGGTAAAAAAGTAGTCCGTTTATCTATCGCAACAAATGAGCATTACAAAGACGGTAAAGGCGAAAAACAAACCAATACCAATTGGCACAGTTTAGTGGCATGGGGTAAGACGGCAGACATCATTGAAAAGTATGTAACCAAGGGTAAAGAGATTGCCATTGAAGGGAAATTGACTTCAAGAAGTTATGAGGACAAGGACGGAGTAAAACGCTATGTAACCGAAGTGGTAGTAAGTGAAATACTGCTACTAGGAAGTGCAGAGTAAACAAAAAGAAAGAGGGTGTCCCTTTTAACTCACACCCTCTTTTTTAGCTTATTCATCATTAAATCTAAAAATAGAAACAATGAAAACCAAAGTTAACGAAATAAAAATAAGTTACCGAGAAAAGTTAAGCACTTCTAAAGCACTATCTATTAAAAGTTCAGAGGATGCCGCAAAACTGATTTTTCAAGGGTGGAATCAAGACACCATAGGCTTACAGGAATCCTTTAAGGTATTGTTATTGAATAATGCCAATAAGATAAAAGGCATTTATCAAGTGTCAACAGGAAGCATTACAGGCACATTGGTAGATATGCGGATATTATTTGCGGTCATAATTAAAACTTTATCTGTAGGTGTAATTTTGGCTCACAATCATCCGAGTAATAAACTAAAGCCTAGTGAAGCAGACAAACAATTGACGGACAAAATCCAACAAGCAGCCAAATTGTTTGACGTGAATGTTCTCGACCATTTAATTATTACACCAGATGGGAACTATTACAGTTTTGCCGATAACGGACTACTATAATTTAAAACAATAATCATGGTCTATTTAAATTATAACAATCTCGATGCAGAAACCCAAAACCGATTGCTCCAAGATTCAAAAAGTGATGTGGAGCAAAGATTTGGAAACGACCTAAAATCCTATGCCAAAAAACAGCATTTGGATTATAACACTTTATTGGAAGAAGAAGCTATAAAGAATTTATACAGTTACCAATATGTGTTCAACATATGATAAATATACTAATATTAATGTAGCCTTTGGATGTCTAAAAGATGTCCAAAGGTTTTATTAAAATAATCACACTCATTTTTAAAATCTGACGTTCAAAAACAAACATTTATTAAAATTCATTTTTTTTAATATCAAAACCACTTGTTTGAAACCAATCCACGTTTGAGTTTTAACCCCTAATCCCATAACTTTAAAATAGCAGAAATGCCCAGGAAAAGCAACAGACTTTTTAGTCAGGTTGTTTGAAAATTTTGTTCGCTAAAGCGAACGAAATCGATAAGCAAGAGGGTAACCCGCTTCGCGAGGTTACGATAATTTAAAAATTCATAATATACTGAAAATCAGATTATTAAAAACAGTATGTAAATTATTAAGAGCGGTTTTGGACTCGTTTTTAGAGTAAAAATGCGTTCAGCCCAGTAAAACCAACACCTTTTTAGAGTAAAAATGGATCGAGGACACGAAAAAGAGGCATTTACTACCATAAGTTTTAAATGTGCAACGGCTAAAAAATTTAGGGCTTTTAGTAAAAAAATGGGAGCGTCTAATTCGATGACTTTGTTGCTCATGATAGAGTTTTTTGAAAGCAATGGCATCTCTCCAAAGGAATCCATTGGACCACAGATGCAAACCCTAGAAAGCCTCATCAAAAAAAGGATTAATGGGGTGATTGCCATCATGAAGGACATCGAGAAAAACCAAACCAAACCCACAGTCGCCATGATGCAATCCTTATTTAAAGAAGCTGAACCTAAAAAGAAACCCTTGCTTATGAAAAAAGAGACCAAAAAGAAGAAGCAATCAATCCTTAAAAAATAATAAAAACCTAACCTATGTATATCAGTATTTCAGCCCAAACATTGGGCAACAACTTTTCACAAAGTGTTTCCGATTTTGTGGACTATCTGGAGAAAGAGAACCAAGGTGTTATTCTTGAAGAACAGGAACATTTTTTTAATCAATATGGTGATGAGTTCTCAACTAAAGACGTCATAAAAGATATCGATGGCAACACAGCAAAATTAAAAAAAATCGAACCTAAATTTTATTCCATCACCGTAAGTCCGAGCCAGCGCGAATTAAAACAATTACAAAATACAGATTTAAAACACTACACTCGTGAATTGATGAAAGATTATGTCAGCGCTTTTAATCGTGAAATCAATGGCAGACCTATTACCATCAACGACATTAAATATTATGCTAAAATTGAACTCACAAGACACTTTAAAGGCACAGATAAACAGGTTATGGAAAATCAACCTTTTGCATCTAAAATCCTAAAACTTAAACAGGATATTAGAAAAATAGAGCGAGGTACTTTAGAAGGAAGTGTCCAAAAGAAGGAGCAGCAAATAGCCAAACTGGAACGGAGTGTACCACACCAACAAAATGGCAAACGTATTTTGCAGGGCATGAATAAGGCAGGTAACCAAAGTCATATCCACATTATTGTCAGCCGCAAGGATGCGTCCAATAGGGTAAGCCTATCCCCAGGAAGCAAATACAAGGCTTCTAATGTCATGATTGATGGGAAATTGGTGAAACGTGGTTTTGACAGGGATATCTTTTTTTCCAAAGCCGAAAAAACCTTTGATAAGACTTTTGTATACAAACGTAACTATGCAGAATCCTACA
>CAXBID010000159.1:0-8547 GCA_963975495.1 uncultured Flavobacteriaceae bacterium | reverse complement strand
ATAGTTTATTCCCAAGTTGGTGTTGCACATGCTTTAAGTTAATTCAGGGTCTAATACAACTTGATCAAAGGGTGTGAAATCTGAATTAATTCCTAACTTTTTTTCTGGCCCTGTTAAAACCGTTGTTCTTGATACTTCAGATCCTGTTCCAGAAATGGTTGGAATACCAACGTGATATACTGCAGGGTTTTTAACTAAATCCCAACCCTGATAATTTTTTGTTTCCCCTTCATTATTAAGCATAATGGATACTGCCTTAGCCAAATCTAAAAGCGTTCCCCCTCCTATTCCGATAATACCAGACGGCCGCTCTTTGGCCATTAAAATAATCTCTTCAACCAATTCGTCAACTTGCGATGTTTTTGGTTCTTCTTTTGACGAGATATAAATAATTCTATCATCATAGGATAGATTTATTCTGGAAGTTAACCACGCATTATTTCTGAACACATCATCTATTAAAAAGATAAAAGGTGCTTTAATATTTAATCGCTTCGGGGCAATTATATCATTTAATTGGTTGAAACTACCTCTGCCAAAAATTACTCTTGGCACCATTGGAAAGTTCTTATAACTCATTTAGTATGTTTTCTTTTACAAAAGGCAAAAATAGTATTAATTTAATTTTTATAGGTTTAAATACTGTTGAAATTTTTCTGAAAACAAACCTACATGATAACCATCAGCTAAAGCATGGTTTACATTGACAGAAACATTCATTATTAATTCATTATTCATATAAGTAGCTTTACCAAAAGCAATTTTAGGCACAGAATCTTGTAAACCAGAAACAGGTTCTTTATGTCCTGAAAAATTTACCCAAGGCATTGCTGAACAATGAATACAATTTAATCCGTTTGTTGGTGGATATAAATCGTTGGTAGTATTTATTCGTTCCTTTTCAATTTTAATATTTTCTATAAATGACTTTAAATCTTCATTAAATTCAATAAACGAAAATCCAAACGTATTATCATCTCGCATTAAAGTTGCCGAAGCATGTATAACATCATAGGCCACAATTTTCTTGTTTTCTATTCTATATTTTAAGTTTTCAACTTCATTAATAGCGCACATACAATCGTGTAAATACTTGGCAAAAAAACTAATATTATTTTCCTTGGAAAAATGATAAGCTTTATTTACGTTAAAGGGAATTGTTACAGCAAAATAAGAGTCTGCTAATGCAGAAAAGTGTTCAAAATGCTGCTTTCTATTCCATGTATTTAAATCTATAATTCTCAAGTTAATTCAATAATTTTATTAAATCTTTTAATGATTTTATCGTTTTATAAGCCTTACCATTAGTTTCTTCTTCGGTTACTTGCTCGTGTGCCCAAGTGGTATGAAAAGGCACATGAATAGCATGTGCTTTGATATTTACTAATGGCAAAACATCAGATTTTAAAGAGTTACCTATCATTAAAAATTCTGATGGATCAATATCCAAATGATTTAACAACTTGGAATAATTAGAGGCTTTCTTATCACTTAAAACTTCTATATGATGAAAATAATCCGTCAACCCAGACTTTTCTAATTTTCTTTCCTGATCTAATAAATCACCTTTTGTTGCTAAAATTAATCTGTAATTTTTTGATAGTGTTTTTAAAACCTCCTCAACCCCATCTAATAATTCAACAGGTTTGTTCAACATATCCTTTCCAATGTTTAAAATAGCTTGAATAGTTTTATTTGATATATTATGATTTGATAACTCTAAAGCAGATTCCACCATGGATAAGGTAAATGCCTTAACACCATAGCCATACAAGGGAAGATTGTCAATTTCCATTTTAAAAAGCTCCTGGTCAATTTTGTTTGCTGTTTCATACTGCGATAACAATTTGGCAAACTCTAATTCGGCATCTCTAAAATAGGTTTCATTTACCCAAAGGGTATCATCGGCATCAAAACCTATCACTTTAATGTTTTTATAATTTATTTCCATAATTTTTTAGCACGTTCTAAATCTTCTGGCGTATCAATTTCAACACCTTGCACATCAGTTTCAACCATTTTTATTCGTTTTCCGTATTCCAAATATCTTAACTGCTCTAGTTTTTCAGAGGCTTCCAATGGTAACATGGGCAATCTGTAGAAGTCTAAAATAGCTTCTTTTCTAAAGGCGTAAATCCCTTTGTGCTTAAAATATTTTACATCCACGTTTTTATCTCGCGGATAAGGAATTGGGCTGCGCGAAAAATACAAAGCAAAGTTTGTTTGGTCAACAATAACCTTTACGGTATTGGGATTTTCTATTTCTTCCGTATCAGTAATATGAACCATTAGTGACGCTAAATCGACTTCTTTATTAGTATCGTTTATAAACACTTCAATCAGTTTCCTTAAAGATTCTTTATCGGTAAATGGTTCGTCACCTTGAACATTTATAACCACATCAACATCCATAAACTCAACGGCTTCAGCTATTCTATCGCTACCACAATCGTGTTCCTTTTTGCTCATTATCGCTTTTCCGCCATTATTTACAATTTCATTATAAATAATAGCGCTATCGGTAACCACAAAAACATCGTCGAACAAATGAGTTGCTAAGGTAGCTTCATAAGTACGACGAATAACGGTTTTCCCTCCTAAATCTTGCATCAATTTACCAGGAAAACGAGATGCACTGTAACGTGCGGGGATCATTGAAATTATTTTCATTTATTAGGTTTCAATTCTAGTTTCAAAAATAGAATTTTTATTGAGGATTTTTAGCTTTAGTAGATTTAAACTTTTTAAAAACTTTAAATATGAGAAATAAAATTATAAAAACTAAAATGACTGCCAGTATAGGAATGAAAATTGAAACTACAGACATAACCACCGAGGTGCCTGTTTCTATAGTCGACACTATGGGATTTGCCAATCCGCCCGTTGTTGCTGTTGATGCTAACCGTGTGGTGCTTGAACTTACTGCAATTGCCGCCGCAGTTCCGCCACCAGCTATTATAGCTAACGACCAAGTAATTACGGGACTTAAATCGACCACAGTACTAATCATAACGGCAGTACCTGCCAAAGCTGCCAAGGGTACAGCTACAGTATCTAAAAGGTTATCAATATACGGTATGTAATACGCAAATATTTCTACTATTGTGGCAACACCCAAAGTGATTAAGGCAGTGGTTCCTCCTATCCATTGCCAAGATTCATTAAGTTCCCAAACATCAAAATAAGCTGCTAAACTTAGCGCAAATAAAGGTACAAATACTCGAAAGCCTACCGAAGCAGCTAAGCCAATACCCAAACAAATACTAATTATGGTTTCTAAGCCCATCTGTTCTCCCCTAAATCCCCGAAGGGGACTTTTTGTTTTTAGTTAATATTATAAAAGAAACTAACTGCAAACTGCCACTGAGCACTGAACACTGAACACTGAACACTGAACACTGCCACTGAATACTGCAACTGAACACTGCGACTTATTTCTATTCCTCAAAAAAATCATCTTTAAAGCCAATAAGATACAATTTTTCTTTAGCTCTTGTTACGGCTGTGTAAAGCCAACGTAAATACTCTTTATCAATACCGTTTGGTAAATAGGGCTGTTCTACAAAAACAGTATGCCATTGCCCCCCTTGTGATTTGTGACAAGTTATAGCATAAGAGAACTTTACCTGTAAGGCATTAAAATGTTTGTTTCCTTTTACTTTTAAAAATTTTTTGTAGTTACTAGTTTCATTTTCAAAATCTTTCATCACTTCTTGATATAATCTGTTTGATTCTTCATAAGGTAATGATGGCGTTTCAGCATCAATAGTATCTAATAATAAAACGGTTTCAAATGGTCGCATCTTTGGATAATCAACCATTCTCACTTTTACTTCCGCGAAGCGAAAACCGTAAAGCGCTTCAATTTTAAAAATTTCCAAAACCTCTATAATATCACCATTGGCAATAAAACTAGCTTCAGTTGTTGGTTTTATCCAGAAGTAATTATTTTTAACCACCATTAAATAATCACCTGAGGTTAATTCATTTTCATTAAACAGAATCCGACTGCGTATTTGTTGGTTATATAAATTGGCTCTTTTATTGCTTCTAACAATAATGGCAGTTTCTTCGTTGCCTAAATTACTATAGGCGTCGTTTATGGCATCCATAATATCATAACCATCCACAAGTCTAACAATATCACTAAAACCATTTAAATCAAATTTAAACGAATCATAGGATGAGTTTGATAATGCCTCTCGTAAAACCGTGGCATTTATAAGTATTCCAGAGTCTTGTTCTTGCCTTACCACTTCATCCAACTCCATTTTAGTAACTTCTTTATTGTAATTTAAGCTAAGTGTATTTTCATCCAAAGCCGGACTTAAATCCAATTTTACGGGCGGTAATTGTGCTGTATCACCAATTAAAAGCAATTTACATTGATGACCAGAATATACATACTGTATCAAATCATCTAAAAGCGAACCGTTTTCAAAAAATTTAGATTCACCCGGGGTATCTGGTATCATAGAAGCTTCATCAACAATAAAAATGGTGTTTTTATGCTTATTGGGTTGCAAAACGAATTTAACACCCCCATTTTTTTCTTTTTTTGGAAAATATATTTTTTTATGAATGGTAAATGCCTCTTTTCCCGAATAATTAGAAATTACTTTTGCCGCTCTTCCCGTAGGAGCCATTAAAACAGCACTCTTTTTTGCTTTCCATAAATGACTAACAATGGTACCTACTATGGTTGTTTTTCCTGTACCAGCGTAGCCTTTCAGCAAATACAAAGCGTTGGCGTCCTTACTAAAAATAAATTCTGATAATTGCTGTAAAACAATATTTTGTTTAAGCGTAGGTTGAAACGGAAACTGTTGTTTTATAAGGGAATAAAATTCGGATGACGTCATTTAATGGGCTATAAATTATAAATTATTCAAATATAGAAATGATTTTTACGCGCTTTGGTTTTTACGATTAAAAAAAAATTGTAGATTTGCTAAATACCATTAATAAACTTTATATTTATAACTATGTTAAAATTCATTCTAATTGCAGTTGCTGTAATTCTTGTTACAATTGGCTTGGTTAAGCTGGTTGACAAATTTGTACCTTCAAAATTTAAGCCGGTTTTAACCATAGCGCTTTGGATATTAATTGGTTTTTTAGGGTATCAAACGTTTATGTCTATTTACAACCCTATCTTATTTAATCAAACAAAAGAAAAACGCTACGCAAAGGTTATTAAAAGTTTAATTGACATTAGAGATGCACAATTAGCCCACAAACAAGTAACTGGAAAGTTTTCAGATAATTTTGATAAACTTGTAACTTTTATTGATACTGCTAAATACACTATTACCCAACGCCGTGATTCTAGTATTGTTGATGAAGTTTTAACCAAGCAGTTTGGGGTAGATATGACTAAAGATATAGTTATTATTGATACTTTAGGGTTTGTTCCGGTTAAAGATTCTTTATTTAAAGGATCAGATAGATACAAAACCATGATGAACGTTCCCGTAGGCAAAGAAGGTGCTAAGTTTGAACTTAAAGCTGGGTTTATAGAACAAAGCGATACTAAAATACCGGTATTTGAAGCTTTGGTAAAAAAATCAGTCATTTTATACGATCAGGATAAAGATTTAATAAGTCAGGAAAACGAAGTAATTTCAGCAGAAGCGGTAAATGGAAATGCCTTACGAGTAGGATCTATGGATGAAGTTAAAACAAACGGAAACTGGCCCCTAACTTATGGCGCAAACGACTAACAATTTAAATAAACTAACTAATCTAGAACTGTCCATTCAAATAAGCTTGAGTGGACTTTCTTTTTGTACCCTACAAAGAGAAACAAATACAATTTCTGCTTTAAAAGAAATTTACTTTGATAAAAAACTAAACCCCATAGCGTTATTAGATCAGTTAAAGCATGTGTTTAACACAGATGATGTTTTAAAAAACAGTTTTAGTCGTGTGTTTGTAATACATGATAACGAGCTTTCTACACTAGTGCCAAAACCTTTATTTAATGAAGATTGTTTAGCCGATTATTTAAAGTTTAACTCAAAAATTTTAAAATCCGATTTTATAACTTACGATGACATTACTGTAAATGATAGTGTTAATGTTTACGTGCCATACATAAATATTAATAATTTTATTTATGATAAGTTTGGAACTTTTACTTTTAAACATGTCTCTACAATTTTAGTTGAACAAGTATTATGGATTGAAAAGCATTCTAATATTCCAAAAATATATGTTAATGTCAGCAAAAATCATTTTGAGATGATTGTAATTAATAATTCTAAACTTGTGCTGTATAATACATTTGATTATAGCACTAAAGAAGACTTTATCTATTATATTCTATTTACTGCAGAACAATTAGAATTAAACCCGGAAACACTTCATTTAGTTTTTATTGGTGATATTGATTCTAAAGATGAATTGTACGCTATGGCTTATAAGTACATTAGGTTTGTTTTTTTGGGAAGTAGGGATGATAATTACAAATATAACAATGCTGCTCAACCATCAAGCAATCACAGCAATTTTGCTTTAATAAAAAGTTTTTAATGCGTATTATTTCCGGATTATATAAAAGTAGAAAAATTATAGCGCCAAAAAACCTACCTGTACGCCCTACAACGGATATGGCGAAGGAATCGTTGTTTAACATTCTTAATAATCATTTTTATTTTGATGACATTTCTGTTTTGGATTTATTTGCAGGAACCGGTAATATTAGTTATGAATTTGCATCAAGAGGCACTGAGCAAATTACTTGCGTAGATCAAGATTTTGGTTGTATAAAATTTATAAATGAAACAGCCGAAAAATTTAAAATGCCTATTCAAACTATAAAAAGTGATGTTTTTAAATTTCTAGAAAAAACATCAATGCAAGCGGATGTTATTTTTGCTGATCCACCCTATAGTTTTTCAGTAGGACAATTTTCAAAAATCCCCGAATTAATTTTTCAAAATAATATATTGCTCGAAGGCGGTATTCTTATTATTGAACATTCAAAGCATACTGATCTAGCGTCATTAAACCATTACAGCTATTCTAAAAGTTACGGCGGTAATATGTTTAGTTTTTTTGAAACAGAATAACCCTTAAATTTTTTCTTTTTTTAATTCCTTTTTTTTCAGTACATTAGAATCCTCCTTAAGATAGTACCCCAGTGTCTATCATTTTTACTTAAATAGTATTCGATTATAGCACGAATACCATTTATAACTTATCTATGTTTTTGGACAATTTTTAATAATTAACTAAAAACCACCAACCAATGAAAAAACTTTTTTTATTAGGGTTAGCAATTATTGTTTTTGTTGCTTGCCAAAACCAACCACAACGGTACACTCAATCTTCACCAGAAATTGAAACTTTCAAAAAATCTATTAACGATTATGACACTAAAAACTGGGAATCGTTAGTGAGTCATTATGCCGACACGTCTAAAACAAATTTTAACAGATCTAAAATGGCATCAAAGGATATTCCTGAATACCATAAACAGAATGATGTAAACTATAGCGAACGCGCATTTGAAAAAAACGGACAAGTTTATGAAATGATTGTTGATGACGATGGAGAAACATGGGTTAATTTTTGGGGCACTTGGGCTGGCACTTTGGCTGCTAATGGTAAAAAAATGCACATTCCAGTTCATTTAACTGCAAGATTTATTGATGGCAAAATTGTTGAAAATTATGGGTATTGGGACCCTTCCGAAGTGATTTTTGAACTCCAAGAAATTGAAGCAGTAAATAATATGTCTGTTGATGAAAAAGAAATATACACCACAATAAAAAATATGATATCAGTTTGGAATAATAACGACCAAGAGCAAATGAAGGCCATCTCTGTTCCAAATTTGATTAGAAATGCAAATGGTAAGCGCGAAGTAAATAATCAAGATGAATATGCAGCAATGATGACCAGTTTTTTTACCGGTTTTCCAGATTTTAAAATCGTATTGGAAGATTCAGAAATCAAGGATAACAAAGCCATTATTACTTGGAGATCTTTAGGCACCAATACAGGTGAATTTTTAGGCAATGCACCAACCAATAAAAAAGTTAATGTATTAGGGATGAGTGTTTGGACGTTTAATGAAGATGGGAAAGCGGTTCAAGAAGATGCTTTTTACGATAATCAAACACTGTTTAACCAATTGGGAATACCTGCTCCAACAAACTAATTAATTACTATTTATTAAACCAATTTAAAATATTATAAATATGAAAACAATTAAATCAACAATTATATTAGTAGTTTTTTTATGCTTAGTAACTAATTTTTCGCAAGCACAACAAAAATTCCGTGTACACGAAGATATTGTTAAGCCTTCCCATGTTATGGAATATGAAGGTATTCTGGCAGAAATGATGGATATGGTCAATAAACATAAAATAACAGACGCAAGTTGGATTACCCTAACGTCTATTAATTCACATTATATGTATATAAGCCCTATTGCAAACTATGCAGATTTGGATAAACCCTCTTTTATTGCTCAATTAGTTGAAAAAGAAGGTGCAGAAAAAATATCAAACCTCTTCGATCGTATGGACAAGTGTT
>CAXBID010000158.1:0-8560 GCA_963975495.1 uncultured Flavobacteriaceae bacterium | reverse complement strand
AGACAAGACACTTACTGAAAAAGTAGGTTCTGATAAAGGAAAATTAGTACCAACAGATATTGGAATGATTGTAACTGATTTTTTAGTGAATCATTTTGAACATATACTAGATTACAATTTTACAGCTAAAGTTGAGGCTGATTTTGATGATATTGCTGAAGGAAAGGAAGATTGGAAGAAAATGATGAAATCGTTTTATAAAGATTTTCACCCTAGAGTAGAAGATGTTAAGGAAAATGCAGACAGGGAATCTGGTGAACGTATTTTGGGTGAAGACCCTAAAACAGGAAAGCGCGTAAGTGTGCGTTTAGGAAAATTTGGGCCTATGGTACAAATAGGAACCGTTGATGATGAAGAAAAACCACAGTTTGCAAGTTTAAGTCCAGATCAACAATTAAACACGATTACCTATGAGGAAGCTATGGATTTATTTCAGCTTCCAAAAAAATTAGGAACTTATGAAAGTGAAGATGTTGAAGTAAATAATGGACGTTTCGGACCTTACGTGAAATTTGGAGATTCGTTTGTATCGCTTCCAAAAGGTACTGATCCATTAAGTGTAGAGTTGGACGAGGCTATTGTTTTAATCAAGGAAAAACAAAAAGCTGATGCGCCTATATATATGTATAACGATTTACCTGTGCAAAAGGGTAAAGGGCGTTTTGGGCCATTTATAAAATGGAACAATATGTTTATCAATGTAAATAAAAAATACGATTGGGATAATTTATCTGACGATGACATTGTTGAATTGATAGAAACAAAAATTCAAAAAGAAATAGATAAAGTTATCCATAATTGGGAAGACGAAGGTATTCGTGTTGAAAAGGCCCGTTGGGGACGGCATAATGTTATTAAAGGAAAGGTAAAAGTTGAGCTGGCTAAAACAGTTGATGTTTCAGAAATGACTTTAGATGAAGCCAAGGCACTTATAGAAGCCAAAGCACCTAAGAAGAAAGCGACCAAAAAGAAAGCGACTAAGAGAAAACCTGCTGCAAAAAAGAAGTGATTTTTCAGTAAACCATATTTTGTATTAAATATTTCACAACTTTTTAGTATTCATTTTAACAATTAATTGTATTTCATCGGTTATTTTTAACATAAAGGTGATAAAAAACTCATTTATTCTATTGATATTTGTGTTTAATCAAAATTTCAAACAAGCATCAATTAGCGCTGTATCATAGATGAACTTTAATTTTCTATCTCCAGTTTCAGACTTAGTGTTAGCACATAACGAATTACTTTCTTTGCAAGCCCTAGGAAGGAAACTTAAAATTCACTCAGATCAAAACGGAATACCAGATTTGGATGATGTAAATATTGCCATAATTGGTGTTCTGGAAAACAGAAACGACATCAATTATATAGGAGAACAATTTCAATTAAATGACATTAGAAAGTCTTTCTACGGACTTTTTCCTGGAAGTTGGAATGTTACCATTGCAGATTTAGGCGATATTAATAAAGGTGAAAGTATCGAGGATACTTATTTTGCGCTAAAAACAGCCATAAACTTACTTGTTAAAAAGAATATCATTCCTATTATATTAGGAGGGACACAAGATTTAACTTATGCCAACTATAGGGCTTATGATAATATAATTCCTATGGTTAACATTGTGAATGTAGATTGTAAGTTCAACTTAGGCGATTCATCTAAACCCATAAAGAACGATAGTTTTGTTGGTAAAATAATTCTAGACCAACCTTATAACCTATTCAATTATGCAACTGTAGGGTATCAAACTTATTTTAATGCCCAAGAAGAAATTGATTTGATGGATAGTTTATATTTTGAATCGTATCGATTGGGGCAAGTTTCAAAAGATATTACTATTGTAGAGCCCGTTTTAAGAGATGCTAATATTGTGAGTATTGATTTGAACTCAGTAAAAGGTGCTGAGGTAAGTTTAAACCAAAAGTATTCGCCAAACGGATTGGATGGAAAAGAAATTTGCGCCATTGCACGTTATGCAGGTATAAGTAATAAGGTAAGCTCATTTGGTATTTATGAGTACAAACCATCAAAAGATGATGAGTTAACAGCCATGTTAATATCGCAAATGCTTTGGTATTTTATTGAAGGTGTTAATTATAGAGTGAAAGATGATGATTTTTCAGATGACAGAAACTATCAAAAGTTTATCACCTTGGTTGATACTGAGGAATTAGTATTTTATAAGAGTAATAAAACAGGAAGATGGTGGATTGAGATCCCTTTTTTATCTGAAGTCAATAATAAATTAAAAAGACATACGTTATTACCTTGCACGCATCAAGATTACCTAGATGCATGTAATAATACAGTGCCAGAACGCTGGTATAAGGCTTTTCAAAAGAACTGTATATAGTAGGTGTGATACGGTTAAAAGCTCATTTCATCGGTAAAATGCTATTTTTTTACGATGAAATGTATTTTTTTTCGTCAAATAGTTGTTTTTATGAAAATATATAAATATGTTTACGCTCTCAAAACAAAGCATAAATAATTAACCTCGAGTTTTCTATGGATATGAAAAAGTTTATTTTATTAACCGCAGTATTAGCAATACTAGCCAGTTGTGGCTCTAAGGATAGAGGAGAACTAGTTGGTGTTAAAGGAAAGAAATGGCATCCAGAAAAGCCGTATGGTATGGAACTTATACCAGGTGGCGCATTTATAATGGGTAAGGCTGATGATGATTTAGCGGGCATTAATGATGCTCCTGCTAAAACAGCAACTGTTAGAGCTTTTTATATGGATGCAACCGAAATTACAAATAGCGAGTATCGCCAATTTGTACACTGGGTAAGAGATTCAATCGTTAGAATGAAGTTGGCTATTTTAGCTGATGAAGTTGGTAAAGTACCAGATGATGGAGGTATTGGTGAGTATGCATTTAAAGATGCAGATACAGCAAATATGTCTGTTTACGAAAAGTATATGTTCGAAAACTATACAGGATTAGGGCCTACAGGTTACGAGGGCAGAAAAATAAACAAAGATGTTGATTTAGTATTCGATACATCTGAGTATCCAGATGAGTATTATGCAGAAGTTATGGATACTATGTATTTACCTTTAGAAGAATCTTATAACGGACAACGTACTTGGGATGTAAAAAAATTCAAGTTTCAGTATAACTATATGGATATACAAGAAGCTGCCAAAAACAAAGGTATTACACGTAAAGAGGCTATAAAGAAAGAAGAGATAGAGATTTACCCAGACACTACGGTTTGGATTAGAGACTTTGCTTATTCTTATAACGAGCCCATGCACAACGATTATTTCTGGCATGATGCCTATAGTGATTATCCTGTTGTAGGGGTATCTTGGAAACAAGCCAAAGCCTTTTGTGAATGGAGAACTATAGAGAAAAACTCGTACCAAAAATCTAAAAAAGGAGCGGCAATGGTAAATACATTTAGACTACCATCTGAAGCTGAATGGGAGTATGCTGCAAGGGGCGGTCTTCAAGCGGCAACGTATCCTTGGGGCGGGCCTTATACAAAAAGTGATAGAGGTTGTTTTATGGCAAACTTTAAACCTGTAAGAGGTGATTATGCTGCCGACCAAGCTTTATATACTGTTGAAGCGAAGTCTTACGAGCCAAACGATTATAACTTGTATAATATGGCGGGTAACGTTTCAGAATGGGTAAATGCATCTTATGACCCTAATTCTTATGAATATACATCAACTATCAACCCTAGTGTAAACGATGCGAATAATAAACGTAAAGTTGTAAGAGGCGGATCTTGGAAAGATGTTGCTTACTTTTTACAGGTAAGTTCCAGAGATTATGAATATGCAGATTCAGCAAGAAGTTTTATAGGATTCAGAACCGTTCAAGATTATATGGGGACAGCAGTAACAAAAAACGGTAAATAAATAAATTTTAATCAAATCAATAACAATAAATACTATTAATTAACCTACTTAAGTATTTCACTTAAATTAAAAACCGAAAATTATGGCAAAGTCAAAAGCAAGTAAAAAGTTCATGAATATGGCTTATGGATTAGGAGCAGCAATTGTAATCGTTGGAGCACTATTCAAAATTATTCACTTCGAAATCGGACCACTAACAGGTAATGTAATGTTAACTATTGGTTTAGTAACCGAAGCAATTATATTCGCATTATCAGCATTCGAACCCGTTGATGATGAATTAGACTGGTCTTTAGTGTATCCAGAATTAGCTGGTGCTCAATCAGCTGGAAAAGGAGGAAAAGACAGTGCACAAGGATTGTTATCTAAAAAATTAGATGATTTATTAAAAGATGCAAGAATTGATGGCGAGCTACTTGCGAGTTTAGGAGACAGTATCAAAAACTTTGAAGGTGCAGCAAAAAACATGTCATCTACAGTTGATTCAATTGAAGCGACTAAAAAATATGGTGAAGAGTTATCATTGGCAGCAGCTCAAATGGAATCATTAAACAGCTTATACAAAGTACAATTGGAAAGCGTTAATAAGCAAGCAGCTATTAATGAAGAGTCTATTGAAAATGCAGGAAAATTAAAAGAACAAATGCAATCTTTAGCATCTAATTTATCTTCATTAAATGGCGTATATGGCGGTATGTTGTCTGCAATGAACAAAAACTAGTTAGGGTTTAACCCCAAATTATTATTAACCAAAAACCTAATTAGAAATGGCAGCAGGAAATTTATCACCAAGACAGAGAATGATTAATCTGATGTATTTAATATTTATAGCGATGCTAGCGTTAAATATGTCGAAAGAAGTGCTTTCAGCCTTCGGATTAATGAACGAAAAGTTAGTAGAATCTAACGAAGCTACAGAAGCTAGAAATGATAGTTTTGTGGCGAGTTTAGAAGTAAAAGCTAATGAACAACCAGCAAAGTTTGAGCCTCTAAAAGCTAAAGCGGATCAAATTGATAAGCTAGCTCACGATTTTGATGCTTACTTAGAAGATTTAAAAAGTAAAATGACCGCGAAAATTGATGATCCTACAGATTATGAGATTATGGATAAAGGCGATTATCTTGACGAGCATTTCTTTAAAGGCGATAAGATAAAAGAAGATGGTCAAGCATTTTTAGGGCATATGAAAACCTTTAGAGAAGGTGTAACAAATGTTTTAGCAGGCGAAAAAGGTATGGAACCTGTTATTAAAGAAGTTAATGACAAGTTCAGTACAGAAGAAGTTAAAAACAGAGACGGCCATAAAGTTGACTGGTTGGATTATCACTACAAAGGATTTCCTTTAGTAGCATCTTTAACTAAGATGACACAATTGCAATCAGATATCAAGACCACTGAATCTCAAGTTTTAGCTAATATGCTACAAGGCACACTTTCTAGTGAAGTGTCTATGAATAACTACACAACAATATTAACGTCAAGAAAGTCGGCCTATTTTAATGGAGAAACTTATGATGGTGAAATTGTTTTAGGAAGACGGGATGAGTCAACAAAGCCAAATAGGGTAGAATTGACCTTAGATGGTAGAAAACTGGTTGAGGAAAAAGATTTTACTATTGAAGGTGGTAAAGTTAAATTAAACGTAAACTCTGGAAGCCCTGGAGAACATAAACTTGAAGGTAAATTGATTTTTTCCCAAGACGGCGAAGAAATTGAAGTGCCTGTAGAGAGATCTTTTGCAACAATACCAAAACCAAATGCTGCAACAATTTCAGCAGATAAAATGAATGTGGTATATAGAGGTGTTAAAAACCCAATGACAATTTCTTTTGCAGGTATTGCTGATAATAATGTTAGTGCTTCAGCTCAAGGTTTATCTAGAGCAGGTGGTAGTAAATATATTATGGATGCAACAACTATTAAAGGCAGAGAAGTGACTATAAATGTTACTGGTAAAATTGATGGACAATCAGTGTCTGATAATGCAACATTCAGGATTAAAGATTTACCAAAACCAACAGGGACCATAAGAGGTGAAGACGGTGCTATTAAAATGCAACGTAACAGTTTGGAAATCTCTACAGTTGGTGCTAAGTTTGATGATTTTGATTTTGAATTACCCTTACGCGTAACAGGATTTAAATTTAAAGTTCCAGGACAACCAACAATAGAGGTTAAAGGAAGTAAGTTAGATGCTAGAGCAAAAGGCGCATTGCGTAAAGCTAAACGAGGGTCAGATGTTACCATATTTGATATTGAAGCTAGAGCTAGTGGTGTTAGTGTTATACTTAAAAAAGTATCACCAATAATTATTGAGCTTACAAATTAAAATATTTGAATTAATATAGCGTTAATTCTTGACAGATATTAAAATGTATAATAAGATGATGAAATTAAAAAGTTTTTTATTAACCGTTACAGCTGTTTTTACAGTATCTGGTATGTTTGCACAAGCAAATATATTAAATGCTAAAAGTCCTGATGAAATCGGGGTTAGAACAGCGGCGCAGGTTGCAGTAGATAACGACAAGCCATTGGATTATGGTTATGTTGATGATAGAGATATCCTTTTTTCAAAAACAGTTTGGGAAAAAGTTGTTCTTGATGAGCGTGCAAACTTTCCGTTATATTACCCTGTTGACACCAACAATATTGGTAGCGACAGACGTTCTTTGTACGATGTACTTATGAAGAACATCAAAAACGGAAAAATAAAAAATATCTATGATGATTCTTATTTTACAACAAAAAGAACCCTGAAAGATATTGAAGCGTCTTTAAGCAAGATTGACACTACCGAAATGGGTATTGAGCAAATAAATGCTGGCGAAACATTATCTGCTGAGTATATAGATAGATATGATATTTCTGCGGCAGATATTAGAGAATATCATATTAGAGGCCTGTGGTATTTTGATAAGCGTCAAGCCGAAATGAAATACCGATTAATTGGGATTGCTCCAGTAGCACCCGATGTAAACTTTATTGGTAGTGAAAACGCCGATTTGGTGCCTCTTTTTTGGGTATTTTTCCCAGATGCTAGAGAAGTATTGCATCAAGCAAAAGCGTTTAACAATGAAAATAGTTCGATGCCATATTCTTTCGATCATCTTTTAAACTCCAGACGTTTTCAAGGATATATTTTTAAAGAGGAAAACGTACAAGGCGATAGAGCAGTTACTGAATATGTATCAGAAAATGCATTGATGCAATTGCTGGAGTCAGAACGAATAAAAGATAAAATCAGGGATTTTGAATTAGATATGTGGACATATTAATATCCAGAAATCTTATAAATAATTTTAAGTGCCCACTTTTTAAGTGGGCGCTTTTTTTGTCCCCTTGAGGGTTATCGAAATGAAAATATATTTTTATTGAAGATACAGAGCGTAGCTCAAAAGGGGTGTTAGTTTTCTAAGTATCTTCGCATCATGATGCAAGTAGATTATATAGTAGTTGGTATTGGATTAGCGGGCATTAGTTTTTGCGAGCAATTAAAGGCGAATGATAAAAGTTTTGTGGTGTTTGATAACGCTTCACAACAATCATCAACTGTTGCTGGTGGTTTATACAATCCCGTGGTTTTAAAACGATTTACACCGGTTTGGAAAAGCAAGGAACAATTAGACATTGCTTTACCAATGTACAAGCATTTAGAAAATACACTGAATGTGAAATTAGATCATAAAATTCCCGTGTATCGGAAATTTGCATCATTAGAGGAACAAAATGATTGGTTTACGGCATCCGATAAACCAAATCTTTCTGAGTATCTATCCACAAAACTCATAAAAAATAAAAAGACTTGTATTGATGCGCCTTTTGGTTTTGGTGAGGTTTTACAAACAGGACGAATTGATGTAAAGACATTAGTAAAATCATATAAAACAAACTTATTAAAAAATGACCAACTTATTGAGGATGTATTTGAATATGATGATTTAAAAGCCGCAGAAAAATCAATTCATTATAAAAATATAAAAGCAAAATATATTGTGTTCGCTGAGGGATTTGGGGTGGTTAAAAATCCGTTTTTTAATCATTTGCCTTTAGTACCAACAAAGGGTGAATTACTGATTATTCATGCACCGGATTTAAAGATAGATTATATTTTAAAAGCGGGTATTTTTTTAATTCCATTAAATGATGATTTATACATTGTTGGTGCTACTTATGATTGGGATGATAAAACCCATGCGCTTACAACAAAAGCTAAAGAAGACCTGTTAAACAAGCTAAATAAAATCATTGATTTCTCTTACAAAGTTATCAATCAGGTTGCAGGAATACGCCCTACCGTAAAAGATAGAAGGCCTTTGGTTGGGCAACACAAAACGCACAAAAATATGTTTGTGCTAAATGGTTTGGGTACGCGTGGGGTTATGATCGGCCCTTATGTTGCTAAACAACTTTATCATTTCATTGAAAACAAGATACCGTTACAAAACGAAATTGATATTAAAAGGTTTGAACCAAGTGCTTAATGTATATAACTTCTCCTCCTTATTTAAGGCCAAGGTGGATTTAATTTCAACACATTTAGACCTGAGTTTGATTAATAAACTTTTAATTATCAGTGAGTTATTAAAATCCTGCAAGGTCTTGAAAACATAAGTGTTCGGAAGAGTTTTAAAAGTTGGTTTTATTCTATTTTTACACCCCTAAAGTCCCCTCGAGGGGAC
>CAXBID010000157.1:0-8582 GCA_963975495.1 uncultured Flavobacteriaceae bacterium | reverse complement strand
ATATTTTGAGAATTAGTACATAAAAGTTTAAGGATTTCACATGAGTGAGGTCCTAAACTTTTTTTTAAGTTTTTACTTCACATGACATTTATCATAGTCTATACTCGATAAGGGTTTTAACTTTATTCAATATTTATTTGAATGGCCTAAAGGTTTTGGTCCATAAAAAATCTTATTTGGTCTACTTACAGTGAGAAATTTTGCAAAGAGCATTTCTTAAGTTTTTTGTGAATTTCATTTTGTTTAATAAGATAACATTATCATGAAAGAAAAATCCAAAAAATTAATTTGCGACGCCAATGAAGCGGTTGCCAGAGTGGCGCACAAGACCAATGAGGTTTGTGCCATTTACCCTATTACCCCAGCCTCACCAATGGGCGAACATGTAGATGTGTACAGCTCTAAAGGACAGAAAAATATTTGGGAAAACATTCCTAGAATTGTTGAAATGCAAAGTGAAGGAGGTGCTGCAGGAGCCGTACATGGGGCTTTACAAGCAGGAGCATTAACAACTACATTTACTGCATCCCAAGGGCTATTGTTGATGATACCTAATATGTATAAGATAGCTGGGGAATTACTTCCAACAGTAATACACGTTGCAGCAAGGACAATAGCAACACATGCATTATCAATATTTGGCGACCATTCCGATGTCATGGCAACACGGCAGACCGGTTTCTCTATGCTATTTGGTGGTTCAGTTCAAGAAGCTCAGGATATGGCGTTGATTTCACAAGTAGCGACATTAAAATCAAGAATTCCTTTCATGAATATTTTTGATGGATTTAGAACTTCCCATGAAATTGCTAAAATCGATTCTATAACCGATGAAACTATAAAAGCGATGATGCCCGAGGATAAAATAATGGACCATAAAAAAAGATCATTGGATCCAGACCATCCTGTTATTAGGGGAACTTCCCAAAACCCGGATGTTTTCTTCCAAGCAAGGGAAGCGGCCAACCTATATTATGATAAAGTTCCTGGAATTGTTGAAGACACCATGAATAAGTTTTACAAACACACAGGACGTAAATACAGTTTGTTCTATTATGTAGGACATCCTGAAGCTGAAAAGGTAGTGGTGATTATGGGCTCTGGCCAAGGCCCTGTAATGGAAGCTGTTGATACTATGGTTAAAAATGGCGAAAAAGTAGGTGCTATTATAGTACGTTTATTCAGACCGTTCTCAATTAGTCATTTTGTAGATGCTTTACCAAAAACAGTTAAAAAAGTTGCTGTTTTAGACCGCACTAAAGAACCAGGAAGTCTAGGTGAACCTCTTTATCAGGATGTGGTGACCGCCTTTATGGAAAGCGATAGAGCAATGCCAGAGATTATAGGTGGACGTTACGGATTATCTTCTAAAGAATTCGACCCGGCAATGGTGAAAGCGGTTTACGATGAGTTGGACAAAGAACAGCCATTAAACCACTTTACTGTTGGTATCAATGACGACGTATCATTTAGAAGTTTAGAAATAGGAGGCAGATTGCACACTGTTAAGAACACTTTTAACTGTATGTTCTACGGTTTGGGATCCGATGGTACAGTAGGCGCTAACAAAAACTCCATAAAAATCATTGGAGAAACCACGGATAATTACGTTCAAGGTTATTTTGTATATGATTCCAAAAAAGCCGGTGCCCAAACTGTATCGCATTTACGTTTTGGACCAGACCCAATTTATTCAACCTATTTAATTCATAAAGCAGATTTTATCGCCTGTCATCAATTTAATTTTATTGAAAAGTATGATATTTTGACAAACATTAAAAAAAGAGGTACTTTCTTGTTGAACTCTCCTTTTTCAAATGAAGATATTTGGGACATATTACCCCAAAAAATGCAAGAGGAAATAATAGATAATGAATTGAATTTTTATGTTGTTGACGCATCAAAAGTAGCACATGAAGCGAATCTTGGTAAAAGAACAAATACTGTTTTACAAACTTGTTTCTTTGCTATTTCCGGGGTTTTACCAAAAGAGGAGGCCATTCAGAAAATCAAGGATGCTATTGTAAAATCATATTCCCATAAAGGGGATAAGGTTGTTCAAATGAATTTCAACGCTGTTGATAAATCATTGGAAAACCTTCAAAAAGTTGATTATCCTAAGAAAATTACCACAGATAGGGAATTAAAACCGATAATGACAGGTAATGCAGACCCATTTGTAAAAGAAGTATTGGGGAAAATACTGGTAGGAAAAGGAAACGAGTTGCCAGTAAGTGCTTTCTCGGTAGATGGTACGTTCCCAACAGGAACCACCCAATACGAAAAACGAGGTATTGCTGATATTGTTCCTGTTTGGGATGGCGAAGAACTATGTACACAGTGTAATAAGTGTGTTGCCATTTGTCCTCATGCAGCCATTAGGGCTAAAGTAGTTGCTAATGAAGAATTAGCAGGAGCACCTTCATCATTAAAATCTGTTCCGGCTAAAGGCAGACCATTTACAAGTGAAGAAGAGTCTTATGTATTACAAGTATCTCCACAGGATTGTACAGGTTGCGATCTTTGTGTAGCTGTATGTCCTGCTGTAAGTAAAGAAGATCCAGACTTTAAAGCTATCAATATGCACAAAAAGCTTGAAGTGGAAGCCGTAGAAGGTGAGAATTGGAATTATTTTATTGATTTACCGGATTATAACAGAGCCGAATTGCAAATTACAAATATAAAAGGGTCTCAATTCCTTGAGCCATTATTCGAGTTTTCCGGTGCATGTTCCGGCTGTGGTGAAACACCTTATATTAAAATGTTAACCCAATTATATGGAGACAGTATTTTAATTGCCAACGCAACGGGTTGTTCATCCATATATGGAGGAAATTTACCAACAACGCCTTATAAAGCCAACAAATTTGGTAGAGGTCCAGCTTGGGCAAACTCATTATTTGAAGATAATGCCGAATTTGGTTTGGGCATGAAATTGGCTTTAACCAAAAAACATGAAATAGCTGTTCAACTATTAAAAGGATTAGAAGCAGAAGTTGGTAGCGAATTGGTTGAAGCAATCTTGAACAATCCAGAAAAAACGGAAGCGGACAAAGCAGAAAACTTCGCTAATCTTGACAAACTTAAAGACAAGTTAGCAGGCATTGATAATGCTAATGCTAAAAAACTGTCACAATTAACAGAGTACTTACGCAAAAAAGCCGTTTGGATACTTGGTGGAGATGGTTGGGCCTATGATATTGGTTTTGGTGGTGTTGACCACGTATTGGCATCCGGGGAAAACATCAATATTATGGTGTTGGATACAGAGGTTTATTCAAATACAGGCGGGCAAACATCTAAGGCAACCCCATTAGGTGCAAGTGCCAAATTCTCTGTATCCGGTAAACGAACCAGCAAGAAGAGTTTGGCCTTACAAGCGATTTCTTATGAAAATGTTTATGTAGCCCAAGTAGCGGTAGGAGCAAAGGATTTACAAACGCTGAAAGCTATTGAAGAAGCAGAAGCCTACGATGGCCCATCATTGATCATTGCGTATTCCCCTTGTATTGAACACGGTTACGATTTAAAAGATGGGTCTATGCATCAGGAAAAAGCTGTGGAAACAGGGTATTGGCCATTATTTAGATTCGATCCTTCCAAACCAAAAGGCAAGAAGTTTAAACTGGATTCTAAAGCACCGGCAGCACCTCTTGAGGACTTCATGTATTTGGAAACCCGTTTCTCTAGAGTTGTTAAGGATGATGCTGAATTAGGAGCTAAACTTCTTAAGCAAGCACAAGAGGAAGTAGATTCCAAATGGGAACGATTAGAGATCTACAAGGATATGTAACATGCCTAAGCTTAGGTAATTGTTTGTTTAATATAAAATCATTCTCCATGCTGTATTTATAGCATGGAGAATGATTACTATAAATTACTAACTATTAATTATTTTATCATGGAAACAGAAGCAACGAAATACTTTTTAAATGCTGCTCAAAAATTGAACCAAGCCAACAAAGAGCTGTTCAAACCAGAAGAAGATATTGTAACGTATTTAGTCTGCAAAAATTCTCAGTATGCTATAGAAAATTACTTAAAAGGTTATCTTTTAAAAAACGGTTTCGAACCTAGTCAATACAAAACCATAGATAGTCTTTATGAACAATGCAAAAGAATAAATAAAGGTTTTGAAAAAGTGGATTTAGCAGACTTTAATTGTAAGTCTTCCCCTAATTTAGAAACAAAATTTTGTAATAATGTTTCAAAAGTTAACAAGTGTTTTGATGCAGCAGATAGCTTAGACACCTTTCTTAAGAGAGAAAAAATTATTTAATTCAAAACTTCTATAGATTAGATTAAAAAAATGAAGTCATAAAACGTTTATTAATTAATTGGTTAATTCTTTTTAGCCAAAAAGTTCTCTATGGAGAATATATTGTGAACTTATAATTTAGGCTTCAATATTTATAACTTTTTCTATTTGTGGCGCATACTTTTTAATGGTCATTTCCACACCAGATTTTAAAGTCATTTGATTTACACTACAGCCAACGCAGGTACCTTGCAACTGAACTTTTACCAAAGTATCGTTATCCTCAATGGATAATAATGAAATATCGCCACCATCACTTTGTAAAAACGGTCGAATTTCATCTAGTGCTTTTTCAATATTTAATTTAAGTTCTTCTGTAGTCATGTTTTATTTTTTCCTCACCCTACCCTCCCCAAAGGAAAGGGAAAAGCGGTTTGTTATTTCTTTACTGCTGAACAACCAGCCATTGTCGTAATTTTTATTGCTTCGGTTGGTGGCAAATCGTCATTTCGTCTTACCACTTCTTGTACAACATTCTGCGTTAGTTTTTCAAAAGCTTTCTCTAAAGGCGTTGCCGTTTGTAATGCCGCAGGACGCCCAATATCGCCAGCTTCCCGTATGCTTTGTACCAAAGGCAACTCACCTAAAAATGGTATTTCTAAATCTTCTGCTAAGTTTTTAGCACCTTCTTTTCCGAAAATATAATATTTATTATCTGGTAATTCTGCAGGTGTAAAGTAAGCCATATTTTCAATAATTCCTAAAACAGGAACATTTATACTCTCTTGTTGAAACATAGCCACCCCTTTTTTAGCATCTGCCAAGGCCACATTTTGAGGTGTACTTACTACAACCGCCCCAGTAATTGGCAACGATTGCATAATGCTTAAATGAATATCGCCTGTGCCTGGAGGTAAATCTATTAACAAGAAATCTATCTCGCCCCAAGCCGCATCAAAAATCATTTGGTTTAAAGCTTTAGCTGCCATAGGCCCTCGCCAAACAACCGCTTGATTGGGTTGTGTAAAAAACCCTATGGATAATATTTTAACCCCGTAGTTTTCCACGGGTTTCATTTTAGATTTTCCGTCAACATTTACCGCTAAAGGTTTTTCAGCCTCCACATCAAACATAATAGGCATTGAAGGGCCGTAAATATCGGCATCCAAAACACCTACTTTAAAGCCCATTTTAGCTAAAGTAACTGCCAAATTTGCTGTTACGGTAGATTTACCTACACCGCCTTTACCAGAGGCCACCGCTACAATATTTTTTATTCCTGGAATGGGATTACCTTTTATAACATTGGCTTTTGGTGTTGCTGGTGCATCCACTTTTATATTGACCGTAATTTTAGCTTTTTCGTAAACCTGCTCATGAATGGTTTTAAGGATATCAACTTCAGTACGTTTTTTAGCTTGCAAACTTGGGTTTTTAATGGTGATATCTACAATAACCTCATCAGCAAAAGTCACTACATTTTTTACAGCTCCGCTTTCCACCATGTTTTGTCCTTCGCCGGGAACTGTTATAGTTTCTAAAGCTTTTAGTATTTCTTGTTTATTGAGTTTCATTTCTTTTATTAAGAATCATTCTAAAGGCAAAGATAGGTAATAAAGTATGAAGTCTAAATAGAGAAGCTAAAAGTTTTATTGATGTAATTATTGGGTTTTCTTATGAAATAAGATTTGTGATTATTTGTAAATTTGTGATTATTAGGAAATAGCTAAGACTAATATGATCGTTAATAAAACACTTATAATGACTTAAATAGAGAACAGCTAATCCTTATTTAATTACTCTTGAACGAAAACTTTATCGTTAAATAGTTGAAAAACAATTTTTTCAGACTAAAAACAAGCTCCATTTTTTTCCTAGTGACTTTGGTGTTAAGTTTGTATTAATAGTGAAACCCTTGATTTTTATAATCGAGATAAATCATTAAAAAAATGTTTAATTTAAAGAAAAAAACCGTTACAGAAGACGCTCAACACATTATTGGTATTGTTGAGGAGTATTCGAACAAAAAATACATACAAAAATTAATGTCTCCTATTTCTGATGAATATTTTCTTATCGATTCAGAAAATGAAATTTCTATTTGTATAGGTGATGAACACGTTACGCTTTCTAATCATATTTTTCTTTATAAGAAGATTTTCGGTTTAAGTTTTACAGATAAATTGAAGAAAACAGTTAAGGAGAACATGGAAAAAGAAATGCAGCTTTTAAAACAGTCTCTTTTTAATAACGAAACCAATTTACTTTCAAATGTTTTAAAATTAGCCAGTAATAAAGAAGATATTAAAAAAGCAAGCTAATATTTTTGAAGTCTTCATTTTTCAAAGTAAAACATTTGGGTCCCAAAATACCTTGTCAAAATTTTGAATTTGGTTATCTATAACAACAACACCTTCGCTCTCCAATAATTGTTGCATTAGATTTGTACCATCAAAATGATGTTTACCCGTTAGCAATCCTTTTCTGTTTACCACACGATGCGCTGGCACATCTTTACCGCCAGAACCATTCATGGCATAACCAACCATTCGCGCACTTCGGGCAGCCCCTAAATAGGTTGCAATAGCACCGTAACTTGTAACTCTTCCGTGAGGAATTTGTTTTGCAACTTCGTATACTTTATCGAAAAAATTAAGGGATTCTGGTTGCATTTTTAAAAATCTTGAATAATATTAATTAAAGTTACTACGGAAATGATACCCGTAATAGCACCAATAATTCGGTTCATGTTTTTTTGAGAGGTGAAGCTTTTCTCTTTTATTTTATCAAAGAAGAAAATATACATATAAAGTGTTACAAATGTTCCTGTAACGGCTCCGATGACATACGCCATAATACTTGTTCTTTCGAAAGTCATCCAACCAAATGACGCCAGGGTAATAGTCATATACCCTTGATACGGTATGGGAAATACATTGATTACCGACAATAAAATACCTTGAAAAAACCGACTGTGCTTGCTCTTTATTTTAGGTTCTATTTGTTGTTTGGGAGAAGACTTAGCCACAAATAAAAAATAAATGGTTATCAAGATAAAAATAACTAGTGCGACAGCTCTTAAAATACCAATAACTTCTGGATGCATGCTTAAATAACGTGCAAAAATACTTGCTACATAGGTTTGAACCAAAACAATAACACAAACCCCTGCGGAAAATACAATACCTCTAACATGCCCTTCTTTTAGGCTTATTTTAGCTGCCGTCATATTTAACAACCCTGGTGGAATAACACCAATCATTGCAAAAAATAAACCTAAAAAGAAGACAAAGGTTATGTTCACTATTATTTTATTTTGAACCGAATATACGTAATTGGTTTGTTTTGCTCTAAATATTGTGATTCGTAAAAGGTTTGAATACTTGTAACTTCTTCTGGGCTTCCCTCTTGTTTATACACGTTATGATTGGCATAAAGTACGTCATGTCCTGCACCGTGCAATAACCCAAGGGTGTAACCGTGCATAAATTCGCTATCGGTTTTTAAGTTTATAGCACCTTCTGGTTTTAAAATGGTTTTATAACGCTGTAAAAACGTGGCGTTTGTCATTCTGTGTTTGGTACGCTTGTATTTTATTTGAGGATCGGGAAAGGTAATCCAAATTTCATCAACTTCGTTTTCAGCAAAAGCATGGTCTATAAGTTCAATTTGTGTACGTAAAAATGCCACGTTTTTAATATTTTCCTCAATAGCTGTTTTAGCACCCCGCCAAAAACGTGCGCCTTTTATATCAATACCAATAAAATTTTTGTTTGGATATTTTTGAGCTAATGCCACTGAATACTCTCCTTTTCCGCAACCTAATTCTAAAACTAAGGGATTATCGTTTTTGAAAACTTCGCTTCTCCAATTCCCTTTTAAATTGAAATTTGAATGGACTAACTCGTCTCTTGTTGGTTGAAATACGTTTGAAAAGGTTTCGTTTTCTTTAAAACGCCTCAATTTATTTTTACTTCCCACTTATAATTTGCTAATGAATATTTTAATATTTGGTAAAATTAAGGAAATATACGCGAGCCTTAATATGTTATCTTTGAATTTAGCAAAAAAGTGCGTTAGGGATTGAGGCATTTGTTGAAGCTCTCCCGATTTTTCATCGGGAAGCGACTGCCGAAAGCCCGACCCTTGGGTAACGCCAAAATAATTATTAATGAAAAAACGAATTTTAGTAGCGCCATTAAACTGGGGTTTGGGACATGCCACACGAAGTATTCCTATAATTAATGCGTTAATTGCGCATGGTTACCAACCCATTATTGCAAGTGATGGTGTTGCTTTAAAATTGTTACAGAAAGAATTTCCT
>CAXBID010000156.1:0-8652 GCA_963975495.1 uncultured Flavobacteriaceae bacterium | reverse complement strand
AGATTAATTTTATTCAACAAAATTCCAAGATAAGTAATATCGAAGTATAGGAAATGTAAGGTGTTGAAACTGTAAAAGTTTTTATAAAATTAATTCACTTTAAATTGTAAGATCCCGATATTTATCGGGATTAATTCAACTTACTAATTTCTCTTCGTTTAAAAAAACTTTAGAAATTAGAGTTTCATTAAAAAAAATGCCCGAATAAAATTCGGGCACTAACCAACCAAAATAAATTTTCTATTAACTAACTGTTAATTTAAAAACTGTGTAATACTCGATTGGGGACAATCTTTAGTTTTTCGCATTCACGACATGAACTATTTCCTATACTTCGATATTACTTATCTTGGAATTTTGTTGAATAAAATTAATCTTTATTTACTTACAATAGCTGTTGTTTGATTTACGGATTTAGAAATTTCAAAATCGGAAAATAAAACTTTACTAGCGAAGAAAATTAGAGCAATTAAAAGCAAAAGGCGTTTAATATTTTTCATGGTAGGTTAAGCTTACTAGAATTGATTACGCTAATTTTAAAAACATATTCCAAAAAACAAAAGAAACAAAGCTAAAATCGTTAAACAACATTGCTAATTTGCATTTAATCGATTATAAAAATAAAACCCTACAAAATATGTAGGGTTTTAAAACATAATTATTGTTTCTATTTACTAGTCAATACTACTAAAACCTGTATAAGATTGAAGAACATCTGGTATTAAAATACCAGCTTTAGTTTGATAGTTTTCTAAAATACCAGCTAGTACTCTTGGTAAGGCTAAAGCGCTTCCATTTAGGGTGTGGGCCAGTTCATTTTTACCTTCGTTATTTTTAAATCGCAATTTTAAACGATTTGCTTGAAAGGTTTCAAAATTTGAAACAGAAGAAATTTCTAACCATCGATCTTGTGCTGTAGAAAACACTTCAAAATCATAAGTTAAAGCAGATGCAAATGAGGTATCGCCACCACATAATCTTAAAACTCTGTAAGGCAATTTCAATTCTTTCAAAACACATTTTACATGCTCCACCATACCATCCAAAGCCTTATAGGAATTACTTGGGTGTTCTACCCTAATAATTTCAACTTTATCAAATTGGTGTAATCTATTCAGCCCTCTTACATGTGCACCATAACTTCCAGCTTCACGACGAAAACAAGGAGTGTAACCCGTAATACCAATTGGCAAATCACTTTCATCAAGTAAAGTATCTCTAAAAATATTCGTTCCTGGCACCTCAGCAGTTGGTATTAAATATAAATTATCCTCGGTTACATGATACATTTGTCCTTCTTTATCTGGCAATTGCCCAGTACCAAAACCTGAGGCTTCATTCACTAAAAGTGGCAATTGATATTCGGTATAGCCAGCAGCCGTGTTTTTATCTAAAAAATAAGCAATTAAAGCTCTTTGTAACTTAGCGCCTTTGCCTTTATAAACTGGAAAACCCGCACCTGTAATTTTATTTCCTAATTCGAAATCTATGATATCGTACTTTTTAGCTAATTCCCAATGTGGTAAAGCACCTTCGTGTAAAACAGGAATATCACCTTCTTTATAAATTTCCTCGTTATCTTCTTCTGAATTCCCTCGCGGTACTGATTCATGCGGAACATTTGGGATTTTATAAAGTAAATCAGTTAATATTTCAGCAGTATTATTAAGCTTTTCATTTAGTTCTTTTGATGTATCTTTTAATTTGCCAGTTTTTTCTTTTAAAAGATTTGCCTTTTGAACTTCACCAGATTTATACAAGTTTCCTATTTCTTTTGACAAGGCATTAGATTCCGCTAAGCTATTATCAAGCTCAGTTTGAATACGTCTGCGGTTTTCATCCAAAGCAATAACTTCATCAATCATTGCAGTTGCATCAAGATTTCTTTTTTTTAATCGCGCAATTACCAAATCTTTATGCTCTCTAATAAAAGGTACTTGTAACATGTGTTTAAATTTAAGCAACAAATTTAGGGAATTACGAAGAGTAAAGAAACATTTCTTTACTCAGAGTCTGTTTAAGATTTTGTCAATTATTTTTTTATATCACTTTTTGCGCAGCCAACGCTCGGTCTGGCTCCTCAACCAAAGGTCAAATCGTTGGCCTTCTCATTCGGCCCTGTTACAATTTTGAACCGTAGCTATTATGCTTAAATATTATGCCTCATACTGCATCAAAAATGACCAATAATCCCGATAATTATCGGGACCAATCATAAATTCTTAAAACAGACTCTTAGATTCCCGCTTTTGCGAGAATGACAATTTCAACGGATATCTCGATTCGAATTATCGAAGAATTATTTTTAAATCAGTCTTGTTTTGATGGTAAAATCCAATCGCTGTGTTTAAATGGATTCCACTCAACATTAGCCAAATCAACTTCAGGATTTATTAACTTTTTATAGGGCTTTCCGTTTACACTAAGCTTACAATTTACAAATACGGCAACGTTTTCTCCCTTAGCTTTAAATTCTTCTTTTACATGTTGTGAAAATTGCCAAATCACATCAGGTCTAGATGTTGCTAATCGTTGCTGTTTTTTAGTCAGGTAATCGTCTAATTTTATATAAATAGCTTCTCCTGTGTCTTTATTTTCAACTCTATAAGTTGCAGAACCGCTTTTTATTCTTAGCATCATTCGCCAGGATAGACGATGCCCTTCCTCTGTCCAAAGTACATCATCTTCAATAAAATGATGGCGTAAGGGCAATATTATTTGAATCAGAAAATAAATTAAAAAAAATGTAATTAAGGGCGTTTTATAATTTGGGACAATGACTTCTTCGGAAGTATAAAGCGGTTTCTTTTTTAAGAATAATTTTTGAATGGTTTTAGGTTCAAAAAAGAACAATGTAAACGCCAATGATAAATATGGAAAAATGCCTATTTGAAAAATAAACGAATTGAATAAGTGAAAAAATATAGATACGAAAAAGATATACTTTCTTGTGGGTTTGAATAATAGCAACGGGATTACTAATCCGTCAAACAAAATACCACCATAAGCTAAGGCATAATGCACCCATTTTTGCTGTAATAAGTCCCCAACTAAAAAGTAGTTTTGTTTCCCTCTCATTAATAACTCAATCACCGTAGTATCTAACCAATCTGGATATAATTTAGCTACTGAAGCGTACGTGTAAACAATAAAAAGCTGAATGACGAAAACCCACTTACACCACTGCGGCATGGAAATACTCTTTATTTTAGGGTTTAATTTAGCATCAACTGAAGCGTATTTATGTGCAGGAAGAAAAACCATAATACTGCTTAACAACATGAGTAAATAGTAATGGTTATTGTACGACGCTTTTTGCATCAAGTAGGTTGCAGACCACATCATTGTGAAAGACAGCATGCTAAACCTGTACTTATAACCAACCATAATAAACAGCCCAAAAAGCCCCATTAAAGCATAGTAAAAGTACATACCGTTACCGGGTAGCGGTTGTAAAAAATCCAATCCTATAAAATTGAAGGTAAAATTAGGAGCTATTAAAGTTGCTTTTACCCAGCCTGTAAGAATGGCTCCAACAGATTCTAAAAAACAAAGTAATCCGAAAATAATCCGAAAAACTATCAACGAGGAATTATCAATATGTTTAAACAACCATGTGTTAAGCATGATGGTTTTTTATGTAACGTAGCGCCGTTTCTTTGTCTTTTTGTAATTGTGTTTTTAAGTCTTCAATGGATTCAAATTTTTGTTCATCCCGAATACGTTCCAATAAATTAATTTGAATTTTCTGGTCGTATATATCCTTTTTAAAATCGAAAAAATGAACTTCAATAGTTTCTTTCTCCCCATTTACGGTCGGGTTTACGCCTATATTCATCATCCCAAAAAAGAGTTTGTTTTCAATTGTAGAACTTACAATATATGAACCTCGTTTTGGGATTAATTTATAATCTTCTTTAATAAAAATATTAGCTGTCGGGTATTCTAATTGCTTGCCCAAACCCTTACCTTTTACCACTTTGCCATTTAGCATAAAGTTATACCCTAAAAAGCTATTGGCTTTAGCAATATCACCAGCATTTAAGGCGTTTCGTATTTTGGTAGAGCTTACTGCAACATCATCAATATCTTCCACTGAAATTTCTTCAACCTCAAAACCGTAAGTTTCACCAAACCCTTTTAAATCATTTATATCGGCATTTCGGTTTCTACCAAATCTATGGTCGTAACCAATAATTACTTTTTTAGCGTGAAGTTTTTCAACTAAAATTTGTTTGACAAAATCTTCTGCCGAAAGTCTTGAGAATTCTTTCGTAAATTCTTTAATGAGTAAGTAATCTAATCCTAAATCGTCTAAAATATCGCTCCGTTCATCAATGGTGTTTATTAATTTGATGTTTGAATCTTTTTGAAGCACCATTCGTGGATGCGGAAAAAAAGTAAGGATCACTGATTTTAAATTTTGTAATTTACCGGTATTTATTAGACGTTTAATTATTTTTTGGTGCCCTATATGCACACCATCAAAAGTGCCGATGGTTACAACAGTTGGTTCGGTAGAATTATAGGTTTCAATGTTTTTAACCTTACTCATAAAAGCATTAAATTGCTAGTTTAATGAAAAAAAACTAGATTTGTAATTGACGTTTAATGAAATTGCCCTAAATATTTTTTTATGAAAGCAAAACTACATTATGTTTTATCAATTACCATATTTTTAATTGTATTTTCGGCTTTTGGGCAAAACTCTTTGTGGGAAAAAATTGAAAACTCAAAAGATTCTAAAAAAGTATCTGAATTTCGTTTAGATAAAAATAAGGTTGCATTTTTTAATCTTGACATAACTTCATTTAAAGAAAAAACAGCTTCAACAACTAAAAGGGCATCTAAAAATAATGCTAACACAAGCGTAATTGATATTCCGACATTAAACGGGAAACTGGAGGCATTTAGAATTTATGAAGCTAATGTCTTTTCTCCTGAACTTGCTAGGAAATATCCAAACATAAAATCTTTTGTAGGTTATAGTATGGACAACTCTGGAGCTAGATTACGTATGAGCGTTTCTCCTCAAGGTGTCCAAACCATGATTAGGTATTTAGATAAACCAACTGTTTTTATGCAACCCATAAGTAAGGGAAGTAATGAGTATTTTGTTTATGATAGAGGAATGAAAGTAAATTCCGAAGCTATATTCAAATGTGAAACTAATGACCTACTAAATAATACTTTCAACAAATCAAAAGCTTCTAAAATTAATGAGGGTGGAGCAAATGATCAAACACTGCAAAAATTTAGAATAGCTATTTCAACAACATCTGAATACACCGCCTATCATGACGATGGTATTCCTGGAAATGGTGATGCTATTGAAGATGCTTTAGCGGCAATAAACAATACACTGTCAAGGGTTAATGAAATATTTGAAACAGATATGGCAGTAACTTTTGAGTTAGTAGATGCCACTCAATTAATATATAATGATGCAGCTACTGACCCTTATTCTGATGCGAGTATTGGTGCAGATTCAGACAGTAATTTTAACAACTTAAATGGATGGAGTCTTCAGTTACAAAACAATTTAACAAGCGTCATTGGAAATAGCACTTATGACATAGGACATTTGTTTGGAGCTACAGGTGGAGGTGGTAATGGTGGCTGTATAGGCTGCGTATGTGAAGATGATGATAGCATGAATTCCCTTGATCACAAAAAAGGAAGTGGGTTTACCTCTCCTGCTGATGACATTCCTGAAGGGGACACTTTTGATATAAATTTTGTGATTCACGAAATTGGTCATCAAATGGGAGCAAATCATACTTCGGCGTATACTTCTGAAGGAACTTCAGTACAATCTGAACCAGGAAGTGGTACAACAATTATGGCTTATGCTGGTACCGCACCACAAAGTGAAAACAATGTACAGAAAGATAGTGATGACTATTTTCACTATCACAGTATTAAACAAATATTAGGTAATTTAAGCACAAAAAGTTGTCAAACTACCGAAGTTATTTCTAATAACCCACCCATTGCAGATGCTGGTAATAACTATATAATTCCAGCCGGAACACCTTATATATTAAAAGGAACTGCTACTGATGCTGACTCAGGCGACAATTTAACCTACTGTTGGGAGCAAATTGATAGCGGAACAACTAACTACCTTAATTTTGGACCTACTTTAGCTAGTGGATCAATGAACAGGTCTTTACCTCCTACAAATTCTCCTAATAGATATATTCCCAGACTCTCTAGTGTTTTAGATGGTAATGTTACACAAACTAACCCAGGTCTAGGTAGTGATTGGGAAACAGCCGCAACTGTAGACAGGTTTTTAAATTGGGCTTTAACAGTTAGAGATAGAAATGTTGCTTCACCTACTGGCGGCCAAAGTAGTTATGATACTATGCAGGTTCAAGTTATCGATGGTACAACACCAAATCCAGTTGGTCCTTTTATTGTAACATCTCAATCTTCATCCAACATAAGTTGGACACAAAATACAACTGAAACAATTACTTGGGATGTTGCCAATACAGATGATTCGGGAGGAGTGAATACTCAATTTGTAAATATTTTATTGTCTACTGACGGCGGATTAAATTTTGATACTATTATAGAATCCAACACTCCAAATGATGGAACGGAAGATATCACAGTCCCTAATATTGCTACACCTTTTTGCAGAATAATGGTTGTGCCCGTTAATAATATATATTACGCCGTAAATAGTACAGATTTTGCTATTGGGTATACTGTAACAACAACATGTAATGAGCAATTTATTTCCAGCCCTAACCCACTAAATCTTTCTATTTTAGATGGTCAAGAAACCACAAATATTATTAATGTCCCTACTGGAGGAATTATTAGCGATGTAAAAGTAAATGTAGATGTTTCACATACATATATTAGCGATTTAAAAGTGGTGGTTACTCATCCTAACAATAGTACAAGTGTAACTTTATGGGACGAAAATTGTTTCAATACTAGTGATGATGATTTTGATATTATTTTTGAAGATGGCGCTTCAGCAGTAGTTTGTGCAACACCTACAACAGGAACTTATACTCCCGTAAACCCTTTAAATGCATTTAAAGGATTAGACAGTACTGGTAATTGGGAACTCTCTGTTGCTGATAATTATGATGAAGATACTGGAAGTTTGAATGATTGGTACTTAGAGTTTTGTATTACAACAGCTACCCTTACTAATCCAACTGATATTGATTTTGCCAACTTTAAAGTATTCCCAAATCCTAACAAAGGAGAATTTACTATTAAATTGAATGGTTCAAATTCTGACAATATATCACTAAATGTTTACGATTTAAGAGGGCGTAACATATATAATGATAGCTTTAAAAATAATGGTGAATTGAATAAAAAAATACACTTAAACAATGTGCAATCGGGTATGTATATTTTAAATGTAAGCGATGGTGTTAGAAACTCAACTAAAAAAATTATTATTGAATAGAAAAAAATAGAAAACTTTAAGCCTCTTTTTTATTTACCATTAAATGTATTCATCGTAATATTAACTCCTGCTAATCCAAACGATTTAATAAGTTCAACAGATTTAGATAAGCGTTCTTTTAGGTTTTTGTTTTCTTCTTCCGTCCATTCACCTAAAACGTAATCAATTTGTTTGCCTTTACCAAAAGCATCACTTATACCAAATCTAAACCGATTGTATTTTGTAGTGTTTAGCTTCTCTTGAATGTCTTTTAAACCATTGTGCCCGCCATCACTTCCTTTGGTTTTTAATCGAATACTTCCAAAAGGTAAGTTTAAATCATCAGCAACAACAAGTAGATTTTCAAGTGGTATTTTTTCTTTAGTTAACCAATATAATACTGCTTTACCGCTAAGGTTCATGTAGGTATTGGGCTTTAAAAAAATAAATGTTCGGCCCTTTAATTTATACGTTGTTGTATCTCCAAGTTTTTGTGTTTCAAAAGTTAAACCTTCTTCAGAAGCAAAATAATCTAAAATTTTAAACCCAATGTTATGACGTGTATTTTCATACTTTTCACCAATATTTCCTAGGCCAACGATTAAATATTTCTTCATGTAATCTTCTTCTTTCTGATTTTTATTCTTGAATACGTTGATTAAAAACCTACACATAACGCTTTAATATTTCTGTAAAAATAAAAAAGCATCCTGAATAATTCAGGATGCTTCATTATATTTTAATTAAGAATATGTTATTCTTTAGTTGCAGGTGCTTCTGCATCAGTAGCAGCTTCTGCTCCACCTTCAGCGGTTGCTTCTGCTCCTTCTTCTCCTTCAATTTCTTCTTCTTCCTCTTCATCAACAATGGCTGTTCTTGCTGTTTTGATTTGACAAACCACAGTATTATCTGAATGTAAGAATGTATAATTTTCGGTTGGTAATTCACCAACAGCAACTTTATCGCCTATTTTTAAAGGTGTAATATCTATTTCAATAAAATCCGGTAAGTTTACTGGAAGCGCTTTAACACGTAATTTTCTGTTATTTCTTCTTAATACACCACCGTTTTTAACACCTTTAGAGTTTCCAACTAAGTTTACTGGAATATTTAAAGCTATTTCTTTGTCTTCAAATAATTGGTAAAAATCTACGTGTAAAATTCTGTCTGTAACAGGGTGAAATTGAATGTCTTGAAGTACTGCGTTTAAAGTTTCTCCGCTTTCTAAA
>CAXBID010000155.1:0-8672 GCA_963975495.1 uncultured Flavobacteriaceae bacterium | reverse complement strand
CTTAACTCTTAACTCTTAACTCTTAACTCTTAACTCTTAACTCTTAACTCTTAACCCTTAACCGGAGTTAACCCCAATCTCTTTCCTTCTTTAATCATTAATTGAAAAGCCGCTTCATAGTCATTGGGTATATCGCCCTCCAAAATGGCTTCTTTTATAGTTTCTTTAATAACACCTATTTCCCGTGATGGTTTCAAATTAAAGGTTTTCATAATGTCCTCACCAGAAATGGGCGGTTGAAAGTTTCTAACATGATCGCGTTCTTCAACTTCAACTATTTTGTCTCTAACAATTTTAAAGTTGTTATGGTATTTACTAAATTTTTTAGGGTTTTTGGTAGTAATATCTGCTTCACAAAGCGTCATTAAATCGTCAACATAATCGCCTGCATCAAAAACTAAGCGTCGCACAGCAGAATCGGTAACCATATCCTGGGCCAATACAATAGGTCGGGAGCTCATAAATACCATTTTTTGCACAAACTTCATTTTATCATTCAATGGCATTTTCAATCTTTTGAATAAATGATAAACCATTTTAGAGCCTTCAAACTCATGCCCATGAAACGTCCAACCTACTTTTTTACTGAATTTTTTTGTTGGTGCTTTGCCAATATCATGTAGTAATGCTGCCCAACGCAGCCATAAATTATCTGTATTTTTAGAAATATTGTCAACGACTTCTAAGGTATGATAAAAATTATCTTTATGGCTTTGGCCTTCTACTTCTTCAATGCCTTTTAAAGCGGTTAATTCTGGTAAAATATGTTTTAATAAACCTGTTTTTTCTAATAATAGAAACCCAAGAGAGGGTTTTTTGCTTTCTAAAATTTTATTCAGTTCGGTTACAATACGTTCATTGGTGATGATTTTTATTCTATCACAATTTTTTGCGATAGCTTGTAATGATTTATCTTCAATGGTAAATTCAAGTTGTGATGCAAATCGAACAGCACGCATCATTCGCAATGGGTCGTCACTGTAAGTAATATCTGGATTTAACGGTGTTCGAATAATTTTATTCTCTAAATCATCAATACCATTAAAAGGGTCTAATAAATCTCCAAAATTTTCTTCATTTAAATTTAAAGCTAAGGCATTAATAGTAAAATCCCTTCGGTTTTGGTCATCTTGAAGTGTGCCATTTTCAACTGAAGGATTTCTACTATCCTCTGTATAAGATTCTTTTCTGGCGCCAACAAATTCAATTTCAATATCATTGTAACGAAGCATCGCCGTACCATAAGTTTTAAAAACCTGTACTTTTGGTTTATTAGGAAGGTTTTTAGCAACCTGTTTAGCTAGTTTTATACCATCGCCAATAGCCACAATATCAACATCTTTTATATCGCCTCTTTTTAAAATGAAATCGCGCACAAAACCACCAATAACATAACTATCTATATGTAATTCTTTAGCAGATTGAGATATGATTTTAAAAATTGGGTTTTGTAATGCTTCCTTATAATTCATATTTTTTGTTGCCACGAATTCACAATATTTTATAAAACGATTCTTTTATGGTCTAGTAAATCTTTATGAAAATTCGCTAAAATTGCTAGTTTACAATTTGATACTTTTAAATAATTTATACATTGTGCAATATGTTTATCGTTTAAATTTTCTGCTGACTTTATTTCTAAAATGATTTTATCAAAGACAACAAAATCTGCATAAAATTTATGTGGTAAAATGATAGCTTTGTAGGCTACGTTGTACTCTTTTTCTCTTTTAAAAGGAATGTTGTGTTTTTTAAACTCATATTCCAAAGCATCTTTATAAACTATTTCAGAAAAACCACTCCCTAAATTATTATAAACATCAAATAGACAGCCAATTATTTTATAACTTTCATCTTTATAAATGATGTTAAACATAAATAGTCGTGCATTTGTGGCTATTTTTACTCACGTATTATCTTAACCAAACCATCATTGCTTAATGGTTTATCACAGATTTTTTCGCGTTGCAAATTTACAACATAGTCCACACCTTTTAAAACCTTAGGAACTATTTCTTTGAAGGGTTTCGGTATGGGGTAGCAGCCACTAATATTAGTTAAATTTGCAAATAATTTCAGTAATCTATTTTTTGTATAAGCCTAGTGATTTTTTAAGGTTTTTGTATAACACGATTCTGTACGATGATATCCTATTTGTTAAACTTTGTAATCTCCATTTAGATACAGGAATATAGTTGTTTTCTATAAGTTTCTTTTGCTTTTCAGAGAGTTTGAATAGTCTTAAAAAAGCAGCTATTTCAACATTTCCATACCCGGTAAACTCATTTACTTTATTTTCATGATGGATGACTGATGCCCAAGTTCTAACATTTTTTATATGGAGGATTCTAGTTTCTTTTTTCCATATCCTATGCGAAACATCACAAACAGTTTTGGGATTAGTATTTTTTTCAATCAACGAAATAAAGGGATTGTAAAGGTGTAATTTTTTTCCAATTTTAATTTTTGATTGCGTTTGAATTGTATAACCATCTATAAAATCTAATGCCAAAAACGATTGATTATTAAACCTTTTTTGTACTTCAGCTACATATTTTATACTTAAACAATCATCATTATCTAAACCACTAGTAATTACATATTCATCATTATATTTTTTTATGTATTCTTTGATAGCGTTTAAAAAAGAATCCATGCCATTTATATACAACGGTACAAAATTTGGCATCTCTTCTTGAAGTTCAGTAATCAGTAGTTTGTATTTTTCTGGAGTATTAGTATCAAAAAAAACAAGCCATTCAAAGTTTTTATTAATTTGTGCTTTTACACTAGGAAAACAATAATTAGTAAAAAGTTTAAACCTATTTTTGTGCCACTCATCTGTTAAAACAGCAACATTTTTTTTGTTGGTAGACCAGTCAGATTTACGAAGATTAAAACGAGTGATTAAAAAGTGTTTGAACATGAGCTTTTGATATTTAATCTTATCTTCGCAAAATTACAACTATGGTATGGAACATTAAAATTTATATTTTTTGATTCTATTTTAAGGTTAACAAAATTATATTAAAAGAAAGTTGAAAGAGAATAAGGTTTTTAACGAGGATTTATCTCAAAACAGTAAAGATGAAATTACAAAAGCAGTTCGTGAATTTGATACTATAAAAGGCGGATTTGGTAAAAGAAATTTTATAAAAAATATTACAATTGAAGATATTAACCTAAATATTAAATCGTTTAAAATTCCAAACCTTGTTAATAAAATTGTGTATCGGTTTTTTAGAAAATCTAAGGCCAGACGTTCCTATGAATATGGAAACAAGCTATTAAAACTAGGAATTAACACACCAAAACCTTTTGCTTATATAGAGTATTGTTCTTGGTTTACATTTCTAAATAGCTATTATATAAGCGAGCAATATAACAACGATTTTACCTACCGCGAATTAATTTATAATTTAGAAAATCCTAATTCCGAGGAGATATTAAGGGCTTTTACCCGTTTTACGTTTAAATTGCATGAAAATGGGATAAATTTTTTAGACCACTCTCCTGGAAATACACTTATTAAAAAGGTTGGAAACAATTATGAATTTTACTTGGTTGATTTAAACCGAATGAAGTTTCATGCCATGACTTTTGAAGAGCGCATGAAGAATTTTGCAAAACTATCTCCAAAAGATTTAATGCTAGATATTATGAGTGATGAATATTCTAAACTTTACAGTGGTAAAACAAAAGAAGAAATATCCAAAACCATGTATCATTATTCCCTAAAGTTTTCTACGTATTATATTAGACAAGAAGCATTTAAAAAAAAATATTATTTCTGGAGAAAGTAAATTACTTTGTTTTCCAGAGCCTATAAAGCTTAACATATTTTAAAAAGGTGATATTGTATGCTTGTACACAAATCACTAAGCCGTTTAACCCATCTAAAAACCCTAGTCTAAAAAAATAAGCTTTGGAAAAAGCCCAAATGGGTCGGTAAATTATTTTCCATATAGATGATTTTTTCCCTAATTTAAAATAAGATTCAGAAGATATTGTTGTAAAGCGTTCTATTTTTAAATTATGCTCAGAATAATCTCTGTAAATCCAATGCAGTAAGTCGCCTTTTAATTTACCAGCTTTCATTCCTTTTTTTAGTTTATATGAATCATGTGGATTTATGCCTTTCCATTCGCCATTGCCCTTTTTAAAAAGCCTTAATTTTCTATCAGGATACCAGTCGGAATGTTTAATCCATTGTCCACAATAGTTATTAAGTCGGTTGAAATAATAACCATCATATTCCCAATTTTCTTTAACCTTTAAAATGCTAGATTTCAGAGTTTCAGATAATGCTTCATCTCCGTCAAGCGATAAAATGTAATTGTAATTTGCTAATGAAATTGCATAGTTTTTTTGTTCAATGTATCCTTTAAATTCATGTTGATAGAATGAAACATTAAAAGCTTCACAAATAGCTGATGTTTTGTCTGTTGAAAAGGAGTCAACTACTATAATTTCATCAGTAATACCAATTAAAGATTTTAAACATTTTTCTAAATGTTCTTCTTCATTGTAAGTTATTATAACGGCTGAGAGTTTAATCATTATCGGTTTGTGGTTCAATTGTATAAGCTTTGTTAAAACTTTTAAAAGTAAAATAATCTAAACGTTTTCTTATTTTATACTTTCTAAGTAGATTTAGGGGTTTGTTTTTTAAATAACTCTTGTCTTTGTGTAAAAAAGAAATGCAGGCATCAATAATCCTTTTACTGGATTTCCCATCGTAGTAAGGATGTAATTCACTAATATAAAGGCTTATTTTTTTTAATAACTCATCAGAAGGATGAAGAGCAGATTTAAAAGCATTTTCAATAGCATTTGCTTCTTCTATATTTATTAAAAAATCCTCTTCTACTTTATGTTTAAAAGTTACTACAGGTTTTTTTTGAAGCACAAATTCTTGAATGGCAGAAGTGGTATCGGCAAAAAGAATATCAGCCTCTAAGAATAAAGGCGTCAAGTTTGTGGTATCAAAAAAAGTAAAATTTTTATTGGTTAAAGATTGCCACTTTTTAATAATTTCTGCGGGTAACTTTGGATGCAAAACCATTATGAATTTATAAGCATTTGTTTCTGACAATCTTTTTATTTCATTAAAAACGGAATCAACATAGGCTAAACTTAAACGCTCTGTAAATGTTGAAGCAATCATAATTGTGGGAATTTCTTCAGTAATACTTTTAGAATCAGTTGCTTTTTCTGAAAGTGGAAACATAGTATCAACTTTGCTCCAGCCCGTTTCAATAACCTCAAAATAATTTAATTTTTTTGAAAGACGTGTAAATTCTCGTGTTGTGTTTGGACCTTGAGTACAGTATAAATCAAAAAAACCTCGAATTCTAAAATGATAGAAACCACCATTCTTTAGGGGTCTTTTTTTTGCAAAAAAACCATGAAAAATTTGAACTTTCAAACCTGTTATAAAATCTGGAATATCGTCTGTTGCAGCTAAAACAATATCTGGCTGATAAATTACAACATCTTTAATAGTGTCAAGTGAATTTGGTTTATCAATAATTGCTTTTTTACCGTCATCAATATCACTAAACCATTTTACTTTAAATCCTCGACCAATAACTTCTTGCTCTAAAGGATTTCCAATAGGAAGAGCATAACTATAAGAGATGTAAATTAAAAACTTATATTGCATTAGTTTCGATGTAAAAACTCATTTAGTTTAGGTAGTATAAATTTAGGTTTAAATTTTAAATAATAAGCTCGAGGATTTCGTTTGGCATTAACATAGTCTTTGTTTTCATATTCAATAAAATCTGAAAGATGGACAGCACAACTTGTAATGGTTTCATTTTCGCCAAACCAATTTAACTTATTTAAACCGGGATTAAAAATTATGAATGTAGGTTTATTTAACGCTTTTGCCATATTAACAGCACCACCTTCATTACCAATTAATGCATTACAAAATAATGTTAAGGACAAAAATTCTCTAATATTTTTGCCAAATAAGTCGAAAAAAATTTGTTTCTGGGTTCTATTAGAACATAAATTGTAAAGTTCATTAGCCTCATTTATTTGATTCGGGATGTAATTAAATAATAATTGGGCAGTCGGTTTTTCTTCAATCATATAGTCTAACAAATGTGCCATATACTCGACTGGATAGGTTTTACTCGGATGACTCCCCAAAACACTAATCATATATAAGGGATTTGAAAGATTAATTTTAAAAGATTCCAACTTTATTTTTGCTTCCTGAATTTCCTCTTTTTTAAGTGAAATTTTTGGTAAAATATTTTTAAATTCTATTTGTAATGGTTTTAGTAATCGTAATCTGTTTTCAATAGCAAGACTCACATTATGCTCAGGTGTTTTTAGTCTTTTAATACTTTTATTATATATAAAAGCAGTATGCTTTTTATAATAACTTATTTTAATTTTTGAACCAGAAAACAACGTAATTAAATTACTGCTTATTTTTCCATAAACATCTATAATTACATCATAATTACTGTTTTTAATTTGTTTGATAAAAGAAAGAAATTTTAAATAACTTGATTCAATTTCAGGCGTAAAAAAGATATACTTATCAATATATGGGTTGTTTAGTACAACTGGAAAGGTGTGAGAATTTATTAGGTAGTGTAGTTCATAATTCGGATATTTATCCTTCAACGCTTCAAACATTATACTGCTTGTAAGCACATCACCAATCATTTTTTGTTGTATAATTAAAATTTTCATTTAATATCTTGGTTATATTCCATCAACAAATTAATAAGATGTTTTTTATGTTGTGAGTTATTAATTGAAGTGTGTCAATTAAAATTTAAAGGTTTAAAGTTATACTTTGAAAAAAATATTCACAAAAGATGGTTTGAAAAAAGTAGATTTAGCAATAAACCTCTTTTTTCTGGTAAATTCCCTAGATGATTTATCCAAGATTTATTTTCATACCTCACTAATGTTTTATTGCTTAATAAATACATGTTCTCATATATGTTTTTTAAGCTTTCGATGAAATCTTCCTTTTTTATCCCAAAATTATTCAATTGTTCAGGTGCATATTCAACATAAAAATATTTTGTTCTTTTTAATACAGTAGATGCTCCTTGAATAGCATTAACTTCATAGCCTTCAATATCCATGATTATCATATCTATCTCTTCATCAGAAACAATACCATCTAATTTTTTCATATCAATTAAACTGTCTTGTTTTTTTATTGATAACGCTATGGAGCTGTTGCCGGTGTTAATGGTATTATGAACTATATTAACTTTTTTTTCTATTTCACCAATCGCTATATTTTTAACGTCAATATTATTTATTTTGTTTAAAGAGATGTTATAATTTAGCAGTTCAAAATTTTTCGGATTAGCTTCAAAACCATATACTTTTTTAACAAGTTTAGCTATCGGAATCAATAAAGTTCCAATATGGCAACCAACAAAAATTACCGTCGAATCTTTATTCAAATAGTTCCTCAACAATAATATTTCATTCCAATCATAACTGCCATATTTGAGTAACTTTTTGGTTATCGTAAAATCTTTTGGATCAACAATAAATAAACCATTTTTAGTATCAGCTAGTATGCCTTTACCGTAATTAAGCAATATTTTTTTTTTGAAATATCCTCTTATGAGTCTTGAAATTTTTATATGGATTCTTTTTTTCATGATTATTGGTGAAAAGTGAATTTATTGTTATCGACCCTTTAAGTTAAAATATTATTTGTAAAATTAAACCGCCACATCATTCTCACGAAGCGCATTGTTTAAAGAGGTTTTCTTATCGGTGCTTTCTTTTCGCTTTCCAATAATTAATGCACAAGGCACTTGATAATCTCCAGCGGCAAACGTTTTAGTGTAACTACCGGGTATAACAACAGAACGCGCAGGCACTCTACCTTTCATTTCTATAGGTTCATTTCCTGTAACATCAATTATTTTCGTGCTCATAGTTAACACGACATTAGCGCCCAAAACGGCTTCAGTTTCAACTCTTACACCTTCCACAACAATACAACGGCTTCCTACAAAAACATTATCCTCAATTATAACCGGAGCAGCCTGTAGAGGTTCTAAAACGCCACCAATACCAACACCACCGGATAAGTGTACATTTTTGCCTATTTGAGCACAACTTCCAACTGTTGCCCAAGTATCAACCATACTGCCTTTATCAACATAAGCCCCAATATTCACATAACTAGGCATTAAAATAGTGCCTGGAGAAATATAGGCACCATGTCTTGCAACGGCATGAGGAACCACGCGAATCCCTTTTTCAGCATAGCCCTTTTTTAATGGAATTTTATCATGAAATTCTAAAGGGCCACATTCAATGGTTTCCATTTTTTGAATTGGGAAATACAATACAACGCCTTTTTTTACCCATTCGTTAACCTGCCAACCACCTTCAATAGGTTCAGCAACTCTTAATTCGCCTTTATCTAATAAGTCTATAACTTTTCTTATAGCTGCAATAGTTTGCTCATCTTTTAAAAGGTCTCTGTTTTCCCAAGCTTGTTCAATAGTTTGCTGTAATTCTGTCATTGTTATTTTTATTTTGGGCAAATATAATAGGTATCGATTAAAAATGGAATGAAATAACATAATAATAGGTTAGGAAGTCTTCATTTTTGGTTCTACCCTTATTTTAATGGATAGATTCATTCTCCGTGTCCTTTGTGC
>CAXBID010000154.1:0-8706 GCA_963975495.1 uncultured Flavobacteriaceae bacterium | reverse complement strand
CAAATATACTGTTTCTATGGATATTTGTCTAATTTTTAAAAGCGTTTGCCCTGATAAAAGCTTCTGATTTATTTATTAAATCCCTAGAAAATGAGGGTGTAGAATATATTTTCGGACTTCCTGGTGAAGAAAATTTGGATATACTAGAATCCATAAGAAAATCAGATAAAATAAAATTTGTCTTAACTAGACATGAACAAGGAGCTGGTTTCATGGCAGCTACTTATGGAAGGTTAACCGGCAAACCAGGAGTGTGTTTATCTACATTGGGTCCAGGAGCAACTAATTTTGTAACCACAGCTGCTTATGCGCAATTAGGCGCTATGCCTATGGTAATGATTACGGGGCAAAAACCTATCAAGTCCAGTAAGCAGGGAAAATTTCAGATTATTGATGTGGTAGAAATGATGCAGCCACTTACAAAATATACCAAGCAAGTTACACACGGTAAACATATTCCTGCCATGATAAGAGAGGCTTTTAGGCTATCTAGTGAAGAAAGGCCTGGTGCAGTCCATATAGAATTTCCAGAGGATGTTGCCCAAGAAGAAATTGAAGATTCCAAAATTTTTGATGTTGTAGATTACAAAATACCCTATGCTGGCAATGACGTGATTGAATATGCATCAAAAATGATTATGAAGGCAAAAAAACCTTTATTACTTATTGGAGCTGGTGCAAATAGAAAGCGAGCAAGTAAAGCATTAACAACATTCGTAAATACAATAGAGATACCCTTCTTCAATACACAAATGGGAAAAGGAATTATTGATGAGCGCCACCCACTGTATCTTGGCACTGCTGCACTATCTGATGACGATTTTTTGCATGAAGCCATTCACAAGGCTGATATCATTATTAATATTGGCCACGACACTATTGAAAAACCGCCTTTTTTCATGGAATCTGGTCATAATCAAAAAGTAATTCATGTTAATTATTTTCCTGCAGAAATTGATCAACTATACTTCCCGCACTTCAACGTCATTGGCGATATTGCTGGCAGTATTAATAATCTATGTAAAGTTTTAAAGCCACATGCTAAATCTTGGGACAATAAACTATTCTTAAAAGTTAAGGAAAATGTATCTTCACATTTAAGAAAGTATGAAAGTGACGACCGTTTCCCTATTCTACCGCAGCGACTAGTTAAAATTATTAGAAACACAATACCAGAAGATGGCATTGTAACTTTAGATAATGGTATGTATAAATTATGGTTTGCGAGAAATTACCCTGTGTACAAGCAAAATAGTTTGATTTTAGATAATGCCTTGGCAACTATGGGCGCTGGACTGCCTTCTGCTATAATGGTAAAGGAATTGTATCCTAACAGAAAAGTAATTTCCGTAAATGGTGATGGCGGATTTATGATGAATTCACAAGAAATTGAAACCGCTGTAAGACTAAAATTAGATTTAGTAATTATTATATTAAACGATAATGCTTATGGAATGATTCAATGGAAACAGGAAGTTGAAGGTTTTCCAAAATATGGGTTAGAATATACCAACCCAGACTTTGTTAAATACGCAGAAAGTTTTGGTGCTAATGGCTATCAACCTAAATCTGCTGACGATTTTAAAATCGATTTAGAAAATGCACTTCAAACCTCTGGTGTTCAAATTATAGATTTAGCAGTAGATTATTCGTTAAATCATGAAATATTGAATGTTATCATAAAACAATTTTCAGAAAAAATAAAAAAATGAGTACAGTTACAACTATAAACCCTTCCACGGGAAATCCAATAGAAACCTATATACGATTAAAACAAACTCAAGTCAACTCGTATATAGAAGAAGCAAATAAAACATTTCAAATCTGGAAAAACAAAAGTTATGATGAACGTGCAAAACTAATGAATGCATTAGCTGATATTTTTGATGAACGAAATGAAGAATACGCACAATTAGCAACCAAAGAAATGGGCAAAACTATTGTGCAATCTAGAAAGGAAATAGAGAAGTGCGCTAAGATTTGTCGTTACTATGCAGGTCATACTTCGGAACTATTAGCTGATGAAACAGTAGAAACCGAAGCTATCAAGAGCTATGTAGCATTTCAACCACTTGGTGTAATTTTGGCTGTTATGCCTTGGAATTTCCCTTTTTATCAAGTCATACGTTTTTTAGCACCCGCACTAATGGCCGGAAACACAGGTGTTTTAAAACACGCTTCTAATGTACAAGGCTGTGCTTTTGCTTTAGAAAAAGCTATAGAAGATGCTGGATTTCCAAAAGGTACATTTACAAATCTAAATGTTAGTTCGGATGTTGTCGAGTCCATTATCAAAAATGATCATATCGTAGCTGTTACTTTGACAGGAAGTGCTCCTGCAGGTCAATCTGTAGCTTCAATTGCGGGCAAGTATTTGAAAAAGACAGTTCTTGAATTGGGAGGAAGTGATGCTTATGTAGTTTTAGAAGATGCAGATTTGGAAAAAGCTACAGATTTAGCTACCTATGGAAGATTGCAAAATAATGGGCAAACATGCATTGCAGCTAAACGTTTTATCGTTTTAGAAAGTATCTACGATGATTTTCTGAAACGTTTTACGGAAAAAATGAAAGCTGCCAAAATGGGAGAACCTACTGATGAAGATACTTATTATGGACCACTAGCAAGAGTTGATTTACGTGATGAACTTCATGAACAAGTTGAAAAAACAATTAAACAAGGCGGAAAATTGGTTGTTGGTGGTAACATTCCAGAACAAAAGGGTGCTTATTATCCAGCTACTATTTTGGCAGATCTTAAACCAGGAATGGAAGCTTTTGATGAAGAACTATTTGGCCCTGTTGCATCCGTTATAAAGGCGAAAAATGAAAACCACGCCATTGAACTAGCAAATAATTCAAAATTTGGTTTAGGTTCTGGTGTAATTACTGAAAATAAAAGTCGTGGCGAAAAAGTGGCACTACAGTTAGAGGCTGGTAGTAGCTTTGTAAATAAATTAGTGGTGTCAGATCCAAGACTTCCATTTGGAGGTATTAAAACCAGTGGTTATGGTAGAGAACTTTCTGGATATGGAATCAAAGAATTTACAAATACCAAATCCATTTGGATAGATTAAACTTATACTTTTAAGAGTAAGAGATTAAAAAACGCCCACTTTTCAGCAGGCGTTTCTAAATAAACTTATCTTACTAATTTCTTATACTTTATGCGTTTTGGCATTAAATCGCCACCCAATCGTTTCTTTTTGTTTTCTTCATATTCAGAAAAACCACCTTCAAAGAAATAGACTTCACTATTACCTTCAAAAGCTAAGATATGTGTACATACTCTGTCTAAAAACCAACGGTCGTGACTAATAACTACGCCACAACCCGCAAAGTTTTCCAAACCTTCTTCTAAAGCACGTAATGTATTAACATCAAGATCGTTAGTAGGCTCATCTAAAAGCAAGACATTACCTTCTTCTTTAAGCGTCATGGCTAAGTGTAAACGGTTGCGTTCACCTCCAGACAATAATTTTACCTTCTTATTTTGTTCGCCACCAGAAAAATTAAAACGACTTAAATACGCTCTGGAATTAACTTCCTTTCCACCCATCATTACCAACTCTTGCCCATCACTAAAGTTTTGCCAAATGGTTTTTTCAGGGTCTATATTAGTATGTTTTTGATCTACATAGGCGATTTTAGCGGTATCGCCAACTATAAACTCTCCTTTGTCTGGTGTTTCCTCACCCATTATCATTCTGAAAATGGTGGTTTTACCTGCTCCATTAGGACCAATAATACCTACTATTCCAGCTTGTGGTAAGTTGAAATTTAAATCGTCATATAATAATTTGTCCTCATACCCTTTTGCAACACCTTTAGCTTCTATAACATTGGTTCCCAAACGTGGCCCGTTAGGAATGTAAATTTCCAATTTTTCGTCAAGTTGTTTTTGGTCTTGGCTCATTAATTTATCATAATTCTTTAAACGTGCTTTTTGCTTGGTTTGGCGTCCTTTAGCTCCCTGACGTACCCATTCCAACTCACGCTCCAAAGTTTTTTGACGCTTGGAAGCTGTTTTACCTTCCTGTGCCATACGCTTGGATTTTTGATCCAACCAAGATGAATAATTTCCTTTCCAAGGGATACCTTCACCTCTATCGAGTTCTAAAATCCAACCCGCCACATTATCTAAAAAGTATCTATCGTGTGTTACTGCAATTACAGTTCCTTTATATTGCGCCAAATGATGCTCCAACCAATGCACAGATTCGGCATCCAAATGGTTGGTAGGCTCATCTAATAACAACACATCTGGTTCTTGTAAAAGCAAACGGCATAACGCCACACGACGACGCTCTCCACCTGAAAGCACCCCAATTTTTTTATCGCCATCTGGAGTGCGTAAAGCATCCATGGCAATTTCTAATTTGGTATCGAGTTCCCAAGCATTTGCCGCATCAATTTGATCTTGAAGTATCGCTTGACGGTTCATCAATTTTTCCATTTTGTCTGCATCAGCATATACTTCTTCCAAACCAAACATATCGTTTATTTTGTTGTATTCATCAAGAATAGCTACTGTTTCAGCTGCACCTTCACGAACAATTTCCATAACGGTTTTATCATCATCAAGCTGTGGTTCTTGTTCTAAATAACCCACCGAATAATCTTGGGAAAACACCACATCACCTTGATAATTTTTATCAACGCCCGCAATAATTTTCAATAATGTTGATTTCCCAGAACCATTAAGTCCTAAAATTCCAATTTTAGCACCATAGAAAAAACTTAGATAAATGTTTTTAAGCACTGGTGTGTTAGCGCTCTGAAATGTCTTGGAAACACCAGACATTGAGAAAATTATTTTTTTATCGTCACTCATGAATTTATTTTATGTTTTCTATTGATTATTTTTTATTGCTTTAATCGGTTATACTGAGTCTTAAATAATTACAAAATTTATAGCTATCAAAACACATTAACTGCTTACTGCCACTGAATACTGTGACTTTTAAACCCTACCTTTTAACGCATTAAACACCCAAGCGATTGCAAAAAAACCTATGCCTACCGTTGCAAAACCCCAACCCGCAACATCATCATATCTATAAGCTCCCATTAATATGAGTATAATTCCCATAATAATCATTAAAACCGTTGCCCAAGCTAAAACAGTATTTTTATTCATTGCCATAATCTTATCTTTTTTTGATGGTTAGTCTAAACGCAAATATCGTAGTTTTTAATAAAAAAACGGCTCAAATAAATGGTTTTTGCTATAATTTTATCGCCAACCTTTGCAATAATGAATTTTTAAGTAAGTTTAAAACTTATATTAATATAATGGTTCTACCCTTATTTTAATGGATAGATTCATTCTCCGTGTCTTTTGTGCCTTGCCTTTGAGTTCTTTGTGGTTAAATGAACATCGCCGAACTAACCACAAAGGGCACCAAGTTTTGCACAAAGTTCACAGCGTTTTTAAAAAGTGTACTAAGCAATCGAAGTTTCAGTAAACCATCCATTTCCACTAAATTCGTGGTAGAACCAATATAATTAAATGCTTAAAAACAAATTAATAAAACATCATAAATTTAAAACTGTTATTATTTTAATATGCATATTTTTGCTCATAAATCAATTTATGCCACGTAATTCAAAACATATATTTCCTGACGCCATTGCTTTGGAAGCGAGTAAAGCACTTTCTTATTTTCCTGAATTAGCTGACGTTGACATCAAATTTAAATTCAAAAACCATATTAAAAAATCTACTATGCAGGCACAACCCGTTTTTAGTAGTTTTCTCAGGACTAGAAATAAGCGTTCTTATGTTATTTTGATAAGTAAAAAAATCAAGATTGATGATAAAGAATTTAACACTAAAGATATTCCGTCCAATGTAATGATTGGTTGGTTGGGACATGAATTGGGACACATTATAGATTACCAAAACAAGAATAGTTTACAACTAATCTGGTTTGGAATCACCTATTTATTATCTGAAAGTCATATTGTTGAGGCTGAACGCGCTGCTGATACGTTTGCCGTATCGCATGGTATGAGCGATTATATTTTAGAGACTAAAAACTTTATCCTAAATCATGCAGATATAAATGACAGCTACAAACTTAGGATAAAAAAATATTACTTATCGCCAGAGGAAATCATGGAATTAGTAAAATTAAATGCAAAAAAAACGCAACCGACAGACTAATTATTTGCTACAAACGCTTCCCATTCTGCAAATTTATCCTCGTTCATAACGCGTTCCATTTTTACTTGTCCGCCTTTTTTCTTGTTTGCCCCATTCCATTCATGAAATACATTTGGAGATACCACAGTAACTTTTACACCTTTTAAAGCTTTACTTCTGGCAACTTTATAATTTTTATTCGCTGATTTTAAAAATTCATCAAGCGTATTGGCTATTTTTTTAACATCAGCGTTTTTTAAATCCGAACCTATATACCATGAATGATAAAACCCATCGTCATTGCCACGTTGCGCACAAATGGTATATTCTGGAATTGTTGTGTTAAGAGTTTCCTCTAAATGTTTCATAGCGTCATCCATTTTATTTACCGATAATTGCGAACCAACGGTGTTTAAGAAAAACTTGGTACGCCCCGTAATTTTAATTTCGGCACGTTCAACATTAGTAAATTCAACAGTATCACCAATTAAATAGTGCCATGCGCCACTAACGGTTGAAATAATTAAAACATAATCTTGATTTAATTGAACTTCTTCTAAAGTTACGCATGGGGCATCAGCTTTAATTGAACCATCTTGATTAATATATTCTGGTTTAAAAGGTACAAACTCAAAATAAATACCGTTATCAAAATTTAATTGCATCGCATCTGTTTCCGGTCTAATTTGTGTTGCTATATAACCCTCAGAGGCCAAATAAGTATCTATAACTATTACTGGTTTTCCTAAAAGGGCATTGAAACTTTTTTCATAAGGCCCAAAGGCAACGCCACCCGAAGTATAAACTTGAAGATTTGGCCAAATATCATGAATGTTATCAACATTGTGATAATCAATGACTTCCTCAAGCATTAATTCCATCCATGAAGGAATTCCGCTTAGGGCACCAATATCCCAGTTTTTAGCGTTTTTGGCAATTCGTTCAACACGTTTATCCCAATCATCAATCCTGGCTATTTCTTCACCAGGTTTATAATAACCTCTAAACCAAGTCGGTATTTTACTTGCGCTTATACCGCTTATTTCTCCTTCTAAGTGGTTATTGTTTTCGTCCAAATCAGTAGAGCTACCAAGCATCATAATTTCTTTCTCAAAAAAATCGGCTGGAAGGTCAAAATTGCTAAGTGCAAAAATTTGTTTAATTCCTGCCTGCCTTATAGCTTCAATCATATCATCAGTAACAGGAATTCTTTTGCTGGTTTTTCCCGTAGTACCAGAACTTAGCGCAAAATATTCTGGATGCCCTGGCCATGTTACGTCTTGCTCACCTTCTTGTAGTTTATGCCACCACTCATCATGGATTTTATTATAATCAAAGTATGGAATTTGTCTGGCATATGCCGTTTGTATATTATCAGATTCTAGGATAGCATCAAAATTATAATGCTGCCCAAATTGAGTGCTTTTTGCTTTTTCAAGCAAATTTTTCAGGACTTCTCTCTGCGCTTCAACATGGTTTACTTCTGATGATAAAGAATCTTTTAAATTAATAGCTCCTTTTATAATAGATCCTAATATTGCCATATTTGCTAGTATTTAAAGAACTCATCTTGACTTTTTCTATTTCCTAAAAAATGGCTGAAAATTCGTTCATATGTCGTTGCTTTTTTTATGCGTAGCCCCGAAGCGTCGGGGCTATGCCTTTCAAAAAGCGTCTAATCTGAACAAATTCCAACTCATTTTCGGTTAAAAACAAAAAGTCAAGATGAGTTCAAAGTTTAGAAATTCAAGATATTATACAAAATTGATGACTTTTTTTAAAAAAATGTGGTGATTTTAAATAAATTGTTAATTCATTTCATTTTTGAATTTTGAATTTTGAATTTTGAATTTTGAATGTAACTTAATACAAAATTAAAACCATTGGAAAAATCTAAATTAAAAACCGCATTTCAAATTTTTGGTATTATTGCTGTTATTTTAACACTTTTACCTTTGGTTGCGATGGATTTTTGGTGGATACGGATGTTTGATTTTCCACATCTTCAATTAACTTTTTTAACTTTAAGCGCCCTAGTTTTTTATCTCATAAAGTTTGATTTTAAAGATTATAGAGACTATGTATTTTTGGCTTTATTACTAACTTGCGCTGTTTATCAAAGCGTGAAATTATATCCTTACACTACTTTTGCAAATTTAGAAGTAGAGGATTCAACTCAACATATTAACTCAAACCTGAAAATTTTTACGGCAAATTTATTACAGGACAATGAAAAGTATGATTTTTTTATAGACGAAGTAAAATCAATTAACGCAGATGTTTTATTATTAACCGAAGTAAATAACGATTGGCTAGATAATCTATCCAATAATCTCAAATCACGTTATGCACATAAAATTGAATATCCTTTAGATAATACATACGGAATAATGCTTTATTCTAAATTTCCACTCGTAAATCCTAAAGTAAAATTTTTAGTAAGTGATAGTATTCCATCAATTCATACAAAAATAAAAATTAGTGATTCTTTAGTAATTCAATTGGGGTGCACGACAAATTTCCCATTAAGCTGCATTTTGACATAATTTAGTGATTCTG
>CAXBID010000153.1:0-8733 GCA_963975495.1 uncultured Flavobacteriaceae bacterium | reverse complement strand
CCAGAAGCGTAAGTGACTTCCCAAAGGTAGGTTTCACCACCACAACTGTCACTTAAATCGGTAGTGTTTGTAGTTTGTACTGCAAGTGGCGAACATCCGTTATTTGAATCTAATGTAAAAGCTGCTACCAAGGCAGGTTCTATACAAATGGTTTTGGTTAAGGTGTTTGTAACCCCACAAGAGTTTTGTCCATATAAAGAAACCGTATAAGTTCCGGGGGCTGAATAGGCATGACTTGGGTCTCTTAATGTTGAGGTTGTACCATCTCCAAAATCCCAAAAATAGCCATCATTTACGCTACAATTATTGCTATAGCCATCCATGGAGGTGTTATTAAACTGAACTAATTCACCCACACAACTAGTTGGTGGATTTTCAAAATCAATCTCAGGTTTTCTTAATATAATGATTGGTCCTGCGGTTAGATTGGTTTGTCCGCACGATGTCGTAATATATAAGATAACAGTATAACTATTAGGGCAACTCGTTTCCGTGTAGGTATGCGGAATGGGAAAATTTTGAGAATTTACAGGATCCGCGGCGTTAAAATAAGTTGAGGCTTCTAATTGGGCTTGGGTATAATTTTCAATAGTTCCATCACCGTAATCAACTGTATATTCCGTATCAGGCGGGTTTGTAGCCCATGAGCCGATAGCAAAATCTAAAGGATTAACAGGTGTACATAAATTCACTGTGTTTCCGGGGCTTACAATAGAACCCGTTGGATTACTGGAATTTTTAATTAAGTAAATAACAGAATTATCACAACTAGAGCCCCTGCCAGTAATTTCCATATTAAAAGACCCCAACTGCGTGTATGTGTGCGTTGCTGGAAATGTAACGTTGGTTTCTATGGCGCTACCATCACCCCAATCTACATCATAAGAATTGATACAAGAAGCTGAGACATTACTTATCCCTACATTTATAGTGTAAGATGGGTCTGTTGTGTTATTTCCACAATTATTAAAAGGGTCAAATGGACTATCAATATCTTCAAACTCTAGTAATGGTTTTTGTTGAATTGAAACTGATTTAGTGATTGAACTTACACATCCATTTGAATCGGTTACGGTAAGCGTGACATTTGCATTTTGAAATCCACAACCTAATGAGGTAAATATATGGGATGGATTGCTATTAGTACTCGTTACACCATCTCCAAAACTCCAACTGTAAGTAAATGGACCATTACCAGTTACGTTAGTCGAAAAATTCACTGATGTTCCCGAGCATGCTCCTGTATTATCAAAAGTGAAATCTACTACAGGCGGTTCTACAATGGTAATGGTTGCAGTTCTATTTATATTTGTAACATCTCCTATGTTATCCTCGACAGAGATTAATCGATATTCAAAAACACCAACCACATCAGTTAAATTTGCTAATGTTAAGGTATTGCCACCAGTAACTGTAACCCTTTGAGTTGTGCCACCATTTATTGAGTAAGAAAATGTGTAAGGTTCCGTTCCTCCAGTCCCAGTAATTGTAATTTCTGGTAATGGAGCACTATCTTTACAAGCTTCAGTTGTTCCAGAAATAGTAGCAGATGGTGGTAGTTTATTTTTTGTGGTTAAATTTAATTCAGTAAATATTTTTACAGTTTTATCTTTTGTTTCAATAATATCAAGGGCAAAAATTGAAAGCGTTATTATAAAAAAAGACAGTGTGGTAAGAAAAAAATTCTTCCTCATATAGTGTAATTACGTTAATAGCTGATACTAAAATAAATATTCTTTTTAATGCGTCACTATAAATCAACATAATATGGCCGTTTTTTCTTTAAAATACCTAATATAGGGTACGTAAAACAAAAATTTCTATTTTAATAATTAAGTTTTTTATTAATTCTTTAATTGTTGGTTATATTTATAAATAAAAAATAAAATGAAAGCATTGGTTATCTCTGGAGGAGGCAGTAAAGGCGCATTTGCAGGCGGCGTTGCTCAATATCTTATTGAAGATTTAAAGCGGCAATATCAATTGTTCATTGGTACTTCTACAGGAAGTTTATTAGTGTCTCATCTAGCACTCAATGAAATAGAAAAAATAAAATCGGTTTATACTAATGTTACAAACGATAGTATTTTTGATGTTTGTCCTTTTGTAATCAAGAAAAAACACGGTACTCAAAATATAGGAATTAAGCATTTAAGTGTTATTTTAAATTTTATTAGAGGAAGTAAAACCTTTGGAGAGAGTCATAATTTAAGAAGTTTGATTAAAGAAACCTTATTGGAAGTGGAGTTTTTAGAATTAAAAGAATCAGCTTTGGATATTGTGGTAACAGTTTCTAATTTGTCATTAAATCATGTAGAATATAAATCTTTAAAAGAATTTGAATACTTAGAGTTTGTGGATTGGATTTGGGTATCTTGCAATTATACACCGTTTATGAGCTTGGTAAAAATAAATGGATGCGAATATGCTGACGGAGGTATGGGGAATATGGTGCCAATTGAAGAAGCCATTCGTCGTGGGGCGAAAGAAGTTGATGCTATTATTTTGCAAACTGAAGTCACTCAATTAAATAGAATGCCATCCAAAAACCCTTTTTCCTTAATTACGAATATGTTTGGCTTTATGCTAGACCGTATAGAATCCCAAAACATAAAAATTGGTAAGTTTGTTGCAGCGCATAATGATGTCATTATTAATTTTTATTACGCGCCTACTGTTTTAACAACCAATTCATTGATATTTGATAAAGTAAAAATGACAAATTGGTGGGATGATGGTTATAATTTCGCTAAATTCAAAAATCAAGAACTTAGTCCGTTGGAAAATTAAATATGAAAGCATTGGTTATTTCTGGGGGAGGTAGTAAAGGAGCTTATGCTGGCGGTGTAGCACAGTATTTAATGCAAGAGGAAGGGAATGATTACGACCTGTTTCTAGGAACCTCCACAGGTGGTTTGCTTGTGCCACATTTGGCTGCGGGAAAAATTGATAAAATTGAAAAAGTATTTACTAATGTTAATCAGCATAATATATTTAGCGTCAATCCATTTATAATACGAAAAAAAGGAAATCGAGAGTACGTCTCGATAGATTTTATAAATTCACTTTGGCAATTTATTAAAATGAAGCGCACTTTTGGAGAAAGTAAAGCATTGAGGCGTTATATAAAAAAGCATTTTACAATTGAAGAGTATAATTTAATAAAAACCACAAAAGACGATGTTGTAGTTACCGTTTCTAATTTATCAAAAAACAGGGTAGAGTATAAGTCGATAAAAGACTTTAGTTATGATGAATTCTGCGATTGGATATGGATTTCTTGTAATTATATTCCTTTTATGTCTTTGGTGAAGAAGAATGATTTTGAATATGCTGATGGTGGTTTAGGGTGCGTGGTGCCGATACGTGAAGCGATTTTAAGAGGTGCAACAGAGATTGATGCTATAGTGTTAGAATCCGAATCTATGGAATACAATAAGGTTTTGGGGAAGAACCCGTTTTCATTGATGATTAATTTATTTGGACATTTATTAGATCAGTTGGAAAGAAACGATATAACCATCGGAAAGTTGGCTGCCAAAAACAATAATGTAAAACTTAATTTATATTATACACCCTCAAAGCTAACGGAAAACTCCTTAATATTCAATAAGAAATTAATGACTTCCTGGTGGCAGCAAGGATTTGATTATGCTAAAGAAAAATGCGATAAAGCACGTTTTAATAAAATCAAAATAGACTGAGTTACCACATATCCGAAACCTCTTCTTTTATAAAAGAAAGTGCAGCATCACTAGGTGCTTGTCGTTCCATCATTTCGGTTAAAATAACTTCCCGAAGTTTATTGGCAGTATCTGTTTTTTCAGATAAACCAGCTTTTCTTATAAGCTGGATAGTAGCGTTTTTTGCAGCAGTTATAATGTTCCAACACCTATCACTAAGATATATTTGTTGCGATAAATTATGTTCAAATTCTTGTTCAATACTTTGTATAAGTAATGCTTCGTAATCTTCTTTATTTGAAGATATTGGAGACACTCTAATTAATATTTTTGAAGGCGAAATACGTTCTAAAAAAAGAGCCATCCGTTCGTATGCTTGCAAACGTAAAGGCATCGCATTTACTTGCATGTCTTTTTTTAATAAAAAGCGTCTTCTGCCATCTTCATTTTTGGTGTGTTCCCTAAAAAAGTAATACGCAATTAATCCTGTAATTACTGTTGGAATAGCAAATAAAAATAAGTCGATAATTCTCTCAGTGTTCATAAAAATATAATTGGGTTTAGTTTGCTTTAGCGCCTCCCAAATATAAACATTCTTTTAAAGATTGCATACCATGGAATTCTACAGGTGTTTTTTCATACATATACGTTTTACTCCACTCTTTTGAAAGCTTATGTTCATCAGCGTTAACTTCAATATCTGCCATTTTAAACTGACACGGGTGTTCGTAAACCGCAGCATGGGTAATTTCTAAAAACTCTTTTCTAAACGTTTTGAAATATTGCCCTGCACGTTCAGATTTCAAAGGCACATTAATGCCGCGTTGTAGCCACTTATTTTGTGTAGCTACACCACTTGGGCAAAGATATTGGTATGGCAAACTTTTGCTTGAATACACCCAATACTCCTTATCGCTTCACGTGCCAGATGAATCACATCAGCTCCCATAGAAAGGCCATGGCTGCTTTACCAGGAAAGCCTAACTTACCACTACCTATAAAAACAACTTGTTTTCCAATCCCTTTTTCAAGAATAATTTGTACAAATCCCCAAAGGATATGTTAATACCATAATAAACAAACCAAAAAAAGGCAAAGCCTTTAAAACATGGCCACCGTCAAAGACGGTCAGTTTTTTTCATAAAATAAATTGCTATAAAAGTATTGAATATATATCTTTATGAAATGACAAATGGATTTAAAAAAAGTGCTATTGCATTAATAGGTATTTTGGTTTTAATTACCATTTCTTTTTTTGTAGCTAATTATAAAATTAAATCTAAAGTAAAGGAAGGTATTGCAAGTTTGCCCGAGCATATCAAACTCGATTTTCAGGCCATGGATGTGAATTCTTTTTATGGAAATTTATCAATAGAGAAACCATTATTGATTATTTATGGACGAACTACCGATAGTGTAAATGCTTCATTTGAAATGGCAACTATTCAAATTAATAATTTGGGGTATTGGAACGCTCTATTTAATGATGAAATAGATATTGATGAAGTCTTGCTAAATGAATTAAAAATAAGGTACTACCATAACAAAAAGCTACAAGATGATGCTTTTGGGCCATCATTTAAAAAGCCGCTCGACAAAGTTTTTAATGTTGGTGTTTTTAAGATTAATTCAGGTCAGATAGAAATTATTGATCAGGAAACGGACTCTTTAATGTTAAAAACAACTGATCTTGATTTTATGATGGACAAGGTTGTTTTTGATGACACTTCAATTAAAAATAAGATCCCTTTTTTATTTAATGATTATGGGTTGAACTCGAAAAATTTCATGTATCAACTCAATACTTATGAAGATTTAACGGCAGCAACTGTTGCTATTAGTAATGATCGCTGGCGTTTTAATAATGTTAAACTTAAGACTAAGTATTCCAGGGCCGAATTATCAAAAATTCTTTATGAAGAGCGAGATCATTTTGATGTAGCGGTAGAAACTATTTCGTTTGAAGATACCGATATTGGGTTTTTTAACGACTCCATATTTCAAATAAAGAGTTCACGTGTTTATTTAAAAAAACCTCAATTAAATATTTACCGAGATAAACTTATTAAGGATGATGATACCAATAAGTGGCTGTATAGTAAAATGTTAAGAAATGTTAATTGTAATATTACTTTAAATGAAATCAATATTGAAGAAGGCGTAATTATCTATGCAGAAAAAACAAAACCAAGCCATAATGCTGGACAGCTGAAATTCTCAGATTTTAATGCAACAATTAAAAACTTAGGAAACACCTACCCGGAACCTGAACTAACTGAAATTTCAATTCACTCTGTTTTTATGGAAAACACCCTCCTAAAAATTGATTGGACATTTGCAGTTAATGATGAGAATGATAGATTTAATTTTAAAGTAGATCTGGGTTCGCTCGAAGCAAGGCATTTAAACCAATTTATGAAACCTAATCTAAATATAAAATTGGAAGGGGAATTGTTAAAAACCTATTTCACTATTGACGGTAATAACAATATTTCAAAAATAGACCTCAAAATCGATTATGAGGAATTTGATGTAGTGGTTTTAAAAGACAACGGACAGGAAAAAAATAAGTTTTTATCAAGTGTAATAAATTTAGTTCTTTCTAAAAGTAGTCAGGATAAACATGATGATTTTAGATATGGAAGCGCCAATGATATAGAAAGGGATAAAACAAAATCTATATTTAACTTCATCTGGCTTAATGCAAAAAGTGGTTTACTATCTGCCATGACCGGTAGTGGTGAAAAGAAAAACTAATGTTTATAATTATTAATAAATCTGTATAGTTAAAACCTAAACAATGGTTATTTTCACAACATAAAATGAAAATGAATTGGAGAAATATTTAAGTCAGTTAAACGAAGCCCAATTAGAGCCAACAATGCAAATTGAAGGGCCTATGATTGTTATTGCTGGCGCAGGTTCTGGTAAAACACGCGTCCTTACGTATCGGATTGCTTATATGATGAGTAAGGGCATAGATCCGTTTAACATATTGTCGTTAACCTTTACAAATAAGGCAGCGCGCGAAATGAAGGAGCGTATTGCTACTATTGTTGGGCAAAGTGAAGCAAAAAATCTTTGGATGGGTACATTTCACTCTGTTTTTGCTAGAATTTTAAGAAGTGAAGCTGATAAATTAGGCTACCCAAGTAATTTTACAATTTATGATACTCAAGATTCCGATAGGTTAATAGCATCTATTATCAAGGAAATGGGGCTTGATAAAGACATTTACAAGTACAAACAAGTGCGTTCTAGAATTTCCTCTTATAAAAACAGTTTAATTACGGTGCGTGCGTATTTTCAAAACCCAGAACTCAAGGAAGCAGATACTATGGCACGCAGACCTAGAATGGGTGATATTTATAAAGAATATGTAGAGCGCTGTTTTAAGGCAGGCGCTATGGATTTTGACGATTTATTATTAAAAACCAATGAATTGTTAACGCGTTTTCCAGAGGTGTTAATGAAATATCAAAACCGATTTAAATACATTTTGGTTGATGAGTATCAAGATACCAATCACTCACAGTACTTGATTGTTAGAGCACTATCCGATAAGTTTCAGAATATTTGCGTGGTAGGGGATGATGCGCAGAGTATTTATGCCTTTCGTGGCGCTAACATCAATAATATTTTGAATTTTCAGAAAGATTACGATGAGGTTAAAGTGTTTCGCCTGGAACAGAATTATCGATCCACGAAAAATATTGTAAATGCAGCAAATTCCATCATCGATAAAAACCAAACAAAGCTTGATAAAGTTGTTTGGACGGCTAATGATGAAGGTGCAAAAATAAAAGTAAACCGCTCTTTAACTGATGGTGATGAAGGCCGTTTTGTAGCAAGTACCATTTGGGAAAATAAAATGCAAGATCAGCTCATGAATAGTGATTTTGCCATTTTGTACAGAACCAATGCGCAATCCAGATCTATTGAGGATGCCTTGCGTAAACGCGATATTCCTTATAGGATTTACGGTGGTTTGTCCTTTTACCAACGGAAAGAAATTAAAGATGTACTGTCTTATTTACGTCTAATTATAAACCCTGCGGACGAGGAAGCCTTAAAGCGAATTATTAATTTTCCACCGCGCGGGATTGGGCAAACCACTTTAGATAAATTGATTGTTTCAGCAAATGGTTATGAACGAACTATTTTTGAGGTGATGAAAAATATTGATAAAACCGATGTTAAAATTAATTCGGGAACCCGAACAAAACTTCAAAATTTTGTAACGCTTATTGAAAGTTTTCAAGTTTTAAATCAAACTGCTGATGTTTTTGAACTTGCAGAACATGTCACTAGAACCACTGGAATTATAAAAGAATTCAATAAAGACGGAACGCCAGAAGGTGTTGCAAAAATGGAGAATATTGAAGAACTTTTAAATGGTATGAAGGACTTTGTGGAAGGGCAAAAAGAAATTGCTGATACCACGGGCTCTTTAGCTGAATTTTTGGAAGATGTCGCTTTAGCAACCGATTTAGATGCGGATAAAGGTGATAGTAACCATGTGGCTTTAATGACGATACATTTAGCAAAAGGACTGGAGTTTCCAACGGTATTTGTTGTTGGTTTAGAAGAAGATTTGTTCCCAAGTGCCATGAGCATGAATACACGTAGCGAGCTGGAGGAGGAGCGACGCCTATTTTATGTGGCGTTGACGCGCGCTGAAAAGCAAGCCTATTTAACCTATGCGTTATCACGTTACCGATGGGGAAAATTAATAGATTCTGAGCCTAGTCGTTTTATTGAAGAAATTGATGAGCAATATTTAGATATTGTGACGCCTATTGAAGAACGCCGATTTAACCCGATGTTGAGTGCTGATATTTTTGGAGATGTAGAACCTAGTAAGATTAGATATAAACCAGCAAAACAAGCTGTTTTGAAAAAAGGTGGGCCAAAACCTGGGAAAGAAAAATTTCAAGTGACTACACCTAAAAACTTAAAACCAGTTTCAAAAACCAATGGTAATACAAACTTATTCGATAGTAAATTGGTAGTTGGCAATGTGGTTAAACATATTCGTTTTGGCACTGGG
>CAXBID010000152.1:0-8752 GCA_963975495.1 uncultured Flavobacteriaceae bacterium | reverse complement strand
AAATACAAAATCATAGGAAGTGGAACAAAATGCAAATACATTTTTCCTTATTTGGAAAGCGGACTTGATTCACGCTTTTTACTAGGAATGAAGTGTTCCTTTCCAGTCCCGATAGCTATCGGGACTGAAAGGATTAACGAAATGGAAAGTCAAAAGTGTGGATTATGTCCAAGACTTTGTTAATGAAGCTCTTTTTCTGGAATGTAGTTTTTACGGAATGGAAGGAAATGTGCTGAATGGAATGATAAGATAGTCTTCCTATTATTTGAAATTTTATAATTAAAATAGCTTCTCTTGAATATCTAAAATACCATCGTCTTTTGAAACTTTATTCATTTTCAAAATACCTTTTAGAGCTTTTCTTCGTTTTTCATAAATCCAAACTCGCAGATTTTTTAAAAGTCCTTTTTCATAATCTGAAAGTTCTTTTGGTGCTATGTCAGTAATAGCTTTTAACTGCTCTTCCTTTTTGAATTGAATTGCGTATTGAAGACCTAACCAAATTATTGTGGTTCTTATTTTTGTATATTTACAAGTGTACTAATAACACTTAAATATGAAATCTTATTTAAATCTCTTTATTATCTTTTTCTTTTTAGTTTCATGTCATCAAGAAAAGAGTCCTTTTATACTTAAAAACTCAGATAATTCTATAACCGTAGAACTCCACTCTGTGGTAAATAAAAATTTATTTTACAGGGTTTTAAAAAATAATAACGTCGTAATAGATTCATCTCATTTAGGCTTAATTAGAGATGATTCTGATTTTTATAATGAACTAAATATCAGTAAATTTCCTGAAGTAAAATTGGTAAGTGATAGGTATACCATGCTTCAAGGAAAGCAAAAAGACATCAGCTATAATGCCAATGAGTATATTGTTCAAACTATAAATAAAGATGGTAAAAAAATGAATGTCATTTTTCGATTATCCGATGATGGCGTGGCATTTAGATATCATTTTCCAGAAGATTCAATTGGTATAAAAAGAATAATTGAAGAAAAAACTACTTATAATTTTAATGAAGAGACCAGAGGTTGGCTACAACCAATGTCTAGAGCAAAAACAGGCTGGAAAAGTGTTAATCCGTCTTACGAAGAACATTATGAAATGGGTGCTCCTGTCAATAAAAAATCACCCATCAAAGAAGGTTGGGTTTATCCTGCTCTGTTCAAAACTGGAGATACTTGGGCCCTTATTTCTGAAACCTCTCTAGATGATAATTACTGTGGAACCCGCTTAAAATACAATAACGAAGTTGGTGCTTTTCAGGTTACATTTCCGCAGAAAGAAGAAGTTTTTCCTAATAGGGCTTTAAACCCAGAATCAACATTGCCATGGTATACGCCTTGGCGAATTCTTACCATCGGGTCTTTAAAAACCATCACTGAAAGCACTTTAGGTACAGATTTAGCCGAAAAAGCAATTGACATGGATACGTCATTTATTAAAAGTGGTTTATCCTCTTGGAGTTGGGTGTTACTTAAAGATGATTTTACAAACTATGAAACATCTCTGAAATTTATCGATTACGCATCAAAGATGAATTGGGCTTATTGTTTAATAGATGCAGACTGGGACCAGAAAATTGGTTACGATAAAATGAATGAACTTACCAAATACGCTGCTTCAAAAAATGTGAAAATATTGGTTTGGTATAATTCAGCAGGAAGCTGGAATACCACACCATATACACCGAAAGATAAACTCTTAACTTCAGAAAGTAGAACAGAAGAATTTAAGAAACTTAATAACATCGGAGTTTCTGGGGTTAAAATTGATTTTTTTGGTGGTGATGGAAAATCTATGATCGCCTACTATCACGGCATTTTAAAAGATGCTGCAAAACACAAATTACTTGTCAATTTTCATGGTGCAACGTTACCAAGAGGCTGGCATCGTACCTACCCAAATTTAATGACAGTTGAAGCCATAAAAGGCGAAGAGTTTATCACTTTTGAACAAGAAAATGCCAATTTACAGGCAAGTCATTGCGCTTTATTACCTTTTACTAGAAATGTATTTGACCCAATGGACTTCACTCCTATGGTTTTAGATAGTATTCCAAGAATTGAAAGAAAGACCACCAAGAGTTTTGAATTGGCACTTCCTATTTTGTTTTTATCAGGTATACAACATATTGCCGAAACACCAACTGGCATGTCTAAACAACCAGATTTTATTGTTGATTTTTTAAAAGACATTCCAACTAATTGGGATAAATCAAAGTTTATTACGGGGTATCCAGGAAAAGATGTCGTTATGGCAAGGCGAAAAGGTAATCAATGGTTTGTGGTAGGTATTAATGGTGAAAATAAATCAAAGTTACTTCAACTTGATTTGTCGTTCATTAAAAACAAAGACGGTTTTCTAATTACTGATAATAAAAAAGCATTTCAAAAAACTAAGATTAACAGCAAAGACTTAACGACGATTCAGCTAAGTCCCAATGGCGGATTTGTTGCTAAGTTTTAATAAAAAAAGGCAGTGATTTGATCACTGCTTTTTAAAATCAATCTCAAAAAACATCAATCAAATAAAACTATGAAAGTGAAATATAAAGTGCTATTACCAAAGCTACAATAGCATACCCAACTGGCTTTAAATATTTCCAATTGGTGATATCTACTTGCTTTGTATATTCTTGATGGTAATCAGAAGTTCTTGGACTAAATGCTGTTATTACAAACATTATGATCACGGTGAGCACAAACAAAATCCCCATCAAATGCAAGAAGCTAATATCTGGTTTAATGACATAAAGGGTAACTAAATAAGTAACCACGCTAAAAAGAATTGATATATTTGCAGCTTTAGCTGATACACGTTTATTGAATATACCTACAAGTATAATGGCTAATATAGGCACACTATGTGTTCCGTTTAGTTCTTGTAAATACGTAAAAATTCCACCTTTCACACCATAGAGCAATGGTGCAATTCCCATAGAAAATAAGGCCAGCACAATTCCGAAAATTTTACCAGCTTTTACGACTTGCTTTTCATTCGCTTCTTTATTAATATATTCTTTATAAAAATCCAGTCCGAATAAGGTTACAGAACTGTTTAATGCACTATTAAAAGAACTCAATATGGCACCAAAAAGTACAGCCGCAAAAAAGCCTATAAACGCAACAGGAAGTACAGCTTTCACCACCATAGGATAGGCCTCGTCTGCATTTGCAATATCTCCATTAAAAATATAAAAGGCAATAATACCTGGCAGCACCACAATAAATGGTCCCAAGATTTTTATAAACGCAGCTAACAAAAGCCCCTTTTGACCTTCCTTAAGGTTTTTGGCTCCAAGCGCTCTTTGAATAATAGCTTGATTTGTTCCCCAATAATAGAAATTTACTATAATCATTCCTGTAAATAATGTCCAAAAAGGCACATCTGAATCAGGACCTCCTATAATATCAAATTTTTCAGGAAGTGCGGTGGTTAATTTTTTTAAACCTGTAAATGCATTACCATCACCAATTTTCATTAGCCCGAAAATCGGTATAAGTGAACCTCCCACTATAAGACCTACTGCATTAATAGAATCGGAAACAGCAACAGCTTTAAGTCCACCAAAAATAGCATAAATACTACCTGTAATACCAATAGCCCAAACTGTTACCCAAAGTGCAGGCTCTGGTGCCATATTAAGCATTTCTGGAATATCAAACATTGTGTTTATAGCTAATGCACCAGAATAAAGAACTGTTGGCAACATTGAAATTGCATAACCTAAAAGAAATAGAAACGATACAATTGTTTTGGTGCTCTTGCCATATCTATTTTGTAAAAATTGAGGTATGGTTGCGATTCCACTTTTGAGATATTTTGGTAACAATACAAAGGCTGTAAAAACCATGGCTATTGCAGCTACAACCTCATAAGCCATAATTGGTATTCCGTCTCTAAAGGATACTCCATTCATACCTACAATCTGTTCTGTAGATAAATTGGTAAGTAATAAAGATCCTGCAATTACAGGACCTGTTAAGCTTCTTCCACCTAAAAAATAGCCATCCGAAGTATTTTCATCTGTTTTTCGTGTTGACCACCATGCAATAATTGCGACCAGAAACGTAAATGCACCAAAAGTTAGAAGAGCCATAATTGAGTTATTAGTTTAGTTAGTGTTGGTATATTTTAAATTATTTGGTTGAAAATTTAAAAGTCGTTTTGGTCTTATATGTTTCGCCAGGATTTAAAACCGTAGAAGGAAACTTTTCTTGATTAGGCGAATCTGGATAGTGTTGCGTTTCTAAACAGAAACCTGTTCTGTGGTTATAAGTACCTCCATTTGGCATAGACAATGTTCCATCTAAAAAATTACCAGTGTAAAACTGAATCGCTGGTTCCGTCGATAAAATTTCCATAAAACGTCCACTATCTTCATCAAAAGCTGATGCTACGAAGCGCATATTTCCTTTTGTACCATTTAAAACCCAGCAATGATCGTACCCTTTTCCACGTTTTAGTTGTTCATTGTCTGCATTAATTTCTTTACCTATTTTTTTTGGCGAAGTAAAATCGAAAGGTGTTCCTTCTACTTTTCTAATTTCTCCTGTAGGAATTAACGTTTCATCTACTGGTAAATAGGTATCTGCATTAATCACTACATCGTGATTTAATATATCTTTAGAAAAATCTCCTGTTAAATTGAAATAGGCGTGTTGCGTTAAGTTGACAACGGTAGATTTATCTGTAGTAGCTTCGTAAGTTACCTCAACTGCATTGTCATTCGTTAACGTGTAGATTACAGTAACATTTAAATTTCCTGGGTAACCTTCTTCACCATCTTTACTTAAATAAGTGAGTTTTAAAGCTGAATCTTCAGAACCTTCTATTGGTTCAGCTTTCCAAACAACGCGATCATAACCATCAACACCTCCATGTAAATGATTTGAACCATCGTTTGTGGCTAGCGCATATTCTTCACCGTTCAAATTGAATTTCCCATTAGCAATTCGGTTACCATAACGCCCAATTAATGCTCCAAAGAATGGATTATCTGCTTCATAAGCTTCAAGATTATCAAATCCTAAAATTATATTTTCGAATTCGCCACTTTTATTCGGAACTTTTAAAGAAGTGATACGTCCGCCATACGTAATGACATTCATTTCCACACCATTTCTGTTTTTTAAAGTGTATTGATTTACGACTAATCCATCTTTGGTTTTTCCAAATTCAGATTGGGTTATGGCTATTTTATCTTCTGTCATATCTTCAGATTTTTTGGAAGTATCTTCATTTTTTGCCTCTTTACATTGAAACAAAACACTAAAAAAAACAAGTGCTAATAATATTGGAAAAGCGTGTAGTAATTTTTTCATTAATTAAAATTTAAGTAAAAAATTAAGAATGTAGTTTATAATAGGCTTCACTGGTCATCATATCGTATTTGAAGTTTCGAATACTCGTGTTTTCATCAATGACTAAGGCTTCTATGTTTGCAATTTCCGCAAAATCTTCCAGTTGCTCAACACTGACATTTTCACTATAACATGTATGGTGTGCTCCACCTCCCAAAATCCAAGCTTGACATGCGGTTTTAAAATCTGGCAAAGGTTTCCATATGACTCTTGCTACTGGTAAGTTCGGTAATTCTTCAGTAACTTCTTCTCCTTTTGTTTTGTTAACCAATAACCTAAAGCGATTTCCAAAATCCATCAAAGCTGCATTTAAGGAATTACTTGCTCTTCCATTGAATACAAGTCGCACGGGATCTTCCTTGCCTCCTATCCCTAAAGGATGAACTTCACATTTAGGTTTATCTGCTGCCAAAACAGGATCTACTTCTAACATGTGCGAACCTAAAACTCTAGGTCTTTCTGGATCTAAATGATAGGTATAATCTTCCATAAAGGCATTTCCGCCTTCTAAACCGTGTCCCATAACTTTCATAGCCCGAACTAAAGCTGCTGTTTTCCAATCACCTTCTCCTGCAAATCCATAACCCTTTTGCATGAGTCGCTGAACTGCAATGCCAGGTAATTGTTTCATACCATGAAGATCCTCAAACGTATCTGAAAATCCTTTAAAGCCTCCATCGACAAGGAATTTTTCTAAACCTAATTCTATTCGAGCAGCTTCAACTAAAGAAGATCGTTTGTCACCGCTTTCTAAAAGGTTGTCTGCCATATGGTATGTGGCTTCATATTCCTTAATTAAATCTTCAATATCCTTATCTGAAATTGAATTAATAACATCCACCAAATCACCAACTGGGTAGGTATTTACGGCAAACCCAAATTTTGTTTCCGCCTCTACTTTATCGCCATCGGTAACCGCTACAAAACGCATATTATCTCCAAAACGCGCAAATTTTGCACCTTGCCAATCGTCCCAAGCTGAAGCAACACGGGTCCAATCCCCTATATTTTTTTGAACAGACTCTTCAGACCAATGCCCAACCACAACCTTTCTATTTTTACGCAATCTGCTTACCATAAACCCAAATTCTCTATCTCCATGCGCGGATTGATTAAGGTTCATAAAATCCATATCAATTGAACCCCAAGGAATATCTCTGTTGAATTGTGTATGCAAATGACACAAAGGTTTTTGAAGTGCTGTTAAACCCCTAATCCACATTTTTGCAGGTGAAAACGTATGCATCCAAGTAATTATACCTATGCAATTATCTGCGTGATTAGCTGCTGTTAGTGTTTCATAAATTTCCTCTGTTGTCTTAACCGTTGGTTTAATGACTACTTTTACAGGGATAGCGTCAGAAGCATCCAATGCTTTTACAATTTCAGCAGAATTTTTAGCCACTTGAGCTAACGTTTCAGGTCCGTATAAATGTTGGCTTCCTGTTATAAACCATATTTCCTTTTTAGATATATCTATCATCTGTTTTAGTCTTTACTGTCCGTAATAAGCATCTTTACCATGCTTACGTTCATAATGTTTTTTTATTAATGAATCTTTTAATCGTGGTGCATTGGGACTTATTTGAAGTGTTAAATACGCCATTTCTGCCACCACTTCTAAGACTTTACTGTTGTATACTGCTTTAGCGGCATCTTTTCCCCAAGTGAAAGGCCCATGATTTCCTATTAAAATCATTTCAACTTCTTTATGCGATAATTTTTTGTCTTTAAAACAATCTAAAATTTGAATCCCTGTGTTATGTTCGTAATTCCCTTCTATCAATTCATCTCGCATTGATGGTGCACAAGGTATATCAGCAGTTAAATGATCTGCATGCGTTGTTCCCAAAATAGGGACATCTTTCTGTGCTTGAGCCCATGCGCAAGAAAACTTCGCATGTGTATGAGCTATACCACCAATATCATCCCAGTTTTTATATAAATAAGAATGCGTTTTAGTATCTGAAGATGGACGTTTTTTACCTTCAACAATGTTATTATCGAAATCGACAATAACAATATTTTCAGGTTTTAATATTTCATATGGTATACCACTTGGCTTAATAGCAAATACGGCATCAGCCCTATCTACGGCACTTACATTTCCAAATGTATACACGACTAAGCCCAGTTCATTTAGCTGCATGTTGGCTTCATAGCATTCTTCTTTTAGAAATTTATACTTAGAACTCATATTATTTTGATTTTATAGATTCTTCTACAAACTGCCCTAAAGCTTTATAGTCTTCCATAAAGTTTGCATAGATTTTTACTTGATTGGATTGTGGGAAATATTCAGCTTCGAAATCGCTTCCCATAACTTTGCTAGCCTCAACAACATTATCATAAATGCCGCCTGCTACTGCAGCATAAATAGCTGCCCCTAAGGCTGGTGCTTGATCGGATTCTGCTACCTTTATTGGCATGTTTAGCACATTGGCCAAGGTTTGCATTATAAATGGTGATTTTCTTGCCACACCTCCAATGCCAATAACCGTATCTATTTTTACTCCTTCATCTTCAAAACGATCTACTATCATTTTAGATCCGAAACAAATCGCATTAACCAATGCTTTAAAAATATGTGGTGCTTTCGTTCCTAATGAAATACCTGTAAAAGCCGCTTTTAGTTCTTGGTTTGCATCAGGTGTCCTTCTTCCGTTTACCCAATCTAAAGCAATTGGCACAGCCTCTTCTAATGGAATTTTTTCAGCTTGACTCGCTAAAGTTCTTATAAAATTAGCTTCTATTTCATTTTGAAGTTTCTCTTTTTGATCCTCTGATAGAATTGAAGATTTCATCACTAAATTATCAATTGGCCATGACAATACATTTTTAAACCACGCCAACACATCTCCAAATGCAGATTGACCAGCTTCTAAGCCAATAAATCCTGGAATAACCGAACCATCAACTTGACCACAAATACCTTTTACACAATTTGCGCCAATTACCTCTTCATCTGCAACCATAATGTCACAGGTTGAAGTTCCCATAACACGAACCAATGCGTGTTTATCTACTTTTGCACCAACTGCTCCAGAATGCGCATCAAAGGTACCAACAGCAATTACTGTATTGGTTGTTAAACCTAATTTATCTGCCCATTCTTGATTTAAATGTCCTGCAATTTCATCTGATGTATAGGTTTCGCTGTAAAGATTTCCTCTTAATTCTGCTAAATAAGGATCTAGTTGTGTTAAGAATGCTTCCGCAGGTAAACCATTCCAGCTCTCGTGCCACATGGCTTTGTGTCCTGCAGCACAACGACTACGTTTAAACGATTTTAAATCTTGATTATCTACCAACATGTAAGTCATGTAATCACAATGTTCCATCCATGTATACGCTGCTTCTTTAACTGCTTTATCTTGTC
>CAXBID010000151.1:0-8762 GCA_963975495.1 uncultured Flavobacteriaceae bacterium | reverse complement strand
GAAAACAATTGCTGTTCAATAGCTAGAATACGTTCTTCAGCCCCTAAAATTTTAGCTTCATATTCTTTAAGTTCCTCAGTAATATAGCGTTCGGCACTTACCAAAGTTTGTTTACGGACCCACTCTTCAGGAACTTTGTCCTTGTGGGTGTTCCGAACTTCAATATAATACCCAAATACGTTATTTGATGCTATTTTAAGCGAGGTAATACCTGTTCGCTCACTTTCGCGCTCAAGCATATTATCGAGGTAATCTTTACCCGATTTTGATAAGCCTCTTAACTCATCTAATTCAGAAGAAAACCCAGAAGAAATCGTGTTTCCTTTTAACACATTTACGGGCGCATCTTCATTTAAGGTTTCCTTTATTTTCTCTCGAAGCACATCGCAACTTTGAAGCGTATCCCCAATAATTTTAAGTGATTCATTATCACAATTCGAAGCTAATGATTTTATGGGCACAATAGCTTCCAAAGAATTTTTAAGCTGAATGACTTCACGCGGATTTACTTTTCCCGTAGCTGTTTTGGAAATAAGTCGTTCTAAATCACCAATATGTTTGATGTGGTTTTGAATCTTCCGAAGCGTTGTATTCTCTTTGGTTAAAAAACTAACTACCTCATGACGCTGTTTAATTTTATCTAAACTTTTAAGCGGTAATGCCAACCAACGTTTTAACAATCTTCCACCCATAGGCGAAATAGTTTTATCAATAATACTTAAAAGGGTAACCGCATTATTATTAGTAGAATTATAAAGCTCTAAATTCCTAATGGTGAACTTATCCATCCAAACATAATCATTTTCAGCAATTCTAGAAATTGATGTTATGTGCTGTAATTTATGATGCTGTGTTTCACCTAAATAATGCAGGATAGAACCCGATGCTATAATACCTTCATACAAATCTTCAATACCAAAGCCTTTCAAAGTTTTTGTATCGAAGTGTTTTATCAATGTTTCGTAAGCATAATCGGTTTGATAGACCCAATCTTCCAAATAAAACGTATGGAAATCGTCGCCAAAGGCTTCATTAAACAGGGCGCGTTTTTGTTTGGAGACCAAAACTTCGCTCGGACTAAAATTTTGCAACAGCTTATCAATGTATTCCGCATTGCCCTGAGCTGTTAAAAATTCGCCCGTTGAAATATCCAAAAACGAAATACCAATATATTTTTTATCAAAATACACCGAGCATAAAAAGTTATTGGATTTTGACACTAAAACCTCATCATTAAAAGCCACACCGGGCGTCACCAATTCGGTAACACCACGTTTTACAATGGTTTTGGTGAGTTTTGGATCTTCAAGTTGGTCGCAAATAGCAACGCGCTCACCGGCCTTTACCAATTTGGGCAAATAGGTGTTTAAGGAATGGTGCGGAAATCCTGCCAACTCGGTTTCGCTTTCGCTACCAGCACCACGTTTGGTTAAGATAATACCTAAAATACCAGCAGCCTTTACAGCGTCGCTTCCAAAGGTTTCGTAAAAATCGCCCACACGAAACAATAATAGCGCATCAGGATACTTTACCTTAATGGCATTGTACTGTTTCATTAACGGGGTTACTTTTTTCATAGTTTTAGCCCCCTAACCCCCAAAGGGGACTCTTACTCGGGCAGGGTAAAAAGCTTTGTTGTTTTATAAAAATTAGTAAGTTTGCTAATATACTTATATTTTGATTTTTTTTGAAATCTAACTATTAGAAGTTATTTACAATTAAAACGAGATTTCAACAATAATTGTCATTCAGAACAAAGTGAAGAATCTTTTGATTTTACAGATTGTTTCGTCCCTCATTCTCGCAATGACTTAAAAGATTGGTGAGATTCCCGCCTTTGCGGGAATGAAAAAAACAAAGATTATTCATGCGCAAACTTAAAAACAGCGAACTGGACAGATTAACTGTGGATGCTTTTAAACAAGCTAAAAAAACACCTATTATTATTATTCTTGATAATGTTAGAAGTTTAAACAATATTGGTTCGGTGTTTAGAACGAGTGATGCGTTTTTAATTGAAAAAATTTATTTGTGTGGTATTACGGCAACACCACCACATAAAGATATTCATAAAACCGCATTAGGAAGCACTGATACCATAGATTGGGAATATATTGAAAGCACACTTGATTTAATTGAAAAATTAAAAGCTGAAAACATAATAATTTGCTCAATTGAACAAGCTGAAAATGCTGTTAAGCTAAATGATTTTACCGTTGAACCCAACAGCAAATACGCCTTCGTTTTTGGTAACGAAGTAAAAGGGGTATCACAAAACGTAGTTAACGCAAGTAATATAGTGATTGAAATACCCCAGTTTGGCACCAAACATTCTTTAAATATTTCGGTGAGTTGTGGCGTTGTGGTTTGGGATGTTTTTACGAAGTTAGAAGTACGAAGTTAGAAGTACGAAGTTGTTATTTGTCATTCCTGCCTAAGTTCATCATGAGCGAAGACGAAAGGCAGGAATGACAAAATATTATAAACTTTGTTAACAATTTAACTTGATGCTTAACAAAAGACAATCAAAATAAATGATTAAAAAAGCAAAGAAACCTTGGCCTACCAGAGATGTGATGAACCAGATATATGAGATGAATCTTTGGGGTGGAAAAGAGTTTGATTTTTATTCTGGTTTCGGCTCATATGATTCAAAAATCATAAATTCGTATTTAGAAACAGTTATTACATTTTTAGAATCTCATAATAATTCTTTAACAGTCTGCGATTTAGGCTGTGGCGATTTTAATATTGGAAAACACCTTACTAAATACTCCAAAACCTACATTGCAATAGATATTGTTGAAAACCTCATTAATAGAAACAAAAACCTTTATAAAGAAGACCATTTGGAATTTTTTTGTTTGGATATTTCCAAAGATGAACTCCCGCCAGCAGATTGCATCATTCTGCGTCAAGTATTGCAGCACTTATCGAATGCCGAAATCCACAAGGTCATCAATAAAATGGGCATTTATAAATACGCCATTCTCACTGAACATCTGCCATTGGGCAACTTTATCCCGAACAAAGACATCATTGCCGGACAAGGCATACGGATAAAACAAAACAGCGGAGTAGATGTATTAGCATCCCCTTTCTTATTGAAAATTAAGGAAGAAAAAATATTAAACGAGCATATTCAGAAAAACAACAAAGGACGCTTGCTTACCACCTTATATCAAATATTTTAAACGGTTCCATTTTCATTAATAAAGCATTTATTGCAGTTGAAAAATTCGTGTTCAATATTTTTCCGAATGAATTTTACCGCCTTACAGCCTCCTCTTTTTTGTGTCAATACGCTCACTTCTACAAATAACTTTCAATAGAAACCTCAATTATTTTCACTTTAAAATCGGTGGATGTATTTTAAAATATTAACTTAGTCCTTTCAATTTTCACAAGCAAAAACACTTCTTTCTAAAATCATAAAAAATGAAAATAAAGATTATTTTTCATATTATCACTACGATTCTTTTTACGGTAACCGTAGCTTTTTCCCAAGAAATCCCAATAGAGTTCCTTGAAATGAAATTATCACCCTCCCAACAAGAACAGCATAAAACTATTTTGGCCAATGAAATTCCTGGAGTAACCTCAGAGCATGTTACCATTACCAGCGCTATTACCCAAATGGCGGAAATTGATGCTGCCCACAAAACCATATATCTATTTATAAAGGGTTATGGCAAACTAACTTCGGGAGGCGAAACTTACGACATAGTACCGGAAACCATTATGCTGCCCAACAATGTGGAAGGCATTAGCTTTAAGCCCGTTGAAAACGACACCCTGCATTTCCTTAAAATATCTGTTTTTCAGACGGAACTCGATAAAGAGGACATTAAAACCTTCCCAAAAGAAAACATTGATAAGATGTATTTCAAGAAATTTACGGATTGCAAATCGTACACCGAACCCATTAAAAGTCCACAAACTACAAGTAGAACCATATTGCCCAATAAATACATCCCGAGGGTAGCCATGGGCACCGTAAAAACCATTGGCCCAGACAAAGTAGGGGCCCATGTACACGGCATGCTGGAACAGTTGTTTTTAGGACTTACCAACAACCAAACCATAGTGTATGCCGATGAGGCACAGGTTGATTTCCCAGCTTATTCATTGCTTCATATTCCACGCGGTTCAAGCCACTCGGTGAGCGTGAATGCCGATAACGAAATGTACTATGTTTGGATGGATTTCTTTGTAGATAAAGATGGGGAAGAATGGCTAAAAACCCACAACACAAAAGACGAGTAACCAAATATTTTATTTTTTGGTTCTTAACCATCATGCTCTCTATTTTGATTTATAAATATTTTGAAGTGCCTCTGATGAAACTACGGGATAAGGTAAAATACTAACTTAATCATTCGAGGATCCATTGCTAATAACATTCAAAACCCATAAATAATCGGCTCGACTCTCAATAAAATCTCTATCAGAAATATCAATAATTTTTACATTAAAATCGGTTTGAGATTTTAAAAACTCTAAATAACCAGCATTGATTTTTTCTAAATAGTCTTTTTTAATATTCTGCTCATAATCGCGACCGCGTTTTTTAATATTTTCTTGTAAACGTTCTGTGTTTTGGTATAAATACACATACAAATCGGGCTTTCGCAAATCTTTATACATTAAATAAAACAGCTTTCGGTAGAGTTTAAACTCATCTTCCTGTAAGGTTATTTTAGAAAATATAAGTGATTTAAACACATCGTAATCACTCACAATAAAATCTTTAAATAAATCCAGTTGCGATAAATCGTCTGAGATTTGTTGGTAGCGATCTGCTAAAAAAGACATCTCTAAAGGAAACGCATAGCGCTGTGCATCTTCATAAAATTTCGGTAAAAACGGATTATCCTTAAAGCGTTCTAAAATCAATTTCGCATTAAAATCGTGAGCAATCTTGCTAGCTAAACTGGTTTTTCCTGCACCAATATTGCCTTCAATAGCTATGTAATTAAATTTAGAAAAGTTGAACCCTTTACTCGGGTTTTTCAGCCAAATGTTAATGGGCTCTAAAACCGAATTATCTTCACATTCAGTCAACAAAACACCAACCTCTTTATTATATCTTGGGTGCTTAACTTTAGAAGCTATATCGTTAAGAGGCATTAACACAAACTTGCGTTTTTGCATTTCAGGATGTGGCACTTGAAGGGTTTTTGTGTCAATAATAGTATCTTCAGCTAAAATAATATCCAAATCAATGGTTCTGGCTTCGTAAGTATTCTTTTTTTTTCTAATGCGCCCTAAAGATGTTTCAATAGCTAGTAAAGTTTTAAGCACCGTTTTGGGTTCTAAATAACTTTCTAAAACCAAACAACAGTTTAAAAAATCATCACCTTCAAAACCAAAAGCAGGCGATTTATACACTTTCGAAATCAGTTTTATGTTCCCAACGCGCTCGTGTATTAAATCAACAGCGTTTTGTAGATTTTTAAATTTATCACCTTTATTGCTTCCCAAGGCAATATGGAATGTTGTTGGTTTTGTCATAAGCGGAAGCAAAATAAGTAAAACAATTTTTATTCCTTTATATTTACACGGCCTATTTATTCACAATTGTTGCATGACTTTAAAAGACAAACTTGCTGCCCAACGTATTTACATCCTTTTGGGCGCTTTATTCATCACCTCTCTAGTGGTTTCAAATCTTATTTTTCAAAAGTTTTTTTATTGGTACCCGTTTGATATTGAAATTTTTGGAAGCAAGCTTTTTGAAATCTCCGTTGGTATTTTACCCTATCCAATAACTTTTTTAATCACCGATTTAATTAGTGAAATTTATGGTAAAAAACGTGCTAATGACGTAGTAGTTACTGGTATTTTTGCTTCTTTATTTTCGCTTTTAATTATTTACACCGCTAATATGGTGCCCGCCACATCATGGTCCTATGTTAATGATGATATGTTTAAAACGGTTTTTGGAAATTCGGCGATTGCTGTATTTGCAAGTATGCTCACTTATTTATTTGCTCAGTTTGTAGATATTCAAATCTATCATTTCTGGAAACGCCTTACCAAAGGGAAGCATTTATGGTTAAGAAATAACTTCTCTACTTGGTTTTCTCAGTTTGTAGATACCTTTACTATTGTGTTTTTATTATGCTCTTTTGGTATTATTGATTGGGTAAATTTTAAAGGATTATTGGTTAGTGGTTTTCTTTTTAAAGTTATTGTTGCAGCCAGTGACACACCCTTTTTATATCTGGGTGTTTATTTATTCAGAAAACGTTTTAATTTAAAAGTAAATGAGGAGATAGATTTGCTTTAATGATTTGCGTCAATATTATTTGCTCTTAGGTTAAATTTATATTAAACTTTTTATTTACTTGGGCTTAAACACAAACACTCTCGTATATTTATATAAACACGTTTTTTTATGAAGAAAGCATTAAAAATTATTGGAATCACTTTACTTATATTCATCGCATTATTGATTGCCATTCCATTTGCTTTTCAGGGGCAAATTAAAGACATGGTAAAACGTTTTATAAACGAGAACGTAAATGCTAAAGTGGAGTTTAGTGATGTGAGTTTAAGTTTTATCAGAAGCTTTCCGCAGGCACATGTTGCTGTAAGCGATTTAAAAATTACCAATTTCAAGCCTTTTGAAAATGAAATTTTAGCGACTTCAAAAAATATTGCCTTCACCATGTCGGTTAAGGAATTATTCAAAAAAGCTGATGAAGGCCCCATTGTTATAAATTCCATAAACATTGATGAAGCACTGTTAACGTTAAAAACCGATAAATTCGGAAACAATAATTACGATATTGCAAAAGAAGATAATAACGCTTCCGCTGAAACTGAAACTAATAATTTCTCTTTCAGTTTAGAAGATTATAAAATAAATAAAAGTGCTTTAACATATTTGGATGAAGTTTCAAACACTACAATTTACGTAACTGAGCTTAACCATGAAGGGCACGGTATATTTTCCGCGGAAGCGTCCGAATTAAATACAAAAAGTGAAGCGAATGTGAGCATAAGTATCGATAGCACAAATTATTTAAACAATAATCCTGTAAAATTAGATGCGCTAATTGGTTTAGATTTAAACAACAGTAAATACACGTTTAAAGATAATAAAGGTTTTATTAATCAATTACCTTTAGAGTTTCAAGGCTATGTACAACTGTTGGAAAACGGACAAGAGATTGACATCACTTTTGAAAACCCTGAATCTGATTTTAAAAATTTCCTAGCCGTCATTCCAGAGGAATATTCTAAAAATATTGAAGACGTACAAACTACAGGCGATTTTAAAGTAAAAGGTATTATTAAAGGTATGGTAACCGATGAAACCATTCCGAATTTAGATATTAACATTACCTCAAATAACGCCTCGTTTAAATATCCAGATTTACCAAAACGTGTAAATAACATCACCATAAATACCGAAATAAAAAATACAACAGGTAAAGCTGATGACACTTATATTGATATTAAAACCCTTAATTTTAAGGTTGATGATGATGTTTTTAAATCTTCGGCTACTTTAAAAAACATCACAAAAAATATGTTGGTTAATGCCCATATTGATGGTGTTCTAAATTTAGGTAACATTACAAAAGTATATCCTATTGAATTAGAAAATACGTTGAGCGGCATTTTAAAAGGGAAATTAAATACATCTTTTGATATGGATGCGATTGAAACCAATGCTTATGAACGTATTAAAAATAATGGCTCTGCGAGTATTACCGATTTTGTGTTTTCTTCTGAAGATATTATAAACCCTGTTCATATTTCTGAAGCACAAATAACGTTTAACCCTGGAACGGTTTCATTAAATACTTTTAAGGCAAAAACTGGTGATAGCGATTTGAATGCCACAGGAACCATAAATAATTTACTTGGTTTCTTATTAAGTGATAACACCCTTAAAGGAAGCTTTAATGTAAACTCAAATCTGTTTAAAGTCAGTGATTTTATGACGGCAGACGAAAAAACTTCAACAGATAACAAAACAACAACGGATGAAGAATCATTAAAAATTCCTGCTTTCCTTGAATGCGAAATAAATGCGAATGCTAAAACCGTGGTTTATGATAATTTAAATTTGAAAGCTGTTTCAGGAACCTTATATATAAGAAACCAGCAAGTAGCACTTCAAAATATGAAGTCTAGTATATTTGATGGTGCCTTGTCTGTTTCTGGTGATATTTCAACAAAAAACGAAAAACCAACGTTCAATTTAAACTTAGGTGCTGATGGATTTGATATTGCAAAATCGTTTAAGGATTTAGAATTACTCCAAAACTTAGCGCCTATTGCTAAATTATTGCAGGGAAAGTTCAACACAACACTTAATCTTTCAGGCGAATTGGATAACGAATTTTCACCAGACTTAAGTACAGTGTCAGGTAACGCTTTAGCCGAACTTTTAACCACTCAAGTCAATGCCAATAAGGGTGAATTATTTAATAAACTAGAAGGCGCTTTGAGTTTTATTGATTTTAGTAAATTGAATTTAAAAGATTTAAAAACAAGCTTAACCTTTGCAAACGGAAAAGTAAGTGTAAAACCTTTTGATTTAAAATATGAAGATATTGCGATTACCTTTTCTGGATCTCACGGTTTCGATAAAACCTTAGATTACAGTGCCGTTTTTAATGTTCCAGCAAAATATTTAGGTAGTGACATAAACCGTTTAATAGGTAAAATTGATACTGAAGAAGCTAAAAATATTACCATTCCTGTAACAGCAAATATTGGTGGTACATTAACAAGTCCTAATA
>CAXBID010000150.1:0-8881 GCA_963975495.1 uncultured Flavobacteriaceae bacterium | reverse complement strand
ATGCAACAAGATACAAATTATGATAATTTAGTAAAAGACATTATTTATTACTTTTCTGAACGGATTAAAGCAGTAAAAGCTTTAGGTATTATTGATATCATTATTGATCCTGGTTTTGGTTTTGCAAAAACTTTAGAACAGAATTTTGAATTATTGAATAAATTAGAATTATTCAAAATGATTGAAAAACCTATATTGGTTGGTGTTTCTAGAAAGTCGATGATTTATAAAAGATTGGATACCTCAGCTAAAGAAGCTTTAAATGGCACTTCGGTTTTAAATACTGTGGCACTACAAAAAGGAGCTTCCATTTTAAGAGTTCATGATGTTAAAGAAGCTATGGAATGTGTTACTTTGGTTAAGTCGTTAAGTCGTTAAGTCGTTAAGTCGTTAAGAAAAAAATGAGATATTATATTTTATTAATAATTACACTTTTTTTGTTTTCCTGCGGAAATGAAAAAGTGATTCAATTGCCCCAAGTAAGCCATTCTGAAATTACAGAAATAAACGATGTTTCGGCTGCTTATTTGTTTTACGATGAAACCCAAAAAGATAGTGTTGAACTTAACCGGAAAAACCTGATTAGCACTACAAACTGGTTATTAAATATTGATAAACGCTTAACACTAAAACAAGTTATTCCTCATATTAAGTTTCTACAAGAAAAAAAATCTAATTCAAGTCATAAAAACAAAAACGCCAAAAACTATTTTACTTGCAATGATACCAGTAGAAAAAACTTAGGGTTTATTGAGTTTACGGATGTGGCCTATCATGATGAACCAGCAGGTGAATACTTTGCGAAAACTTCAAATATTCCAGAAAACATAAGATTCAGTATAATATATCATTCATTAAAAAATATTGAAATTATGGGATTCACTGATTATCTAATTTCCAAAAAAACGAATCAATCCAATTTAATTTTTGAGCTTAAAAATTTGATTGATAAGGATATGAAAGCAGAAATTGTGTTAAATTTTAATCAGATTTTAAGCTTTCAAGATTATATTTCACTTAAATCTATGATGTCAAACTTGGATTTACAAAATGTTGTTATATCAAATCATGAATTCATTTATAATTAACCCTTTTTTACTAAATTTACAAAAACCCATTGCCTTTGGAAATTTTTAGAGACCTTTTAAAATTCTCGGTTGTAGATATAATAGATGTTATTTTAGTGGCACTACTACTCTACTACATTTATAAACTGGTTAAAGGTACTGTAGCTATCAATATTTTTATTGGGATCATCATTATTTACTTGGTTTGGAAACTTACAAGTTTTCTTGAAATGGAACTCCTTACAGGTATTTTTGGAGGTTTTATGAAAGTAGGTATCATTGCTTTAATTGTTGTGTTTCAACCTGAGATACGAAAGTTTTTATTGATGGTGGGCTCCACTAATTTTAACAGGCGACGTAAATTTTTAAGACAATTTAGCTTTCTAAAAACCGAAACTAGTGACGAAACCGATGTTGACGCTATAATTTCGGCTTGCAATAAAATGTCGATGTCCAAAACAGGAGCTCTTATTGTTTTTGAACGTAACAATAATCTTGATTTTTTAGCGTCTTCTGGAGACGAAATGAACATAAAAGTGACGCAACCCATCATAGAAAGTATCTTTTTTAAAAATAGTCCATTACATGATGGGGCTATTATTGTTAGTAATAATATTGTAAAGGCAACGCGTGTCATTCTTCCTGTTAACAATGAAAAAAATATCCCACAACGTTTTGGATTACGCCACAGAGCCGCCATAGGTATTACCGAAAAAACAGATGCTTTAGCTTTAGCTGTTAGTGAAGAAACAGGACATATCTCCTATTTTAAAGATGGTGAATTTGTTGTTTTTGAAGATAGTGCCCAATTAAATACCATGATTAAAAAAGATCTTAATTAATGCCCTGTAAAAACTGTCAAACAGAATTGTTAAACAGTCAGAAATTTTGTTTTGAATGTGGCGCAAAGGTGACTAAAAGAATTTCTTGAAACCAACTATCCTCGCAGAGCCATGGATGTACCCGCAACCCGTACTTAAAATTCTTATGTTTTCGTTACTATTCTTCATAACTTATATAGGCCTTGTAGTCGTAGGTCTTATTACACTTATGCTAACTGATACTATTAATTTACAAGATTTTGCTCCAAAATAAGAAAACATTAAGCCACCTCTTCTTGTAAAAACTGTACCTCATACAAATTTCTATAATATCCATTTTCCTTTTTAAGAAGTTCGTCATGTGTACCTTGTTCTACAATTTCACCAGCATCCATAACAATAATTTTATCTGCTTTCTTTACAGTAGCCAAACGGTGAGCAATAACAATAGAGGTTCTTCCTTTGGTTATTTTATCAGTAGCATTTTGGATGAGTTGTTCTGAATACGAATCGACCGAAGACGTTGCTTCATCCAAAACTAAAATACTTGGATTGGTGACATAAGCTCTTAAAAATGAAATGAGCTGACGCTGACCAGAAGATAACATCACCCCACGTTCCTTAACGTTATAATGATACCCATTAGGCAAACTTGATATAAAATCGTGAATACCGATATCTTTTGCTGCTTGAACAACTACTTCTTCAGTAATTTCAGGATGATTTAATGTGATATTGCTTAAAATGGTATCAGCAAATAAGAATACATCTTGTAATACGACTGCGATTTGAGTTCGTAAAGATGATAATGTGACCTCCTTTATATCCATACCATCAATGGAAATAACACCTCTGTCTATCTCGTAAAAACGATTCAATAAATTTATTATCGTCGATTTTCCTGCCCCTGTTGCACCTACAATAGCCACCGTATTCCCTTGGTTTACATCAAAAGAAACACCTTTTAAAACCGTTTCATCCTCAACATAACTAAAATGAACATTGTCAAATTTTATTTGGCCCTTAAAATGTTCTGCAATATAAGTTCCAGTATCGTCTATTTGGGATGTTGTATCTATAACTTTAAACACTCGTGTTGCTGCAACCATTCCCATTTGTAGCGTATTAAACTTATCAGCTATTTGCCTTAGTGGCCTGAACAACATGGGGATATACATGATAAACGCTATTAAAACACCTTGTGTAACAATACCATCTAAAACAACACTTAAGCCGCCATACCAAGCTACCAAACCTATGGCTATGGATGCCGATAAATCTGCGATTGGAAAAAATATAGAGTTGTACCAAACCGTTTTTAACCAACCTTTTTTATGGCGCTCATTTATAATTTTAAATTTTTCAGATTCAATATTTTCACGAGCAAATAGCTGTAATATTTTCATGCCCGTTAAACGCTCCTGCACAAAAGAATTTAAATTAGAGACTTCATTACGTACTTCCTCAAAAGCCTTTTTCATATACTTTTGAAAAACCCTTGTGGCATATAATAGTAAAGGCAGCATTATAAGTACAATTAAACTTAATTTAATATCGGTAAACGCCATGAAACCAAACACAACCAGCATGGTTAGTATATCTCTAATTATCATAAATAAACCTTGCCCGAAAATATCAGCAATTCGCTCCATATCGGTTACAGCCCTTGTTATTAATACGCCAACTGATGAATTATCATAATACTTCATTTTAAATTGAAGTAAATGGTTAAACAGTTTTACCCGAACATCCATTACTAAATTTTGTCCTAACCAAGCGGCATAAAAAATAAATAGTAATTGAAAGACCGTTTGCAGAATTAAAACACCCAGCATTAAAAGTATGTAAAACAAAAAATCCTTAGACTCTTTATTCGACACACTATCATCGATGGCATACCTAGTAATAAGAGGTGTTATTGCTGAAAACACTGCTAATAATACAACCAATATAGTGAGTCCGAAAAACACTCGTTTATAAGGTTTTATATATTGAAAAAGACGCTTAAATAAATCTACGTCAAATATGTTCTCCTTTTTTTTTATCATTTATATCTTGATATCATTAGGGTATTGTACCGCTGTTAAATATAGGGCATGTGCCGGTACTGAAAATCCAGCTTCACTCCTATTTTTAGATTTTATGATGGTATGTAAATCATCAACCGCAATTTTACCTAAACCAATATTAATAAGTGTACCTATTATGGCTCTTACCATATTTCGTAAAAACCGATCTGCTTTAATTGTGAATTGCAACTCGTTATTTACCAAAATCCACTCCGCTTTCATTATGTTACAATGATACGTTTTTACATCGGTATTGCTTTTTGAAAAGCATTGAAAATCTTTATACTGAAATAAAATTTTAGTGGCTTCCATCATGTTTTCAATATCTAAAGTCTGTCTCACATAAAAGGTGTCGTTATTGGTAAATGCATTCTTTTTTAATGCGATCCTGTACAAGTAAGTTCTACTAATGGCATTAAAACGGGAATGGGCTTCCTCTTTTACTTTAAAAATATCATGAATAACAACATCTTTGGGTAAAAAGGAATTCAATTTAAAAACTAAATCGGTAGCATCTAAATCATTTTCATAATCAAAATGAGCGAACATTTGTTTAGCGTGCACACCGGTATCTGTTCTGCCTGCTCCCATTATAGAAATAGACGTTTTTAATAATGTTGATAATGCTTTTTCTGTAACTTCTTGTACTGATAGCGCATTGGGTTGATTTTGCCAACCATGATACGCACTGCCATTATAAGAAAGTTCTATAAAATATCGCAATTTGTTTTAATACTTTTGTGAAACAACAAAGATAGATAGATTTGTTAATCTTGCGAATACTGGTATCTTAATTATATATTAAAAGATATCGTGTCATTTTGAGTGATTTTGATTTTTTTTGAAATAGTATCGAAAAGTTGGGCGTTACCCAAGGGTCGGGCTTTTCGCTATATCTTTTTTAAACGACATAGCGAGGACGAAGGACGTGGCTATCTGTTAAATGGAAATTCTAAATAAATTTTTCTAGTTATTGTTTTTAAAAAAGGATGCCGCTGCAATCCCTAACGCAAATATTTGTAGTTTTAGTTTTTAAAAGAAAGGTATTTTATTTTTTGGAGTGGTTCGTTTAACGTTTATGTGTAAGGATAGTTGCGTGTGCAAGCAACTAACTTACTACAAATGGAACGAACCAGAGGAAAATCCGTGGGATTTTCCAAGTAGGCTAGAACCATGCAATTATTTTCACGGTGTTGCCATTAGTTTTTTATTCTTCATAATACCATATTACAAATTCTAATTCATTCTTATCATTCAGTTTTGATTGATAAAATTCTACTTCTTTATTTTTCGGTTCAATTATTTTATAAATTCGATTTTTAACATTGTCGGTTGTTTTGAGACCAAAATATACTCCCGAAAGGGCTTCAATTGGGTATTTGCGAATTCTATCTTCAGGTATTTTAGGTTCGTCAAAATTTATTTCTATTGCTCTCCATTCTTCCTCGTATTCCCAAGCTAAAAGTTTTTGAGAAAAAGCCATCTCTAATTCGTGAGCAAAATAATGTGTCCAAGGTTTTGATAAACCTATTAAATCGCAGTCGTGTTCGTTATTGAAAACTTGCGCAAACTCAAAAAAGTTGATATGTGGATGTTCTTTTTCATAACGAACCCTTTTTAATCTGTCCCAAAAGACTGTTGATTGGCTGGTGTCCCATTTAGAAATTCTTTCTGTAAATTTCTCGTAATTTTTTTCTCTCTTACCTTCTAGAAGGTATGGAAAAGCTCCTTCATTTTTTAAATCAAACTCCAAACAAATTCCTCTATGGCTACTTGCATAATGCGACCACATTAATTGGTTTTCGTTAGTTGCAGAAAAACAAGTCACATGGCTGTTTTTTAGAAATTTTAAGGTTAGCCTATTAATTTCTTTTTTTATCTTGGAATGGTCAAATTTAAAATCCAAAGATTCTTTATTACAAGCCCATTCTATTGCATCTAGAACTTCTTCTAAATTTATTTTTATAGGTTTTTCTGTTTTACCTACAAGTTTATTGAACAAAGTTTTACAAAAGGATTGTACTCGCTTTTCGTCACGCCAAAATTTAATTTTTAAGCGTTCATTTTTAAGATATTCTTCTGACTTATCTTCTAATTGAAAATCGGATTTTACTATTGTGTAAACCAAAAATTCCAACTCCTCTGATTTTTTAGGAAAATAATCAATACTTGCGCTTAAATCCAGTGGGGCATTTAATTCATCATAAGCTGCAAAGTACAATTCTTGGTAATGAAGTTCTTTATAAAGGAATTCAGATATTGGTCTGTATTTATAAAGTTTCATTCAGTTTTATAGGTTTGTTTAAATTAATGGTAATTCTCATGATATGAAATTGTTTTAATGACTTATATCAGAAGTTAAACGAAGTTATCGTTTTTTTCTGGCAAAGTCAAGAAGAATTCTTCATCATCACATCATAATATATTAAAACAATTATCTATAACTTTACCAACTAAAGTTTAACGTAGAGATACTGAAATAAATTCAGCACAAGTGACAAAAATATTACTGCTTTCTGATACACATAGTTATATTGATAAGGACATTTTAAAATATGTGAAACAAGCTGATGAAGTTTGGCATGCGGGCGATATTGGTGATTTAAAAGTTACCGATGCCATCAAAAAACTAAAGCCCCTTAAAGCTGTTTATGGAAATATTGATAATACCAAAGTGCGCATGGAGTTCCCAGAAAACAATCGTTTTATGTGTGAAGATGTAGATGTTTGGATGACACATATTGGCGGCTATCCCAAAGCTTATAACGTTCGGGTACGTGATGAAATTAGAGCAAATCCTCCAAGGCTTTTTATTTGTGGGCATTCGCATATTTTAAAGGTCATGCCCGATAAGAAATTAAATGTGTTACATATGAACCCTGGTGCGGTTGGTAAACATGGATTTCATAAAACACGAACGATGTTGCGCTTTACTATTGATGGTAGTAAGATTGATAATTTAGAGGTTATTGAGTTTAGTAAAAGGTAAGGCTCTTGCTAAACCCTTACCTAAGGGAAGGACTTTCTCACTGCTACGGCATCTAATAGCAAGAGGTAACTAACCCAAGGTTGAAACTTAAATTTGGCGGACTGGTTTGCGTTAGGGATTGATGCGGCATCCTTTGTGGGAAGCTCTTAGAACTTTAACTATTTTTGAAACGAGAAGTATATTGATAATTGATATCCTGAAACAAGTTCAGGATTGCTTCGCAGAAAGATATAGCTGAAAGCCCGACCTTTAGGTAACGCCCAAAATAATTAATCGAAACGAATTGCCTTTACCGGAGATATTTTTGTGATGATGTACGATGGTACCAAAAGCATGAGTAAACAGAGTATGAGTGTGCCTATATTTAGCATTAAAATGTAGCTGGCGCTGATGTAAACTGGCGCTTCGGTAACGTAATATACGCTGGGATCTAGAGGGAATAGCTTGAGGTATTTTTGGGCAAAAAGGAGTGCTAAACCAATACCATTTCCCCAAAACAGACCTAGTAAAATGAGGTATGAGGCGTTGTATAAAAATAGTTTACGGATGCTCCAATTGTTGCTTCCTAGGGCTTTTAGAATACCTATCATTTGGGTGCGCTCTAGTATTAAAACCAACAATGCGGTTATCATGTTGATGCCCGCTACGAGTATCATGATGCCAATAATGCCATAAATATTTTTATCGAAAATGTTTATCCATTCGAAGATGGAAGCATATTTATCAGTTACGGTTTGCGTGTTAAATGTTGATGGGGTATTTTGGTAAATTTCAATGCCTTTTTGCTGAATTTCAGAATAATCGTCGATAAAAACTTCAAAGTTGCCAATTTGGTCGTCTTCCCATTTATTTAAGCGCTGAATATGTTTAATATTGCCTATTAAATACTGCTTATCTAAATCTTGAAAACCAGAATTATAAATACCAACTATTTCGCATTTTAAAAAACTTGGTGGTCGTTCAACATCCTCTTTTGTGAACAACATTTGAAACTCTTCACCCAATTTAAACCCTAATCGGTTTGCTAAATATTCGGATATTAAAACCTCTTCGCTATATTTTTTTTCAAAAGAAGGCAATCTACCTGCTATTAAAAAATCATTAAAATAGTCCCAATTATAATCGTTACCTACACCTTTTAAAATGGCGCCCTCAAAGTCGGTTTCGGTGCGTATTACTCCAAATTTTGTTGCTACTGCCTGAACGTGTTTAATGCCTTCAACGGCTTTAAATTCTGGGTAAAAATCTTGATTTATAGAAATTGGAAACACACTTTCCTGTGAATTGTTACTATCGTAATTTGTTATAGTTACGTGCCCATTAAACGCCACTACTTTATCGCGAATTTTTTGTTGTAAACCAATACCTGTTGCAATGGCAATCATCATTACCACAATACCAATTGCAATTGCTGCAATACCAATTTTTATTATTGGTGCCGATATGCTACTTTTATACGCTTTACTATCAATTAAGCGTTTAGCTATAAAATACTCGTAATTCAATTTATATAATGCGGTTTAATGTTTTCAAAAATACAGTTTTATTATTTGTTTTAGTCATGATTTCTTGTGCTAACTTATCAAGGTCTGAAGCTGGAAGACAGAAGACAGAAGTTGACAAAGATTCTGAGGTTCTGAATAAAGTTCAGGGTGACAGCACAATAGTTGTTGGAGCAAATCAAACAGAAGAATATTTACCGTTACTGAAAGGCAAACGCGTTGGGATTGTTGCTAATCAAACAAGTGTTATTTTTAAAGACGGAAGCCAAAAAACGAAAGACGGAAATTATACGCATTTAGTAGATTCATTACTTTCATTAAATATAGATATTAAAAAAGTTTTTGCCCCTGAGCATGGATTTAGAGGAAAAGCAGATGCTGGTGAGTTGATTAAAGATGGCGTTGATACCAAAACAGGATTACCAATAATTTC
>CAXBID010000149.1:0-8972 GCA_963975495.1 uncultured Flavobacteriaceae bacterium | reverse complement strand
AACTAAATCTTATATCATTATTACTATTAATAATCATACTTTTTTCTTGTTCAAAAGAGAAGAAAATGGACGGTGTTTATTTTGAAAAATCTTTTGCAGGAGCTAGATTAGATAGTGTTGTAAATTTAGGTGACAATGAATATTTAACCTACATTTCACCGGCTTTTGAACCCGTAAATCCAAGTGCTTATTTTGCATTTACTGTAACTTCAAAATCAGAAAAAGATATTGAAATACAATTAAATTATGGCAAGCACAAGCATCGTTATATTCCAAAATTAAGCACTAATAGACAGTCTTGGAAAAAGATTGATCCAAACAATATTTCGGTTGACACTTTGAACGGAACAGCAAAAATTAAACTAAAAGTATCACCTCAAAAAATATATGTTGCTGCTCAAGAGATTGAAACCACAGAAGACACTTACCGGTGGGTAGATAGTTTAATAAAAATCCATCCAGAATTAAACAAAATTGTTGCTGGAAAAACTACACTAAACAACAATAATTATTGTTTAGAACTGGAAAAAGAAAATACTAAAAATGCCATAGTATTAATTGCCAGACAACATCCGCAAGAAATTCCTGGTGGCACCATTGGTTTTAAAGCCTTTTATGAAACACTGTTATCTGATACAAACATCGCCAAAAACTTCAGAGAACACTTCAATATTTATTCATTTCCATTATTCAATCCAGATGGAGCAGATATGGGAAACTGGAGACACAATGCAAAAGGTGTTGATCTAAATAGAGACTGGAAAGATTTTACACAACCAGAAACAAAAATGGCAAAAACATATTTTGAAAATAAAATAAAACAAGGAAACAAGCTTCGTTTCGCAATAGATTTTCATACCTCTTATTCTGGACCATATTTATTGGTTTTAGATTCTTTAAATCAAACCAAATCTAAATATATAACTTCAGATTGGATTAGAAACATAGAAACTAATTCGCATTTTAAAGTGCAAGACAGAAAACGAAGTCAAAAGCTACCATACTGCTATAATTATTTCTACAATCAGTTTGGATGTGAAGCTGTGACTTATGAAGATGGTGATGAAGTAGATAGAATAATAATTAAACTAAAAGCAAAAGTATACGCTACAGAATTAATGAAAATTCTAATTAATAAAATTGAAACCAATGCGTTTGAAAACTAATGTTATATTTTGCTTAGTTATAATATTAATTTTTTCCTGCTCGAAAGAAAAAATTGAGGCAGATATTCTTATAACAAATGGAATCGTTTACAACGGAACAGATAAAACTCCAAGCAGTGTTTCTATGGCCATAAAAGATGATAGAATTATTTTTATTGGCGATTTTAGTTCTGTGAATATTTTGGCAAAAAAAACTATTGATGCCAAAGGATTAATTGTGTCGCCAGGGTTTATCGACCCTCATACGCACGCCGATAGAGATTTACAAAAGCCTGAAAAAGCTCATAACAACCCGTTTCTATTTCAAGGTATAACAACCGTTATTGTTGGGAATGATGGCGATAGTTTTTTTCCAACATCAAAATATAAAGAAAAATACGAAACTCATGGTATTGGAACAAATGCCGTTTTACTTGTAGGTCATGGTACTGTGCGAAATCAAGTAATGGGCACAAGTGATAGAAAAGCGAATGAAGATGAAATAACTAAAATGCAAGCTCTTGTTCAGCAAGAAATGGATGCAGGTGCTCTTGGTATATCTACAGGTTTGTTTTACGCTCCAGGTAGTTATTCCAATACCGAAGAAGTTATTGCATTAGCAAAAACAGTTTCAAAAAACAATGGTATTTACGACACACATTTACGTGATGAAAGCTCCTATACCGTTGGATTAATTCCTGCTATCGAAGAAGCTATAGAAATTGGAAGACAGGCTAAATTACCTATTCATATATCGCATATTAAATGTTTAGGAGTCGATGTTTGGGAACAAAGTAAGGACATAATAATGCTTATTGAAAAAGCACAAGAAGAGGGTGTTGATGTTACTGCTAATCAATATCCGTATGATGCTTCGGCAACAGGACTAAAAGCCGCTGTTGTACCTCGTTGGGCAGAAAGTGGTGGTAAAGATTCTTTGTTTTTTCGATACAATAATCCTAAGCTAAAACAACAAATTTTAGAAGAAACTAAAAAGAATATCTTCCGTCGTGGTGGTGCAGAAAAGCTCTTAATTGTAAAAGCAGTAGACTCTTCTTTTGTTGGAAAAGATTTACTGGAAATCTCTCGGTTTTTAAACTTATCACCAGAAATTGCTGTTTATGACGTTCTAAAAACAGGTTATGTTAGAGTGGCTTCTTTCAATATGAACGAAGTAGATATTCATAATTTCATGAAGCAAGATTGGGTGGTAACTGGATCTGACGGAAATACAGGACACCCTCGTAAATATGGCTCTTTTCCACGGAAGTATCATAAATATGTTAAACAAGGGAAGGTTATTGATGTAGCTACATTTATTAACGGAAGTACCTCAAAAACAGCAGACATTTTCAAAATTCCAAAAAGAGGGCGATTACAAGAAGGGTATTATGCCGATATCATCATTTTTAACCCAGAAACTTTCAAAGACGTAGCCGATTACAAGGATTCTTTTCAATTTGCAGAAGGCTTAGAGTGTAGTATTATAAATGGAAAACTATCTGTTGAAAACGGAAAGTTTACAGGTCAATTAAACGGAAAAGTTTTAAGAAAATAAAACATTATGAAAAAAGTAAATCTAATAATTGTTTTTTTAGTCTTATCAATAATCAGCTGCAAGAAATACGAAAAGAAACAAGACGTTCCACAACCAGAAACTAAAACCGATATTGTTTCAATAATTATAGAAGATAAAAACAGCTTTTATCATATCGATTTTAGTAACTATCCAAACGGAAATAAAAATTTACCAATTGGAGTTTTCGATTCTGGTACAGGTGGTTTAACTGTTTTAAAAGCTATTGTTAATTATGACGAAAATAATAACGAAAGCTACGCAAAGGGCGGTGATGGTGAGATAGATTTTAATAAAGAAGCCTTTATCTATTTAGGGGATCAGGCCAATATGCCTTACGGGAATTATGCGAAAGAAAATAAAGTTGATTTATTAAACGAGCATATTATAAAAGATGTTCAGTTTTTAATGAGTAACAAGTATTATTCTGATGCTTCTAATGCTTCGGTTAATACGGATAAACAACCTGTAAAAGCATTGGTTATTGCTTGTAATACAGCAACTGCTTACGGAAAAGGACATATTGAAGAATTCTTAAAAAAAGCCAATTCAAACTTAAAAGTTATTGGTGTTATTGATGCTGGTGTTAGAGGCGCTTTAACAAGCTTAGAAAAAGACGAAGATGCTATTGTTGGAGTTTTAGCAACTGTAGGAACAGTGGCTTCTAAAGGGTATAACAAAACTTTATTAAAATTTAAAGAAGAGTTAGGTTATACTGGCAATATCGAGGTGTTTTCGCAAGGCGGTATTGGTATTGCTGAAGCAGTAGATGAAGACCCTATTTACTTTGATAAAAATCTAAAAAAACCAAGAGACGATTATAAAGGTCCAAGTTTAGATGGTGATGTAAAGATAGACAGAACACTTTTCGATATTTATAATTTTGATTTTGATAATAGTAAAATGCTTTGTGATAGCGAAAAGGCAGATGAATTCTCAATACTTCAAATTAATGATGCCAAAAATTATATACGTTATCATTTAGTGACTTTAATGGAGCAGATCCGTCAGTCTAAAACTAATAACAAGTTAAAGTCAATTATTTTGGGCTGTACTCATTATCCATATATGATTGAAGAAATTAATTTCATCTTAAAAGAATTATATCAATATAAAGGGAAAGACAGGAAATATTTATACCGTGATTTTATGGTAGAAAACATTCAGCTAATTGACCCCGCTATAAATACAGCCAAAGAATTACACGAGTATTTAAATGAAGAAGCATTATTTAACCCTAGTGGTAATATTAAAGACAGTGAGTTTTATATTAGTGTTGTCAATAAAGCGAATACAAATAATAAAATTGATGTAGATGGTCGTTTTCCTTATTATTATAAATATGGTAGAACTGCTCACGAAATTCAAGAATATGTAAAGGTTGTGCCGTTTAGTAGAGATAATATTTCATACGATATTTTAACACGCTTTCAAGAACAAATTCCTAATGTGTATCAACTGATGCAAAATTTTAATAAGAAAAATGATAAAACAAAATCATTGAAGGAGGAAAGTAAAATTTAATTCTAAAAAACATGAAGATTTATAAGTATTTAATTGTATTATGTTTCATCATAAATTCTAGTTGCTCTAGTGGAGGAGGTTCAGATGATTCGCTAACACCAACTGAAGATATAACAGCACCATCTGTACCAATTAATCTTGCTGAATCTAATATAACAACAACGTCTATAGATTTAAGTTGGACTGCTTCTACGGATAATGTTGGTGTTAAAAATTATAGTATTTATAAAGATGGTGAGGCTTTAGTAACAATATCTTCTACAACACATTCGGCGAGTGGATTAATAGCCAATACAGCCTATGCATTTAAAGTAAAGGCAAGAGATGCGGCAGGAAATGAATCTGGATTTAGTAACGTTGTTAACGTTAAAACAGAAGATAATACAGCAACTTTAGTTACTACTTCTGGAAATATTGAAACTTATTTAGGAGTATTTATTGATGGGACTCCTGGTGATTCAGGAAATAATTATGTAGTTCCAACAACAAATCAATTAAATACTTGGAGTTTAGTAATTGATGCACTTTTATTCGAAAATATTAATGAAGCAGTTTTAAAATCTTCTGAATTTAATTATCAAATAAATGAGTTTACTGATACTTCATTAACACCAAATCAAATATTTTATATTTTAGAAGAAAAAAGCAACAAATCTAACTATTGGGGAACTTATGTGTTTAGTAAAACGCCGACCATAAGTAACCTTATTATCCAAGCACCACATATAAAAAACGATACAAATACAGGCAAGCAAGCAGTATATTGTTTTAAAAATAATGTAGCAAAAGCTGTTTTTATAAGTGGTGCGCACCGATGCAACAATAATAATTCTTCATCATGTTCTGGTACAACAACAATTTGCAATTCTGGATCTGAAGCATATCGAGTTTCAGACTTGGCTCATAATACCCAATCTGTATTTCAACAGACCACAGAAAATGTGTTTAACGCCGTTTCAAATTCTGTTTTTATTCAGCTTCATGGTTTTGGTAAACAAGCATCAGATCCTTATGTGATTATGAGTAACGGAACGCAAGTAACTCCCTCTCCAGATTATGCAACACAAATAAAAGATGCGCTTTTTACAGAAGATAATATGTTGACCTTTAAAATAGCACATATAGATACTGATTGGACAAGACTTAGAGGGTTTACAAATACACAAGGACGATTTATTAATAATTCATCAAATCCTTGTTCTACATCAGCAACTCAAACAACAGGGAGATTTATTCATATTGAACAAGAAAGAGCTAGGCTTAGGGAAAGTGCTACTGAATGGGTTAAAATGAGCAATGCACTAAAAAGTGTTTTTGATTAAATTATAAGGTATGAAAACAAAAATTTTAATATGCCTTATTGCTGTTAGCTTTATAGCTAATGCACAGACTGCTAACGGAAATATAGAAATCTACGTAGGAGATTTAATAAATAATGCTCCTGGAAGTTCTGGAAATGATTATAAGGTGCCAACTACTGTACAATTAATTACTTGGAACACTATAATTGATTTTTTATTAGCTGACAATTTGGCTAGCGCAAGAACTACTGCAAATGGTTTAAATTATCAAGTAACAGAGTTTACAGATACTACGATGTCTCCAAATCAAGTTTTTTATATTCTTGAAGAGCAAAGTCCGAAATCTAATTATTGGGGTGCTTATGTGTTTAGTAAAACCCCAAAAAGAGGTAACCTTGTTATACAGGCACCACATATTAAAAATGATACCAATACAGGAAAACAAGCAGTGTATTGTTTTAAAAATAATATGGCTAGATCTCTTTTTATAAGTGGCACACATCGATGTAATAATAGTAGTTCGTCTTCATGTTCTGGTACAACAACCATTTGCAATTCTGGGTCTGAAGCATATCGGGTCTCAGATTTAGCACACAACACGAATTCTGTCTTTCAAAAAACTACCGAAAATATGTTCACATATTTTCCAGAATCTGTTTTTATTCAACTACATGGTTTTAGTTGGAGTAGTGGAGACCCTTATGTGATTATGAGTAATGGCACTAGAGAAACGCCTGCAATAGATTACGCAACATTAATTAAAGATGCACTTTTAGTAGAAGATAATTCATTAACATTCGAATTGTCACATATAAACACGAGTTGGAATACCTTAATAGGGTTTACCAACACACAAGGAAGATTAATAAACTATTCTGTTGATAATTGTGTTTCTTCAGCGGAAGGAACAACAGGCCGATTTATTCATATAGAACAAGAATTAACAAAATTAAGAGCAAATTCCACAGCGTGGCAAAAAATGAGCAATACTTTAGCAAGTGTTTTTATTGAAGATGGTGATGGTGATGGGGTAGCAACTGGAAGCGATTCTGATGATAATGATGCTTGCGATCCGGAACCGTATTATGCAAATTGTGGTGTATGTGATGTAATAATTACTAAAGATAATTTTGATTCAGCTGATGGAACAGATTTAGGTAACTGGAATGATGGCGGGAACAATGCTTTTAAGAGTGAAATTAATAGCCTTGGTGATAAAAGCATTAGATTAAAACATGGTATTGAAACTGGAAATACAAATCCAGATGTAGACCCTCAATCTTCAATATTTACTAATTTGTTGAACCTATCTGCTTATTCTCAATTAAAAATTGAATTTTCATTTTTCCCGCCAACCACAGATGGTTATGAAAATAGCGATGATTTTCTGTTAGAAATATCAACAGATGGTGGAATCAATTATACCGTTTTTAAATCATGGGTTGCTGGAACAGATTTTAATCTAGGCTTTAGATATTTTGATTCTGTTTTAGTAACTGGTTTTACGTTTACTAGCAACACAGTAATTAGAATTAGAAGTCATGCCAATGACGACCTTGATCGAGTTTATATTGATAATATTGTAATTAAAGGTTGCAATGATAGTGGTTTGAGTACTGCTGATTTTAATTTAGAACAAACGGTTAAAATATTCCCGAACCCTTCATCTGGACAATTTACAATAAAAGGGAATGACATTCTAGAAGTTACTATTTTTAATCTTTTAGGTGAAGAAGTAAGTACTTATAAAAATACATATAATAAATCTTCACTTCCTTTAAATTTAGAAAAAGAAATTAGTGGAATTTATTTTTTGAATATTAAAACAAGCGCCAGTATTATTTCAAAAAAAGTAATTCGCTTATAAAAACTAACCAATACAAATCATAAAAATATGAAAAAGCTTGCACTACATTGGAAAATTTTATTAGGAATGCTTTTTGGCGTTGTGGTAGGAGTAATAATGACAAACTTTGATGGCGGTAAAGAGATCGTTCAAGATTGGGTAAAACCTTTTGGTAAGATATTTATAAATTCTTTAAAGCTTATTGCAATCCCGCTCATATTAGCAGCCTTAATTAAAGGAGTTTCCGATTTAAAGGATATTTCCAAACTCTCAAAAATGGGAAGCAGAACTATTGGGATATATTTAACTACTACAGTTATTGCAGTATCAATTGGGTTACTTTTAGTAAACCTTGTAAAGCCAGGGAATTCTATTTCAGAAGAGACAAGAACCGAAATGGTAGGGAATTATTCTGATAATACTTCCAAATATAAAGAGACAGCAATGGAACAAAAGAAAGCTGGGCCTCTTAAACCATTGGAAGATTTGGTGCCTGAAAATATATTTTCATCAGCTACAAGTAATAAAAATATGCTTCAGGTTATATTTTTCGCCATTTTCTTTGGTATAGGATTAATTTTAATTCCTGAAGAAAAGGGTAAAACGGTGAAACATTTTTTTGATGGATTTAATGAAATCATACTCAAAATGGTAGACTTAATAATGTTGGCTGCACCATATGGCGTTTTTGCACTATTAGCTGCTCTAGTTGTAGAGTCACCAAGTTTAGATTTATTTCAAGCTTTAGGGTGGTATTCTTTAACGGTTATATTTGGCTTAACAATAATGATTGTAATTTATACTGCATTAGTTTTTGTGTTTACTAAAAAGAAGCCAAGATTTTTCATTAATGGTATTTCTCCTGCTCAATTATTAGGATTTTCAACAAGTTCAAGTGCAGCAACTTTGCCCGTGACGATGGAACGTGTTACTGAACATTTAGGAGTAGAGGAAGAGGTTGCAAGTTTTGTCTTGCCTATTGGTGCAACAATTAATATGGATGGTACTAGTTTATATCAAGCAGTGGCTGCGGTGTTTATCGCTCAAGCTTTTGGAATGGATCTAGATTTATCTACGCAGTTAGGTATTATTGCTACTGCTACATTAGCTTCAATTGGTTCAGCAGCGGTTCCAGGAGCTGGTATGGTTATGCTAGTCGGAGTACTTGGTTATGCTGGTATTCCAGAAGCTGGTTTAGCACTCATCTTTGCTGTAGATAGACCTCTAGATATGTGCAGGACAGTAATAAATGTTACTGGAGATGCAGCTGTATCAATGTTGGTGGCTAAGTCTGTCGATAAGCTTGGAGAGCCTAAAATCAAAAATTGGGATGATAACTATGAAAAGTAATAAGATAAAGGATTAACTAGAAACAATTAATGCGATTTTAATTACCATATAATGAGTAGGTTAAGGTTGTGGTTTTTCAACTCATTCATAATATAAACAAATAGGAATTGAAACAATAAACTCATTAATATTCATATAATTTGTACCTTTATACCAATAAAGACAAACAAATTATGTTTTTAAATAGGGCTTGCTGATTTTCATAGTACTTTTAATTTATGATTTTGATA
>CAXBID010000148.1:0-8976 GCA_963975495.1 uncultured Flavobacteriaceae bacterium | reverse complement strand
AAACCTGACAGGTCTGGAACATCTGAGATTATTAAACTACTGACAATTAATTATATAACATTTATTTTTCAATTTTTGTCATGTGCTTAAAAAAGAATAACTTAACTAATTACGCTTCCGTTTTTAACTTTATTTTCAGGATTTAATAAAATAACATCTTTACCAGCTAAAGCTCCTAAAACTAAACATTCACTCATAAATTTAGCGATTTGCTTTTTAGGAAAATTTATAACAGCTACAATTTGTTTGTTTAGTAAATCTTCTTTTTTGTAAAGCGTTGTAATTTGTGCAGAAGACTTTTTAATTCCTAGTTCGCCAAAATCAATGGTTAATTGGTATGCTGGATATCGCGCTTCAGGAAAAGGATTAACTTCTATAATGGTTCCAACTCGTAAATCTACTTTAGTAAAATCTTCGAAAGTTACTGTTTCATTCATCTAATTTTCATTTATTTTAATGGTCAGATGTAAAGCTTTATTAGTTATAAAAGCTTAATTTTAATATTATTTAAAGCCATTACATTTTTTAAAAATACGATTTACCAAATGAATTTTAAAATGGTTAATTGGAAATTTGAATTATATTTTCTTTAGATGAAATAAAAAAATATAAGCATAGCTATAGTTACGGTTATCTTTTGTATTGAAATATGGAGGAAATAGAAACGAATTTCATTAATTATTTTGAAGTTTTTTTGGTATTAAATCACGAACTTTGAATAAAACTTATAACTATGGCTCGTACACCATCAAATATGCTTCCTTTAGGAACTGCAGCTCCAGATTTTAATTTATTTGATACGGTTTCTCAACAGTATTTATCTTTAGAAAAGTTAAAAGGCGATAAAGGCACCGTGATTATGTTTATTTGCAATCATTGTCCGTTTGTTATTCATGTCAATGAAGCGTTAGTTGCTATTGCTAATGAATATGCAAAAAAAGGCATTGGTTTTATTGCAATTTCTAGTAATGACGTTGTTGATTATCCGCAAGATTCTCCAGAAAAAATGGCTATTCACGCCAAAAATGAAAATTATCCATTTCCTTATTTGTACGATGAAACCCAAGACGTAGCCAAAGCCTATGATGCTGCTTGCACACCGGATTTATATGTTTTTGATGGTAAATCAAAACTGATTTACAGAGGGCAACTTGATGATTCCAGACCAGGAAATGGTATTCCTGTTACCGGTAAGGATTTAAAATATGCTTTAGATTGTGTTTTGGAAAATAAAGAAAATATCAACACACAAAAACCGAGTATTGGTTGTAATATTAAATGGAAAATGTCATCCTAATATTTGCTAGATGGAAGCCCTTTTCATTTTTAAAGATTTAATTGCCAAAAACCAACATCCTGCCATTCACCAAACTTAAAACCAACTTGTTTTAAATCTGCTACTTGTGTAAAACCGAATTTCTCATGGAGTTTTACACTAGCTTCATTTGGAAGGGTTAATACGCCTAAAACAATATGATAATTTTCTTGTTTTAATAAGCTAAGTAATTCTGTATACAGCTTGGTTCCTATTTGCTTTTTATAAACCCCGTGTTTTACATAGACTGTAGATTCCACAGTTTTATTATATGCTGGTTTTGGTCTGAATTTACTTCCATAAGCATAACCTAAAATCTCATTATTTTCTTCAAAAATTATAAAAGGATAATTAGCACTAATTTGAGTCACTTTTTCTAAAAATGTTTCAATTGAAAGCGGTCCATCATCAAAAGTTGAAGTAGAATTTAAAACATAATAGTTATAAATATCCAGCAGTTGCTTTGTATCTTCTATTTGAAATGCTCTAATCATGTACAAAAATTAAATCCAATTTTTACGTTTCAATACATTTTCAATATGTGCATAATGATGGTTACTGTGCCATGCGTAATTACCAACATTATAACTTAGTAAGACTTCGCTATTTGTTTCTGGGTGAATAAAACTCTTATTAAAATCATCAATATCCAACCCTTTTAAAAGATAAACTAATTTAGAGTGAACAGCTTTCAAATGAAATAATGACATTTCAATTGGAGCAGTTTTAGAATCAAATAAATCAGCCCAAGCGGTTTCATTATAAGCTTTTATTAGAGGTTTATCTTCTGTTAAAGCCCATTTAAAACGTGTGTAGCTATGGTGATGACTATCGGAAAGATGGTGAATGACTTGCCTAATAGTCCACCCATTTGGCCTGTAAGTTGTATCTAATTGGCTATCATTTAAATCTTTTACAAGATTCTCTAGCCTGTTAGGGAAATGTTCTAAAATTGAAATCCAACTTGCAATATGCTGTTCGGTTATATTTGATGGACAATCAAATTGCCCAATGGGATATTTAAGTCTTTCGAAGTCTTGGTCATTCATAAAAACAAAGGTAAAAATTGTTAGGCAATTTCAATCAGACCTTTTCTTATGAAATTCACAGCGGTATCCAAACTATTGAAACGCTTTATTTTCCCATTAAAAAATAAGTTTTCAATATTGTGCTTAAACTTTAATTAAAGTTTCACGAATTTTATAATATGGTTAAAAGCATCCGACTCTAATTTTAGAAAATAAAATCCAGAATTTAAAAACTGTAAATTCACTCTATGTTTCAAATCTTCACTTACTATTCTACTAGTTGAAATTATTGCTCCATTAATATCAATAATTTCAATTTGTCCGTTAGATAATGGTTTTTGTAATTCAAAAAATAATTCTTCATTAACTGGATTAGGGTAGAATTGTAATTTATTTTTAAATACATCTTTTGTGTTTAAAGTAGCAGTAGATGAAGAACTACTAACTATTTCACTGGTTAGCGTATTATCTACTGAATAGGATTTAATTTTAAACCAAACCTCATCATTATTGGATATTCCAGCTCCATCCCAAGTATAGGAAGTTGTTGTTAAACCCGTAGCTATGGGAATAAAAGTAGATTGATTATCAATACTATATTCTAAATCATAAGTAATAGGCCTGCCATCATCAGGGTTGTTTAACGTCCAAGTAATTGGATTGCTTGTGGTATAAACACCTCCAGTAGGACTGGTGATACTTACACCTGGATTTTCATATTTATGCAATAACTCTGCAAACCCAACACCAGTTACTGAAACGCCATCAATAGTCCCTGAAATTGTTGTAGCACCTTCAAAAAAGCGAAAAGACAGTTCTGTGATGTTTACTTCAGACGTTTCAAAGTTACTTGTTATAACTAAATCTATATTTTTTGAAGCTGAAGTTAAACGCCATTTTTTTGAATAGGTATTAACATCATCTGGCGTTGTAAAATATTCTAAACGCTCAATTTCAAAGTCTGAAATGGTGTATTGTGTATTTTGGTTTTCATCAACATAAGCTGATAATATTTTATATTTCGGGTCGTTAGGAATAGTTCTAGAGCTTGTGAAAATATTCCATAAATTTAAATCGGTTCCATTATCTAATTGCATACTAAACCACTCGTAATCTTCACCTGTAAATGGATTGAAATTGCCATATTGCCTATCAATCCAAGCGCTTCCTGTAACCGTTTCAGTAGTTCCATCTACTGTTAAACTTCCTGTAACGGTATTATCGGTTTGCGAATAATAATAGGTGTAATTTGATAAACCGTGATCGAAAAGACCATCTCCACCAACAATTAAAGGGCGCTTTACTGTTTCTAAATTAAAATTAATACTTACTGATGCACTTGATGCATTAAGTTCATATTCAAAAGGTAAAAGGTTACTGCTACCATCAACTTTATTTCTCCAATATTCTGAACCACCACCAAATAAATCTGCTTCTATATCTAAATCAGTAGTAGATAATGTTGTATAATTAACAGCTTTTGTGTCTTGATAAAAAGTACCATCAGATTCATCAGTAAGATTTAAAATTCGAAATCCATCAAAGTTAAAACTTGAAACATTAACTGGATACCAAAAGTAAGTTAACATAAAGCTGTACTTTTTATTTGATGCCGTTGTAATATGTCCCGATGTATACCACCATTCAACTGGGTCTGAATGTCTACCTTCATCTACAGGGAATGAAATCTCGCTTACTGGACTTGTTGTTGGTAAGTAAGGATACACTTTCCAGTCTTGTGAAAATCCAGTTATAGAAATAACTAAAAATAGAAATAATAGTGTAATTTTAAATTTCATGTGTTTATATTTATTGTTTTTTATTGGTCACCCCGATTTTTATCGGGGCAAGCTATGCGACATCCATTTAATCATTTCACTTGGGTATCAAGTTTTAGTTATGGATGTTTCATAAGATTAAGATTTAAACGCCAAAACTATATGTAAAAAAAAAGACCCACAAAATTTTAGGACAACTTACCTATTTTAAACTATTATCTGCAACTATTTAAAAAACTATAAAACAAAAAACACCTGATTATCAGGTGTTTTTAAAATAAAAAATTTATTGAAACTGACTATCGCCGAGGCAAGCCATAGAAGTAGCCGCATGCCGGCCGGCAGGTTTCGCCTCCCGATAGTTATTGGGATCATTTTGGCCCAAGGGGTCAAAAACCAAAATTTTATATTTTGCCTCACCCGGAACTGCGAAAATGCAGTTCCGACCTCTCCCAAGGAGAGGTAATCGGAAACCCCGAGACAGAGCCGTCGGGGAATTATTTAGATTAAAATATGTGTTATTATCTATTTTACTTCCATCAATTCTACGTCAAAAATCAAGGTAGCATCTGGTGGTATCACACCTCCTGCACCTCTACTCCCGTAACCCAAATGGCTGGGTATAACAAAACGTGCCTTATCCCCTGCTTTAAGCAAACTGATACCTTCATCCCATCCTGGGATTACTTGACCGACTCCTAAAGGGAAATCAATAGGTTCATTACGCTTATAAGAAGAATCAAAAACAGTTCCATCAGATAATTGCCCTTTATAGTGCACAGAAACCGTTTTCCCTTTTTCAGCTTTTATACCGTCACCTTCTTGCAATATTTGATAACGTAATCCGCTTTCAGTAGATTTAAAACCAGTTGCAATTTTATCTAATTCTGCTTCAGCAGCTTTTTTTGCTTCTTCAATTTTCTTTTCACGAGACCCTTCAAAAGTTCTAAAAGCTTCAACAGCTTTAAACCCTTCAGCCTCAGCTCCTACTCTAAGAATTTCTAAAGTTTCAATTTTATCACCTTGTTCAATAGCATCAACAACTTCTTGACCATGCGCTACTTTACCAAAAACGGTATGCTTACCATCTAACCAAGGGGTTTCAATGTGTGTTATAAAAAACTGACTTCCGTTTGTACCTGGACCTGCATTTGCCATAGATAAAACACCTGGTCCGTCATGTTTTAAATCGGGATGAAACTCATCATCAAATTGGTAGCCTGGGTTTCCAGTTCCTGTTCCTTGCGGGCATCCCCCTTGAATCATAAAATCTGGAATTACTCTGTGGAATTTTAAACCATCATAATATGGAGTTCCTTGTGGTTTTACATTGTTTTCTAAATTTCCTTCTGCTAAAGCTACAAAATGACCCACTGTTCCTGGTGTTTTTTGATATTCCAAAGCAACAAGAATTTCTCCTTTTGTTGTATTGAATTTTGCGTATAATCCGTCTTGCATTGTTCTGTTTTTATTTGAAGATGCAAATATATGAAACATACATAACTAAAACTTAATACTTAAGCAAAATCATAAAATGTATGTCGCATGTGTCCTTTTACAATAACAAATACAATCACATGAAATGATTTACGATTATAGTTTTGTGCTTTATGATTATAATTCTAGTTTTACAAAAATCACTGCTTTATGAAATTCAACCTAGATAAAATTCGTGCTGCCTTTGGTAATATTCGTGCCATGGAACGAACGCATATTGATAATCATACTGAAGCTATTATTAACTCTATTGATGAAGACCCCTTTGCTATTTCTGAACAAAATGTGCTATTTGCCAGAACTTCTGAATTAGGAGGTTACTATTATGTTATAACTATAATTGTAGGTGCTTTTAAAATTAAAACCAATAAAGGCGCAAAACTTAAAATAGAAAGTGAAAGTTTTGATTTAGTATTAAATTCGGATACTGTTGAATTTGGATCAGATCACTCCAACGTATCAAATAGATTTATTACCAGAATAGATTTTCAAATTGAAAAAGAAGAGGTCTCAAAATTTGATAAAGAAACTATCAAATCTTTAAAGTTATCCACAAAAAAACAGGAGGTTATTTTTAATACATTATAAGTTAATTAATTGCTTTAAATAATATTATAAAAAATTATATTTACAGGATAATAGGAACAAAAATTCCTATTATCCCGAAATAATTAAGGGATAATACGTACTTTTATTCCACATATAACGCGTTGGGTACAAGCTGAAAAAAACAAACATATGACAAAACAAGAAAACTTAATCAGTGAAATAGAAAATAAAAAAGCTGAATTTAGAACTGAAAGCTATCCAATGTCAATTGGAGAATTGGTCAATTTGTACAAAAGTGGAGAGATATTGATAAATCCTGATTTTCAAAGATACTTTAGATGGACAAACACTCAAAAATCAAGACTAATTGAGTCATTACTATTAGGAATTCCAATCCCTTCAATTTTTGTTTTTCAGCGTGAAGATGGTATTTGGGAATTAGTAGATGGTTTACAAAGAATATCCACTTTACTACAATTTATGAGTAAACTTCCTGAAGTAGAAGATGTCCCAACAAAAGAGAGATTAGTTCTTGAAGGCACCAAATATTTGCCTAGTTTGGAGGGCATGGTTTGGGAAAATTTAAAAGATGGAGATATTGAATTGCCAAATTCTCTTAAACTTTTTATTAAAAGAGCTAAACTTAATTTCTCAATAATTTTAAGCGATAGTGGAGCAAATACTAAATTTGATGTATTCCAAAGACTAAATACTGGCGGAACTTACGCATCAAGTCAAGAGGTAAGAAATAGTGTTATGATTATGATAAATAAACCAACTTTTACTTGGTTTAAAAAGTTATCAATGAATGAAGATTTCTTAAATTCAATCTCAATTACCGACAGACTAATCGATGAACAGTATCCTATGGAATTGGTTTTGAGACATATTGCATTAACTCACTATTCATATAGCAATAAAAAGGAATTGAGTGATTATTTTGATGACATCGTTGAAGAAATTCTTTTAGATGATACATTTGACTATACAGATTTTGAAATTCAATTCAACAGAACTTTCTCATTAATTAATGAAATTGTTCCAAATGGAGCATTTAAGAGGTATACTGATGGCAGATTTAAAGGCAAATTCTTGGAATCAGCATTTGAAGCAATTTCTGTTGGAATATCTAAAAACTTCGCTAGCTATGATTTACCTGCAGATAATGATTTTATAAAAAATAAAATAGAGAATCTTCATCAAGATGCTACCTTTATTAGATACACTGGGTCTGGTTCTAATGCAAGAACGCGAATTCCAAATATTATTCCATTTGCAATCGATTATTTCTCTAAATAATGGGTAGAAATCTATTTACATTTGATAGCTTAACCGACAAAGTTGTTGCAGATTTTTCCTGGAGAAGAAAGGAGTTGACATTAATAAAAAATAAAATCCCAAGAGATAAAAACTCTTTACAATCAGCACTTATAAGAGCCACAATACCTTTATTATACGCGCATTGGGAAGGCTTTGTTAAAGTTAATATGTCATATTATTTAGAATATGTATCAAATAAATATCTTAAAAACAGCGAACTCAAAACCTCTTTTATTGCTTTATCATTACAAAATAAGTTGGGAGATTTAAATAATAGTAGTTTTAGCAATAGAACTAAAATTATTGATTTCATTTTTGAAGACATTGAAAAACAATCAAAAATTCCTAAAAAGAATATTATTAATACCAAATCAAATTTAAGTTTTAACGTATTACAGGAAATATTGTTCATTTTGGATTTAGAAGATAGTCATATCGACAGTCAAAAAGAGTTAATAAATGATTTGGTTAATGAACGAAATTATATTGCACACGGAGAACATACTTTAATTGATTATGAAACTTTTGAAAACTTTTACGATGATATAATTGCGTTAATGGAATATTTAAGAACAATCATTGAAAATAACGCTATCCAAGAAAAATATAAAAAGCCAGTACCCAACACCGTATAAAATTAATTGCTAGTTCAAGTCTTCTTATGAAAATCCTCGCAGATTTTCTATTTGGTTTGTATTTGCTAAATTAAGTGCTTAAACCACGCAACAAACCATATACAAACACGTTGTATTTAATAGCGGATTCAACTCAGATTTGTTAAAAGTTTATTACAATAAAAGTTTTATAAGGCGGAAAAATCTCAGATTTTAGAAAAGAAAAGGATTTTCAGAGCGGAAAGATTTAGTAATGAATTGTTCAGATTGATTTTTAGAACGCACAGATTTGAGAAATAAATCGCACAGATTTTGAGAAATGACACGTTACAAAATATCGTAAAGAAAAATACCGTAAAAAATTGCTTAAAGATGCGTAATAGAAAAGAGAAATGACACGTAAAAGAGTTAAGAAAGGAAAGGTAAAAAAAGAAAAATAGGAGAGAAGGCAAAGAAGGAGAAGTTTTGAGAAAAGCTAATTCCAAAAGACAAATTTTAGAAACAAGAAAGCAAATTAGTGTCTGGTCGTAAAGAGTCCAATTTTGTTATTTTTCCGAACAAATTGATTTTCAATTCTCTTATAAATCAGATTTCATATTGATTTTTTCTGTCTAATTTTTTTTAGTGCTTTATTTTGTTAAAATCCCTGTTTTTCTATCAAAATGTTGTTTTTTGGGCATAGGTTCCCATTAGGTTTTACCTTTAATATTGTTGCTGCTGTTCTTTTTAGATTAGGCTACTTTGCCCTTTTCTTTTGGTTTTTCTCTCAACTGCCTTTTCTTTATGAGGTTTCCCAAACGATGAAGGTTATAGGATAGTAGGGTGCACGACAAATTTCCCATTAAGCTGCATTTTGACATAATTTAGTGATTCTG
>CAXBID010000147.1:0-9007 GCA_963975495.1 uncultured Flavobacteriaceae bacterium | reverse complement strand
ATTTTAGAAGAGCCGTATGATGGGAGGCTATCATCCCATAACTTTGGACGCAAAAAGCAAGCCCCTCTTTTTTATAAGCCTTGAAAACCCTGTGTTCGCAAAGGTTTTCTTTAAACGAACTATTTTTAATCGGACAACAATGTAAAAAAATACTTTTTTACTCGGTTTGCTCAAAACGCTTTACCAATTTTCCAACAGTAAGCCCTTGAACTAAAATTGAAAATACCACAACCACATAGGTAATTACTAGAAATAAATCGCGTTGCATAGCCTCGGTTAATCCCAAGGCTAGCGCAATTGAAATACCACCTCTTAAGCCTCCCCAAGTCATAATCAAATTCGTTTTTGGCACAAAATTCAGTTTCTTTTTAAAAAGATTTATAGGTAATAACAGTGATAAATAACGGCATATTAATACAATGGGAATGGCTATTAATCCGGCTAAAACATATTCGGTTTCAAAAGTGAGCACCAAAATTTCCATACCTATTAAAACAAATAGAATGGTATTTAAAAGGATATCGATAAGTTCCCAAAATTTATCGACATAATTTTCGGTAATTTCACTCATTGAAGCCTCTCTTGCAGTATCGTTGCCCACCACTAAACCAGCTGTAACCATGGCTAAAGGCGCAGATAAATGTAATTCGTGTGCAATTAAGGTTCCTCCCATAACCGCCGCTAAGGTTATAATAACTTCAATATCATAATCATTTATAGATTTTAGTAAACGGTACGTAATCCATCCTAGAGCACCTCCCAATAAAATGCCTCCAAAAACTTCTTTTCCAAATAGTTTAAAGACATCAAAAGCTTCAATCTCTCCTGTTCCCAATGATGCTATTTGGAAAATTGTTAAAAATATAACAACGCCAACACCATCATTAAATAAGGATTCTCCAACAATTTTGACTTCTAATTTTTTGGGTACGCCGGCCTTTTTCAAAATTCCCAAAACAGCGATCGGATCGGTTGGTGATATTAATGCGCCAAATAGCAAGCAATAAATAAAGTTAACATCTAAACCAATTAAATTCAAAATAAAAAATATACTTACTCCAACTAAAAAAGTTGACACCAATACCCCAAAAGTTGAAAACACCAAAACGGGCCACCGTTGTACCTTTAACTGCTCAAAATTAGTATGCAAAGCACCTGCAAAAAGCAAAAAACTAAGCATCACATCCAGCAAAACGGATTTAAAATCTATTTGCCTAATTATAAAGCGTTCAGCATCCAATAAAGTAGAGTCAAAGTAGCTTATCGCAAAAACACCAAAAGTAAAAACAATGGTAATAAGCATTAAACCAATAGTATTTGGCAGCTTTAAAAATTTCACATTGATATAGCCAAAAACAGCCGATAACACTACTAAAATGGTAATAATAAAAAAATAATCAGTCATATTCTAAATCTTTACATGGCTAAAATAAAGCATCTTGAGGTGTTTTTTAAAACCAAGACCAATAAAAGTAAGCTTTAAGCGAAAATTTTGTTAAGTATTATTAAATTATTCGACAGAAGTTCAATAGATTTTTATCTTTAGAAAAAAAAGTTTTTATGCAAAAGACATACTACGATCCAGCTGATTTAAAAAAGTTTGGAAAAATAAGCGAATGGAATCAGGAATTGGGAGAAAAATTTTTCGAATACTACGGAAAAGTTTTTGAAGAAGGTTCGCTCTCAGCCAGAGAAAAATCGTTAATCGCACTAGCTGTTTCGCATACCGTACAATGTCCGTATTGCATTGATGCCTATTCTAGCGATGGTTTACAACGCGGCATCACCAAAGAGGAAATGATGGAAGCACTACATGTTGCCGCTGCAATTCGTGGTGGTGCCACTTTGGTACATGGTGTGCAAATGATGAATAAAGTAAATAAGTTAGATGGGTAATATTTGGGCGTTACCACAAGGGTCGGGCTTTCACTACTCGCTCCCTCCTGCGTCGGGGAGCTCAAACAAACCGTTCAATCCCTAACGCACCAGTCAGCAGTTGGCAGTAATCAGTAAGCAGTCAGTGAGTATATCTGGAAAGAATTTATAAAACTGAAAAATAGATTGAAATAAAAAAATAATTCAACAAAAAATCAAGCCCCAAATCAATTCAGGGAATTGAACATTGAAATGCAGAATAAAAAAATAAAAGCGTTAAAATTTTTGAAGCCTTGGAAAAAATTTAGATTTTATTTTTGGTTTTCTTCCCGATAATTATCGGGATGAACAGAAAAAATTAGTATTACCCAATATTAAATATGACAAAATTAAAAACAACATCACTACATAAACGCCATAGCGATTTAGCTAATAGTAATAGGCAATTAGAAATTTTATCAAATGGTATTTTTCAAAACGGAGAATTACCTAAATTTAAAAATAAAATTGCTGAAACTGGACAATTCCCTCTCAAAGCGAAAAAATTGGAAATTCTTCAAATTAACGTGGGTTATATGTGCAATCAAGTTTGCGAACATTGCCATGTAGATGCTGGTCCTGATAGACAAGAAATCATGACGCGCGACACCATGTTACAATGTTTGGAAGTTATTAAAAATACTGGGGCGCATACTTTAGATTTGACTGGTGGCGCACCAGAAATGAATCCAGATTTTAGATGGTTTGTTGAAGAAGCTGCAAAAGCTGGAATAAAGGATTTTATAGTGCGTTCTAATCTAACCATTATAAGAGCCAATAAAAAATATTACGATTTACCTCAATTCTTTAAAAAACATAATGTTCATGTAGTCAGTTCCATGCCACATTGGACGCGTGGAAAAACCGATAAACAACGTGGTGATGGTGTTTTTGACAAATCGATAAAAGCCTTGCAGGAATTGAATGCTATGGGTTACGGTATGCCAGATAGTAACCTAAAACTAGATTTGGTTTATAATCCGTCAGGCGCTTTTTTACCTGGCGATCAAGCTTCTATGGAAAAAGATTTCAAAAAGGCTTTAAAAGAAGATTTCGATATTCAGTTTCATAACCTATTTGCCATAACCAATTTACCAATTAGCCGTTTTCTGGATTATTTAATTGCTTCAGAAAATTACGAAGATTATATGTACGCGCTTGTTGAGGCTTACAATCCTGCTGCGGTTGAAAACGTGATGTGTACCAATACACTTTCCGTAAGTTGGGATGGGTATTTATTCGATTGTGATTTTAACCAAATGCTAGAATTATCAGTAAATAGTAAAGTAAAACACATTTCGGAATATAATGAAGAATTGTTAGAAGGACGGGATATTGTTATTTCGCAACACTGTTATGGTTGTACTGCCGGCGCAGGAAGTAGTTGCCAAGGAAGTGTGGCTTAAAAGCCCCATTGTCCTACAGACATTTCCCCAAAGGGGAAAATTTAAAGATTATAAACTATAAATAATTCGGTTGATTAGTGACAAGAAAAATAATATACTTAGTTCTCCTTTTATTTTGCCAATATAGTTATTCTCAAAAAACACTCACTAAGTTACTTGAGAAATATAATGATGAAACCATTCCCTACATCACAGCGGAAGAATTAAGAAATGGGGAGAACGATTTGATTCTGTTAGATTCAAGAGAAAAAAAAGAATATCAAACCAGCCATATTAAAGATGCTGTTCACGTGGGTTATGATTTTTTTAATTTAGATTCCATTACAAAAACGTTTCCCAATAAAGATTCAAAAATTGTAGTGTATTGTTCTGTTGGGATACGATCTGAAGATATTGCCGAAAAATTAAAAAAAGCTGGGTATAATAACATTTATAATCTTTACGGCGGCATTTTTGAATGGAAAAGCACCGATAATAAAGTTTATAATTCCAAAGAAAAAGAAACCGATAGTATCCATACGTTTTCCAAAGCATGGAGCAAATGGTTGAGAAAAGGCACAAAAGTTTATGACTAAGGAACTCATTATTGTTTTTGTAAAAAATATAAAACTAGGTAAAGTTAAAACGCGTTTAGCAAAAACCATTGGTAATCAAGGTGCTTTTGAGGTTTATAGCGAGCTAGTTAAAATTACTGAACAGGCTACTGAAAACGTATTAGCAGATAAGCGTATCTATTTTTCTGATGTTATTGTTAATAGCAAATGGAAACATCATTCTAAAGCAGTTCAAAAAGGAAGCGATTTAGGCGAACGTATGAAAAATGCTTTTATCGATGGGTTTAAAGCTGGTTATAATCGTATTGTTTTAATAGGTTCAGATTTGCCTGATATTAAATCGGAACATCTTGAAAACGGATTGCAAGCATTACATAAAAATGAGGTGGTTTTTGGTCCAGCAGAAGATGGAGGCTACTATTTAATCGGGCTAAATAAAATGCATGATTTTATTTTTGAAAACAAACCTTGGAGCGAATCAAATTTATTAGAAGAGACCATTAACGAGCTAAACGAAAAACGCATAAAATTTAGTACTTTAGTTGCTCTAAATGACATTGATACTTTTGAAGATTTAGTCGCTTCAAATTTCTATAAGAACAACTCCGAATTACAAACTAGGATTCAACAATTGAATGATTAAACGACTATTTATAAATTAAATCATTAAGAAAAAAATGATTTAATTTATAATTGAGAGAAGGAAGTGGTTACACAAGTTCTCAATTTTTTAAATATTTTTTAAAAAAAATTTAAACATGCTGAGATATATAGAAGAAACTGTAGGTTATTTAAAAAGCAAAGGATTTGAGAATCCTGAAATTGGCATTATACTTGGTACGGGTTTAGGGCAACTAATCAACGAAGTTAAGATTCTAACAGAAGTTAGTTATAACCACATCCCCAATTTTCCAACGGCCACGGTAGAATTTCATAAAGGCAAGCTTATTTACGGCGAATTGGAAGGGAGAAAAGTTATTGTGATGCAGGGGCGTTTTCATATTTATGAAGGCTATACATTGCAAGATGTTACTTTCCCCGTTCGTATCATGGAACAATTAGGTATTAAAACCTTACTTGTTTCAAATGCTGCCGGTGCTATTAATTTAAACTTTAAAAAAGCAGAATTGATGCTTATTGAAGATCATATCAATCTTCAAGGAAGTTCGCCTTTGGCTTTTAAAGGTGTTGAAAAATTAGGCGAGCGTTTCACGGATATGAGTGCCCCCTATGATACTGAGATAAATTCAAAATTTAAAAAAATCGCGAAAGCAAACAACATTAAACTGCACGAAGGTGTTTATGCCAGTGTTGTAGGCCCACAATTAGAAACCAGAGCAGAATACCGCATGTTAAAAATAATAGGTGCAGATGCTGTTGGCATGAGTACGGTACCTGAAATTATAGTAGCAAATCATTTAAAATTAAAGGCTGCTGCGGTGTCAGTTTTAACAGATGAATGCGACCCAGATAATCTAAAACCAGTTGATATTGCCGATATTATTGCTAGCGCCGTAAAAGCAGAACCAGATATGATTACACTGTTTAAAGAACTAATAAAAACATTATAAATGAGTTGGCAGTATTCAGTCGGCAGTCTTCAGTGTGACCGCAAACTGAAGACTGCGAACTGAAGACTTAAAATTATGAGCTATTTAGAAACCACCCACGATATATACAAAGAAGCAGCCTTAACACCAGATGTTGGCTTATGTTGTACCACAAATCCTATTTGGGAATTACCAGGTTTAAAAATTCCTAAAATTATGCAAGAAATGAATTATGGGTGTGGTAGTACGGTGCATGCGCGGGACTTAACAAATAACCCTAAAATGCTTTATGTTGGTGTTGGCGGTGGTATGGAACTGTTACAATTCGCTTATTTTAATAGGCAAAAAAGCGGTGTTGTAGGTATTGATGTGGTTGATGAAATGCTGGAAGCCTCTCGCAAAAACTTTATTGAGGCCGAAGCTCAAAACCCATGGTTTAAAAGTGAATTTGTCGATTTGAAAAAAGGCGATGCTTTAAACCTTCCAGTGGAAGATAACAGTATTGACGTGGCTGCACAAAATTGCCTGTTTAATATTTTTAAAGCTGACGATTTAAAGAGAGCTATTGACGAGATGTACCGTGTGTTAAAACCCCATGGGAAATTAGTAATGAGCGACCCCACGTGTGAACAACCCATGAATGATGAACTTCGTAACGATGAGCGGTTACGTGCACTTTGCCTTAGCGGGAGCTTACCTATTGCTAAATACATAAAAGCTTTAACCGATGCGGGTTTTGGAACCATTGAAATTCGCGCACGTAAACCTTACCGGATTTTAGATTCAAAACATTACCCAACAGAAGAATTAATCTATATAGAATCTATAGAAGTTGCGGCTATAAAAGACCCGATGCCTAAAGACGGCCCTTGTGTTTTTACAGGAAAAGCGGCTATTTATTATGGCGAAGAACCTTATTTTGATGATAAAAAAGGGCATATGCTACTTAAAAATCAGCCACTGGCCGTTTGTGACAAAACCGCTGGGGCTTTAGCATCACTTAATAAAGATGATATTTTTATAAGCGAATCTACCTACCATTATGATGGTGGTGGCTGTTGCTAGGGCGATAATCGCCATTTAATTATAAAACCTGAAGGGTCTCTAAAACAGAAAGGATGCAAATAGAAAAAATTTTACAAGGACATTATTACCATGTTTATAATCGTGGAAACAACGGTCAAAACATTTTCATAGAAGACCTTAATTATACTTATTTTCTAGATTTAATCAAAAAACATCTTACTACAAATTTTAAAGTTTTTAGCTATTGTCTTTTACCAAATCATTTTCATCTTTTATTGAAAATTAATGAAGCTTGCGTAACACCTTCTCAAAAATTATCAAATCTATTTAATGCTTACACAAAAGCAATAAATAAGAAATACAATCGAACTGGAAGCTTGTTAGAAAAGCCTTTTAAACGAATACGTATTTCAAATGAAAAATATCTCAAAACATTAGTTTTATACATTCACTTGAATCCGGAAAATCACCAAGTCTATAAAGATTTTACTAATTATAAATATTCATCATACAAATCCATAATATCGGAAGGCAAAACCAATATACAGAGAAAGGAAGTAATCAGTTGGTTTGATGATATATCAAATTTCAAAGAAATTCATCAGCACAGAAAAATACATTTAAATTTAAAAAACAAAAAGCTGTTTTTAGAATAAAATTTTAATTACAATTAAGACCCTTCAGGTTTTAAAAACCTGAAGGGTCTGGGTTTACAATACAATAAATCATGGATAAATACATCGACATCATAAAAAACTCATATTCTGGTTATTGGAATTATCTTAAAAACGAGATTCTATTTCAAAATAATTGGGACAACTATTTTTATGGTTTAATTATTATTTCCCTTGTGGTTTGGTTGCTGGAAATTCTATTTCCTTGGCGGAAAAATCAATCGGTTTTTAGAAAAGACTTTTGGTTGGATACATTTTATATGTTCTTTAATTTCTTTTTATTGAACCTCATCGTTTTAATTGCATTATCAAATACAGCAGCTGCCTTTTTTAATGCTGTTTTAAAAAGTATTGGTCTTCCATTTAGTAGTCTTCAATTATTTGATTCTAATGATTTACCCAAATGGTTAGGCTTACTTATTTTCTTTTTGGTGAGCGACTTTGTACAATGGAATACCCATAGATTATTACACCGCGTGCCTTTTTTATGGAATTTTCATAAGGTGCATCACTCAGTAAAGGAAATGGGTTTTGCAGCACATTTGCGCTACCATTGGATGGAACCTGTGGTTTATAAATCATTGCTTTACATTCCCATGGCTTTAATTGCAAATTACAGCGCACAAGATGTTGCATTTGTTTATTTTTTCAGCATCATTATTGGGCATTTAAATCATGCTAACTTAGGTTGGGATTACAGTATTTTAAAATACATTTTCAATAATCCGAAAATGCACATTTGGCATCACGCCAAAGAACTTCCCGAAAATGTTAGGTTTGGAGTAAACTACGGACTAACTTTAAGTATTTGGGATTATATTTTTAAAACAAATTATGTTCCGTACAGCGGAAGAGATATTGAATTAGGATTTGAAAATGATGAACAATTCCCCAAAGATTTTATGAATCAGGAATTATATCCTTTAAATAAAAAATGAAATACCTACAACTCCTTTTTATTTTAATATTAATACCCGCTTGCTCTGGAACAAAACCAGTTGTTGAACGTCCACAAAAAGAAATAGCCCAAACTCAAAAAGCTACAGACAGTATTATTGAGGTTATTAAAACATCCGAAGATGAATCAATGGATCCTATTAGTGAAGTTGAAAAAAATACCTTAAAAGAAGATTCTAAAATCTTCAATCAAACACTTACAAAACGTTTCATCCCTACCCATCAATTATGGAATGAATTATTAGAAAAACATGTTTCAGAAAATGGAAATGTAAATTATAAATCGTTTAAAACTGATCACAAAAAACTATTGGATTATATTTACGTTTTAAATTTAGCAAAATCAAATGATGCTTTCCAATCATTTTCAAAGGAAGAAAAACTAGCCTATTGGATAAACGCTTACAATGCTTTTACCATAGATTTAATGCTTAGAAATTATCCCATAAAAAGCATCAAAGACATAAAAAACCCTTGGGATCAACGTTTATGGAAATTGGGTGAAAAATGGTATAATTTAAATGATATTGAGCATCAAATTTTACGCAAAATGGACGAACCGAGAATTCATTTTGCCATTGTTTGTGCCTCATACTCATGCCCTGAATTACAAAATGAGGCTTACCAAGCCTCAAATTTGGATGCGCAACTCACTAAAGCCACCAAAGAATTTTTGCATGATTCTGATAGAAATAATATCTCAGAAAACAACTTAGAACTTTCTAAGATTTTTCAGTGGTTTGCTAAAGATTTTAAACAGAATGGTAGCTTAATCGATTTTTTAAATCAGTATTCAGATATAAAAATTTCAGAGAAAGCGAAAAAAAGTTTTAAGGATTATAATTGGGATTTAAATGAATAAAACTATGAGACCTCACAGGTGGGGTGTCAAATTTGTGCGTATTCATAAAAAATCGTTCGGTCTG
>CAXBID010000146.1:0-9010 GCA_963975495.1 uncultured Flavobacteriaceae bacterium | reverse complement strand
GGTGTATAGTTACATTTTTTAAAAACTGATCATTATCGCCACTTTTACTTTCAACTTTAATATTGTAGGGCGTTGATTCTATTTGATTAAACTGTCCTTCGGCTATTGCCATAGAAGGTTTTAGTTTTGCTATGTTTTTTCTAAGGTTATAGGAGTTTATTTCTGCCCAAGGAATAACATTGTTGGCAAAAAAAAAGGTAACAATACCTAAGCCTACAATAAAAACACTTAAACCTTTCATGGCACGTTGCAACGAAATCCCTGTAGATTTCATGGCGGCAAACTCATAGTTTTCGGCAAAACTACCAAACACCATAATTGATGACAACAGTATAGTAAGTGGTAAAACTAAAGGAATCAGTTTTGGTAAAAAGTAGAAAATGAATTTAAATACAATACCGATATCCAAATCTTTACCAGCAAGCTCCTTTATATAAAGCCAAATAGTTTGTAAAATAAAAATCAGCATGAGAATAATAAACACGCTGAAAAAAGTTTTAAGATATGTTGTTAGTATGTAACGGTCTAATATTTTCACACGGAGTGCCTTAATCTAATTTATTGATGTAATAATCTTGATATTTACTAGCATCAAAGGTAAATAAGGTTTTTGATAAAGGCTCGTTTGTTTTAAAAGAATTAACAGTTAAGGTTGTTTTGGTTTTGTTTTTTCCAACTGTTATTAAATTATAAATGTGTTTGGTATTAGCATCAATTCCTAAAAGGATGTAATTGATTTCAGAATTAGAATCTATAGGTGTTAACTTGACATACTGTATTTTTCTTCCCTGTATATTTTGTTCAATATCCAGAGCATACGTGTAGCCATCTTCATAAAATGATAACATTTTACTTGGGGTAATGGCATCTTCTTCATTATTGCTTTCTGATGACATGGTAACTTCTTCATCTTCTGGACTGATACTATAAAGCGTTTTGCCATCAAAAAGGCGAGTAATACCAAGAATATTAAGTTTGTACTTTTCAGCTTGCATGATAACATCACCTTTGGTTTCTTGTTTTATGTTTTCTGAAGTGTTTTCTAAAACATATTTAAAGTCAATCGAAATGTTGTCGTAACTTTTTACTTTCTCTGAAACATTATTCAATAACGCTTTGGCTTTATTTTGAGAAAAACCACTAAACGCGATTGTTATAAATAATAGGGTTATTGTTTTTTTCATTGAAAATTTATTTTTTCATTTCCGCGAAGGCAGAAATCTAATTATATTTCGTTTTCTAAATGTTGATCAAGAGCTGCTAAATCTGTAATTAAAACCTGTCTTGCTTTACTGCCTTCAAATGGTCCAACAATACCTGCTGCTTCTAACTGGTCTATTATTCTACCGGCTCTATTGTATCCTAATTTTAATTTTCGTTGTAATAACGACGCTGAACCTTGTTGTGCCGTTACAATAACTATGGCTGCATCCTTAAACAGTTTATCTCTATCCGATATATCTACATCAAGACTTGTGCCACTTTCCTCACCAACATACTCTGGTAACTGATAGGCTTCAGGATACGCTTTTTGCGAGCCGATATAGTCGGTTATTTTTTCAACTTCAGGTGTGTCAACAAAGGCACACTGTACACGAATTAAATCGTTTCCTTGGGTGTAAAGCATATCACCTCTACCAATAAGTTGGTCAGCTCCAGAGCCATCTAAAATAGTTCTTGAATCTATTTTTGAAGTTACCCTAAAGGCAATTCTAGCAGGGAAATTGGCTTTTATAATACCCGTAATAACATTTACCGACGGACGTTGTGTTGCGACAATTAGGTGAATACCAATGGCTCGAGCTAATTGCGCCAAACGTGCAATGGGGGTTTCCACTTCTTTTCCCGCTGTCATTATTAAATCGGCAAACTCATCCACTACCAAAACGATGTATGGTAAAAATTGATGACCTTCATTGGGGTTTAATTTTCTAGCTTTAAACTTTACATTGTACTCGGCTATATTTCTACACAACGCATTTTTAAGAAGATCGTAACGGTTATCCATCTCAATACACAATGAATTTAATGTATTGATAACCTTTGTATTATCTGTTATAATAGCATCTTCACTATCAGGGAGCTTAGCTAAATAATGACGCTCAATTTTATTGAATAATGTCAGTTCAACTTTTTTAGGATCGACTAAAATAAACTTCACCTCAGCGGGATGTTTTTTGTAAAGTAAAGACGTTAGAACGGCATTTAAACCAACCGACTTTCCTTGTCCAGTAGCACCGGCCATAAGCAAGTGGGGCATTTTTGCTAAATCGACCACTAAGGTTTCATTACTAATGGTTTTTCCTAAAGCGATAGGAAGTTGCATTTCAGAAGATTGAAACTTTTTTGAAGCAATAACTGAGCGCATCGAAACAATGGTTGCGTTTTTGTTTGGTACTTCAATACCGATGGTGCCTTTGCCCGGAATTGGAGCAATAATACGAATACCTAATGCAGCGAGTGATAAGGCAATATCATCTTCTAAATTCTTAATTTTGGAAATACGCACACCAGCTTCAGGAACAATTTCATAAAGTGTCACTGTTGGACCGATGGTTGCTTTTATACTAGCAATACCAATTTTATAATTACTTAAGGTTTCAACAATTTTGTTTTTATTTTCCTCAAGCTCTTCTTGGTTTATTTTTATGCCTTCAGTATCATATCTTTTCAATAAATCCAGCGGAGGGAATTTATAATTACTAAGTTCTAGAGTCGGGTCGAACTGTCCAAAATCTTCAACTAGTTTGTTGGCAAGATTATCCGTTTCTGAAAGCTCTTCTTTTACATCCTCAACTTTAATTTCCAATTCTGGTTCTTCCTTTTCTTCAACTCTTGAAACATTAACCTCTAATGGCGCAGTCTCTTTTTTTGTGGGTGGTTTGTTATCTTCAACTGAGAGGTCGAAAGCAGATCTAATAGCTTCAGCTTCTTCAGATAAATTATTATCCAAAGGCACAAAGGTATCCTCATTTAAACCTGAAAACTCATCTTTTATGTTGTTTTTGGCAGACTTGAACAGATTTGTAAAACTATCAAAAGTTAGCTTAAAGCGAATGGCCAAATACGTTATTAATCCGAATAGTAATAAAAGGATAATACCAATTTTCCCAATATAATCTTGAAGAAATGTGTTTACTTCAAAACCAACGGTGCCTCCTAAAATATCATGCTTTTCTCCAAAAAAACCTAAAAGGATGGACAGCCAAATAATAATTAAAACACCCCAAAACCAATGTTTAACTAGTTTGGATTTTTTTAAATCCATCAAGACATAAATACCAGATAGAAAAATGAGTCCGGAGAAAATAAAGGATGCTATTCCAAAACCCCGCTGAATAAAAAAGTCACTTAACCAAGCCCCCGTTTTGCTTAACCAGTTTTCTGCTTTGGCATCTCTTGAAGTAAAGTCTGAAATTGTACTTTGATCTGCTTCACCAGTAAAAAAGAAGGAAATAAAAGCGATACAAAGTAAAAGACCAAAAATAACCAAAAAGCTACCAAGCACCAACTTTTGTTGATTAGACAGCTTAAAATTAGTTGTTTTGGTTTTTTTTATTGGTTCCTTTTTAGATTTGGTTCTGCGTTTCGCCATTAAAGGTTTGTTGTTTCAAAATTCAAAATACTAACGTTAACGAAACTTTATTTTAAAAAATTGCAAAAGCAATACTTATAAAATATTTAGTTGGGTTAATCTCGATTGGAATCGAGATCTTTTTATTCGTATTTCGGCACCTAGTATTTAAAAAAACTTTGGAAGATATATTATAAAACCAATAATTGCAGCAAATATTGAAGCAATAAAAACAGCACCAGCAGCAATATCTTTAATCAAACCTATTTTGCTATGCTGTTCGGGGTGAATGAAGTTTGCAATTTCCTCAATAGCCGTATTGATACCCTCAATGCTCATAACTAGCGCAATAGCTAAAAATTGAATAATCCATTCGGTTGAGGAAATGTTAAAAAAGAATCCCGCTGCGGTAACCAAAAGTGCAATAAAAAACTGAATTTTAATGCTAGCTTCCGTTTTTAAAAGTAGAATGGCACCTTTAAAAGCATAACCAACACTTTTTATGCGATTGACCAAGAAGGATTCTTTTTTAGACATTTATATGTTATGAATAAAGAAGGTCAAGTGCTGCTTTGTAATTTGGTTCCTCACCTGTTTCAGGAACTTGTTCTGTATAAAGCACTTTTCCATTTGTATCTACCACAATAACACTTCTGGAAAGTAATCCATCAAAACCACCATTAATCATAATTAAACCATAATCTTTTCCAAACGCACCCGTTTTAAAATCTGAAAGCATAACAACATTTTCTAAACCCTCAGCGGCACAAAACTGATCTTGTGCAAAAGGTAAATCCCTTGAAATACAAAGTACTTTAGTGTTTTCCAATTCTGATGCCTCGGTATTAAATTGTCTAACAGAAGTAGCACATACTCCCGTATTCACGCTGGGAAAAATATTTAAAATTAAGTTACTTCCTTTAAAATCTTTTAAGGTTTTGGTTGAAAGATCAATTGCTACTAATTTAAAATCAGGAATTTGAGATCCGATTTTTGGTAATTCACCCGATGTTTGCACAGGTGTTCCACCCAATGTAATATTTGCCATTTTTTATTTTTTTGATTAAGGTTTAAAAATATGAATATTTAATCTTTTGTTGGTATAATTTTTATATAATAATTAGATTTGTTAATTAGCAAAAATGTTTTTATAAGTTTTCTCAATCTAAATATAACTTATTAAAATATACTTTATTTTTTTTGAGAACTTAAAATTCATATTTTTATCATTGAGAATTTTATAAAACAACTATAATAAGATGGATAACAAGAATACTGAATCTTTTGAAATTAATGATTCCGAAGCTAGCAAATGCCCTTTTTTAAGTGGAACCAATAAGGTAACTTCTGGTGGTGGGATTAAAAACCGCGATTGGTGGCCCAATGAATTAAAGTTAAACATTTTGCGTCAACATGCAGCTGAGTCAAACCCTATGGGAGAAGATTTTAATTACGCTGAAGCTTTTAATAGCTTAGATTTTAAAGCATTAAAGCAAGAGGTTCTTGATTTAATGACAGATTCCCAAGATTGGTGGCCTGCAGATTATGGTCACTATGGTGGATTTATGATCCGAATGGCTTGGCATAGTGCAGGAACCTATAGAATTGGTGATGGTCGTGGTGGAGCAGGTGGCGGTAACCAAAGATTTGCACCTATTAATAGTTGGCCGGATAACGGAAACTTAGATAAAGCGAGATTGTTATTGTGGCCTATTAAGCAAAAATACGGACGACATATCTCATGGGCAGATTTAATGATTCTTGCAGGTAATTGTGCATTGGAATCTATGGGCTTCAAAACTTTTGGTTATGCTGGAGGACGTGAAGATATTTGGGAACCAGAACAAGATGTGTATTGGGGAAGTGAAACCGAATGGGGAGCAAATGATGAACGCTACGAAGATGGTGAATTGGAAAATCCACTTGGAGCGGTTATGATGGGTTGGATTTATGTTAATCCTGAAGGACCAAATGGAAACCCAGACCCCATGGGTTCAGCAAAAAATGTAAGAGAAACTTTTGGGCGTATGGCCATGAATGATGAAGAAACCGTTGCGCTTGTAGCTGGTGGGCACACGTTTGGTAAAGCACACGGTGCTGCAGATCCAAATAAATATGTAGGAGCAGAACCGCATGGTGCCTCCATTGAGGAAATGAGTACAGGATGGAAAAACGCTTTTGGAACAGGTTTTTTAGATGATACGATTACGAGTGGTATTGAAGGCCCTTGGACACCAAATCCTACACAATGGGACCATGATTATTTTGAAGTATTGTTAAACTATGATTGGGAACTTACTAAAAGTCCAGCAGGTGCGTATCAATGGAAACCAACCGCAGCATCAAACGCTAGAATGGCTCCGAAAGCAGGTGATCCCGATGGCAAACAAACTTTAATGATGACCACAGCAGATATTGCCTTAAAAACAGATCCTGCTTATTTAGAAATTTCCAAACGTTTCCATAAAGATCATAAAGCGTTTGAAGATGCATTTGCGCGCGCCTGGTACAAATTAACACACAGAGACATGGGACCTATAGACCGTTATTTAGGTCCTGAAATCCCAAAAGAAGAATTGTTATGGCAAGATCCAGTTCCTAAAGTAAGTTATAACTTAAGTGATTCTGATATTACATCTTTAAAAAAGATGATTCTTGACTCTGGCCTTACGGTATCTCAAATGGTAACTACCGCTTGGGCTTCTGCTTCAACATTTAGAGGTTCAGACAAACGTGGTGGTGCTAATGGTGGCCGTTTACGCTTAGAGCCACAAAGAAGTTGGAACGTTAACAATCCTAAGGAATTAGCTAAAGTTTTAAATGTTTTAGAAGGTATTGAAAAGGATTTTAATGGTGAAATATCCATGGCAGATTTAATTGTTTTGGCTGGCTCTGTAGGAGTAGAAAAAGCTGCTAAAAATAGTGGTCATAATATTGAAGTCCCTTTTGCACAAGGTAGAGGTGATGCTACACCAGAACAGACAGATGTAGAATCTTTTGGATATTTAGAGCCTTTAGCAGATGGTTTTAGAAATTATATCAGACCTGATATAGACATTGCGGCAGAAGATTTATTAATAGACCGTGCTAATTTATTAACCTTATCGGTACCAGAAATGACTGTTTTAGTCGGCGGTTTACGAGTACTTGGTGCAAATTATGATGGCTCTAATTATGGTGTATTTACAGATACAGTTGGGAATTTAACCAACGACTTCTTTAAAAATGTTTTAGACCTTACTTACACATGGAAAGCAACTTCTGAAGACGATAGATATTTTGAAGGTACTAACCGTAGAACAGGAAAAGTAACCTTTAAAGGAACTCGTGCAGACTTAATATTTGGTTCTAATTCAGAATTAAGAGCTATATGCGAAGTTTATGGCGCTAACGATGGTCAAGACAAATTTGTAAAGGATTTTGTTGCCGCTTGGACTAAAGTAATGAACTTAGATCGTTATGATTTAAAATAATTTAAGCATAATAAATTTTAAAATTGGGATGAGTTTAAATAGACTTATCCCAATTTTATTTTTGAACTCATTTAAAAGTTAAGTAAATATGAATGAAAGAGACCATTTTTTTAAAATAATTAAATCTGGGAATATTGAAACTATTGAGGCGCAGTTAAGACGCCATCCCGACTTAATAAATGTAAAAGATTCTAGAGGCTTTACACCTTTAATTTTTGCTTCTTATTTTGATAGTGAAGCCGTGGTTAAAACATTAATAGAATTTAATGCTCCGGTTAATGACAACGATGCCTCCGGAAATACCGCTTTAATAGGCGTGTCCTTTAAAGGAAACGAAGCCTTAGCAGATTATTTAATTCAACATGGTGCAAATATAAATACGCAGAATGATCAGGGTATAACACCTTTAATATATGCCGTTATGTATAATAAACCGCAAATTGTCAAGCTATTGTTAAAACATAACGCTGACAAAAGTATTAAGGATAATGATGGAAAAACAGCTTTAGATTATGCTAATGAAAAAGGGTTTCAGGATATTGCAGAAGTTTTGAAATAGTGTTTTCTTTTTGACTATAAGATTTTTAAAAGTGCTCTTTTAACGTATATGCATAACTTAAGTTGCGAGCTTGCGTGCGAGGATTTTCCAAAGGAAAATTAGAAGCTAACAAACGAACAACAAACTTTGGTTTAGCTAAAACTACCAATTTTTACTGTGTTGACAAGAGTTATTTTACTTAAAATCAGTCCGTAAACTAGAATATTATAATAGAAATTAAAAATGGCTTTATTAATTTATAAATCCTTGAAATAAAAGTCCAATTGTGAAAATAAATAAAAACAGGAACTGTAAAGAATAAATACTCGAGTTCTTCTTTGATTTTATAATCTAAATAATGCTTTAGGGCTTGTTAAGAAATAACCTATACATTTTGACTTGCTCTTTTGCACATTAACTTCGTTAAAAAGCCTCGTTGTAGCTAAGACTATAACTGTGTTTTTTGCCTAGTTAATGCACAAAATAGTGGCGTCAATTCTGTACACTTTATTTCTAAACAAGCCCTTAGCTTTAAGATTTTTCTAATTGGCTGACGAAGTCCTTAATTGCTCTAGCCACAAAATCTTTTTTAGAAACTATATAACGTACATTAGTTTCATTATTCTTAAGTATTATTGTGAATAATTCTTTTTCATAATTTTTGGGCATAGAACCGAATGAAGGATTAACCCCTGTTTTTCCCATATCCCTTTTATAGATTTCTGTTCCTGTAAATTTAGGTTTTGAAGAACTAAAAAATGAAGCACTGTATTTGATCATTTGAAATTTGTACTTAAAATTTTTGTCGCCTCCAGCCGCTTCATAACTTTTATAGTTTTTGAAGTAGGTATATCCGAAAGGATATTTTTTTATTGCAGATTTCATGAACAAGTTTAATACTTTATTACCTCGAAATTCTTCATCAGTTGTACCTACTATGGCTAGCTTTTTAGATTTAAGGTCTTCTGGAATATTTTTATTTTCTAGATATAATGTTACACCACCAATTATAGTATTTTTATTATTTAAATCTATAAGAAAGCTTGTATTTTCTTCAGTTAATTTTAATGTGTTTACTAACTCAGTATCATAAGTACTTGAATCTATTCCATCAAATTTAGATTTTAATTTATCTACTTCTTTTGTTAAGTTTTTGATAATTGTTGCTCTAAAATCTGATGAGGTATTAATAAATCCGGGTTTTAACTTTAAAATCTCTTTATTTGGATCTAAAATATCTGGGTTTTTGTCCGTGTCGTTTTCAAAGAAAAATAAATCATAATCCGGCCCCTTGTAATATTTATAAGTTAATAGAAAAATGTATTTAATATCCTTATTTTTTATATCAAATTCAATTTCTTTTAACGAAACTTGACTATCATCATACAGGTAATTACCTACAAGATTAAATCCGTTTTTAATGAT
>CAXBID010000145.1:0-9034 GCA_963975495.1 uncultured Flavobacteriaceae bacterium | reverse complement strand
TGTGGAGCCAACCTTAACATGATCTCTCCAAATGTGACTACTTTACTCATTTGTTTATGTCTTATTTAAATTTTATTCGACGTAGAATTTATTGTTAAAGGTTCTGCCAATAAAATATCATCTGTAGAATCTACCTGAGGTATTACCTTCCAAAATATTCATTACTTCATTAACAGAAGAAAAGGTTACATCACCTTCATATGTATGCTTTAAAGCGCTAGCTGCAGCACCAAATTCCATAGCTCTATAATCATCAAAATTTAGCAGACCATATATTAAACCACCAGCAAAGGCGTCTCCAGTGCCAATTCTATCAACTATATGTGTAATATCGAAATCGGTAGTTTCCCTAAATTCATTTCCATTCCACATTCTAGAGCGTATTTTATGCCAGGATGCATTAATAGGCGTTCTAATTTTATCAAATATTTTTTTTATAGAAGGGAACTGTTTTATTAGGCATTTGCTCGCTTCTATAAAATCTTCATTTGAAGATCCATAATCACTTCCTAAGACTTCATTTATCTCATTAACACCACCAATAAAAATAGTTGAATAGTTTAATAAGTCTAATAGTGTTTCTTTTGGTTCAGCACCATATTTCCATAAACCACTTCTGTATGTAGGGTCTGCTGACACCTCTATACCTTTTTTCCGTGCTAAAATCAAACCTTCTTTTAAGGTATGATATCCGCCTTCACAAAGTGCAGGAGTTATTCCTGTCCAGTGGAGCCATTTACATGTTTTAAGTGAAGTATTCCAATCCACCATCTCTGGATTAATATGTGAAAAACATGAATTTGATCTGTTATAGGAAATAGAATTAGGACGCATCACTGCTCCTACCTCCAAAAAATAGACACCCAAAGGGTGTTTGGAACGCGCTATTGAAGAGGTATCAACTCCAAATTTTCTTAAATATGAAATTGCAGTATCACCAACAAAATCATCAGATATACAGGAAATGTGTTTTACATCACCACCAAAATTTGCGATTGAAATACCAACATTAACTTCTGTTCCTCCGAAATAAAACTCCAATCGATTCGATTGAACAAACTTCTTATTTCCTTCGGGGGAAAGACGCATTATAACTTCTCCAAATGTAACTATCTGATTCATAATTATTTGTAAACGCTGTTAAATTTGGTATATAATAAAAACTGTCAAACAAGACATGTTTTTTTAATTTACCTTATTATTAAAATACTTATTAGCTAAACGCCAAACCTCCATTAATATCCACATTATTTCCTGTTAAAAATGACGATTCATCAGATGCCAAATAAGCTACTAAATCTGCTACTTCTCCTGCTTGACCTTCTCTTCTTAAAGGTGTACTTGCAGCTACTTTAACACGAATCTCATCTTTAGTGAAATCGTCATGAAATTTAGTTCCTATTAAACCTGGGCAAATGGCGTTTACCCGAATTCCTTTAGGTCCAAGTTCTTTTGCCATGGCTCTAGTAAATGTACTTACAGCACCTTTAGAAGCAGCGTATAATGAAGACCCACCGCCGCCGCCATCTCTTGCGGCTTGAGAAGAAAGGTTGATGATTGAGGCCCCTTTACCCATCAACGGTTCAAAAGCTTGCATTACAAAAACAGTAGACTTAAAATTAACATCCATAACTAGGTTATAAAATGACTCATCCAACTCTTGTAATGTTTTACGTGCGAAAAGGCCTCCAGCATTATTCACTAAAATATCAACTTTATCCCCAAACACTTCAATAGTTTTTGCTTTTAAATTCTTAATATCCTTTAAATTTGAAACATCAGCTTTTACAGCAATAGCTTTACCACCTGCAGCTTTTATTTCATCTACTGTCGCCTTGGCTCCAGATTCAGAATTATTGTAATTCACAATTACTCTAGCACCTTCTTTCGCAAGTTTTACTGATATTGCCCGCCCGATGTCTCTAGAGCCTCCCGTAACTACTGCTACTTTTCCTTTTAATCTATTCATTTTAGTACTTTGGTATTTAACCGTGAAAATTATAAACTAACTAAATTCCACCTAATAAATACTTATTTATATTCCTAAAGCTTGTCCTCCTCCAACTTGGATGGTTTCAGCTGTTAAGAAAGCTGAATCATTACTAGCTAAGAAAGAAACAACACCAGCTACATCTTCTGGCTGCCCTAATCTTCCTAACATAATATTGTTTGCCCAGGAAGCAAAAACTTCTGGCTTCGTTGCTTTAATTTGAGCATGAAACGGTGTATCAATTGTACCAGGAGATACTGCATTTACTCGAATTCCATATTCAGCTAAATCTTTTGCTAATGCTCTAGTTATAGCATGAACACCAGCTTTAGATGTTCCATAAATTCCTGCTCCAGGACCTCCTGCAGTCCATCCGGCATTTGAAGTATAATTAATTATTGAAGCATTATCTCCTTTTTTAAGGAAAGGTATAGCTGCTCTTGAAGCAAAAAATACAGAATCAAGGTTTAGTGCCATTACAAACCTGTAAAAGTCAGTTGTCATTTCTTCAAACCTAGATCTTCCACCTAATCCACCTGCGTTATTTACAAGAACATCAATTTTACCATACTTTTTTCCTATTTTTACAATGTTCTCAGTTACTTCTTCTTCTTTTGTAACATCAAATCCATAATATTCAGCTGTGATTCCTTCTGCGGTAAGCTCTTTAACTCTTTTTGCTCCTGCTTCATCTTCAATACCATTTAATACTACAGTGAATCCATCTTGACCTAATCTTTTTGCTACAGCGAAACCAATTCCCCCTGTTGCACCTGTTACAACTGCTACTTTACTTTTATTACCCATTTTGTGATTTAATTTATATTTCTATTAATGTGATTTTAAACTCTTTTTTTTAACGGCTCTATTTTTGTACACAGAAACCAAACGCTAGCTAATACAATTAATGTTAATACGCCTCCAACTATAAATGCAGGCGTGTAATTTCCTCCCATAGTTAGAGTAGCTACTAAAGCCGTAAGACCTACACCAGCAAATTTTGCTGACATTCCAGCTAACCCTGATAGTGTTCCTACTGTTTTTTTACCAAACAAATCACTCGGTAATGTTTGTATATTTCCAATTGCTGTTTGAAATCCAAACAAAAGAACTGCCATTATTATTACTGCATTTACAGGACTCCCAGGGTCTGTAAGCAACCAGAAACAAGGCAACATTATTAAACAACCCAATGTAATTACAGCTTTTCTGGTTTTATTTACGTTCCAACCTGCTTTCATTCGGTTTTGAGCTAAAAGCCCACCAAACCATGCACCAATCATTGCTCCAACATAAGGTACCCAGCCATAAATGCCTACCTCTTTTACGTTCATACCGTAAACTTCAAATAGATAAATTGGAATCCAAAAAACAAATAACCACCAAATTGGGTCAATGGCTGCTGATGCAATAATTACGCCCCAACTCTCTTTGTGGGTTAACATTTCACCAGTTTTTGGATTATAAGCTTCAATTCGCTCTTTAACTTTTTCTTTATCCAAATTATCATTTCCAGAAATTTCAAGAATATGATTTCTTTCTTTTTCTGTAAGCCAAGGATGTTTCTCCGGTGGAGACTTCACGATTAACATCCATGGGACTAGCCATAGTAAACCTATCAATCCAACTAAAACGAATATCATTTGCCAACTAAAATGAATAGCCAAAAAAGCAATTAGCGGAATAGAAATAATTCCTCCAATGGCAGCGCCTGAATTAAAAATTCCTTGAGCTAATGCTCGCTCTTTGGACGGAAACCATTCTGCATTTCCTTTTGCGGCACCAGGCCAGTTCCCAGCTTCAGCTACACCTAATATTGATCTAAAAATGGAAAAACTAATAAATCCTTTGGCTAAAGCATGAAGTGCTGTAGCTATAGACCAAAACCCAATTGAAAAGATAAAACCTAATCTTGTTCCTACTTTATCGAATATTTTTCCGAAAATTCCCTGACCAAATGCATAAGAAAATAAGAATATTGATGATATCCAGCCGAAGATCTCTTTACGTTGATCCATAGTTTTATCTGGATACATTTCTTCAGATATTTGAGGCCAAAGCACATTCAATGTTTGCCTATCTATATAATTAATTACCGTAGCCAGAGCTATTAAACCTATAACCCACCAACGCAAACCTTTGATTTTCATTTATTTATTTTTTAAACAAGTAAAATAACTCATTATATTGACTTAACAATTAAGCTATTTAATTGCCAGAGTAACACTTATCAAATCTTACTTATAACAAACAGTGAAGAAATGTTTTTATTAAAGTATTGTTATGTTTTAAATTTATTTCCTCCTTTAGATTTTTTTTACTTTAAGATTGAAAGCGTGCATTTTCAGTCTCAAGTTTTTATTATTAAATGTTGTAACAATATTGGTACAATACGCTAAAATGATCTTTCATTTTCTGTTTTGCCAATGAAGGGTCTTGTTTTTTAATAGCTTCATAAATCTCTGTATGCTCATTAATTCCCTTAAACGCTTGATCTTTATCACAAACATGATATTTTTCAAAATTTATAATTATTTGTGGAGTTATTGATAGCATAAATGTATTCATTGTACTATTAGCACTGGCTTTTGCTATTGCTAAATGAAATAACAAATCTTCTTGAACTGCATCTTTACCTGATAACACCTTTTTTTCATAAGCATCTAACATATATTTAATATGCTTTAAATCTGCATCAGAGCGTCTTAATGATGCTAATCGTACTGTTTTTAACTCCAATAAAATCCTTGTTTCTACTAACGATTTAAAATCTGGAGGTTCCAATCTTAAAATATCATCTATCATCCCATTCAAAGCTACCACCCCAATGTTGGCTACAAAAGTCCCGCTTTGTGGAATTGATTTTAACAAGCCATAAAACTCTAGCTTTTGTATAGCATGTCGAACGTTGCTTCTACTTACTCCAAACCTCTCAGATAACATTCTTTCTGAAGGGAGTTTTTCACCTGGCTCAAGATTTTTGTAGTTTATTAATTCTTTAATCTTACTGATTATTGAATTTTGTATTTCTTGATTTTCGTTAACTGTTAGAACTTCTAATTTCATATGCTATAATTTATTACTGAGAAAAATGATTTTTTGCAAATTTAAACAATGATTCCTTTGATTATTGACTTATTTCCTAGCTTTTTAATCTCATAATTTTTTATATAACTATTTTTACCACACAATATGGCTAAATTTAAACTAATTAGTGTGATACCTCCAATTTGTAATATTCTACTTTTGCGAAAGCGCCTTCATCTCTAGATTGAAAATAGTTTCCTGCTTTAAAATAATTTTCAAAAATGCCCCACCGTCGCATATTAACATCTTCATAAACTTTATATTCGGAATTATTCAAAACTATGACCATTTTTCCTTCAGATACTTTTACTTCTAGAGTAAAATTTCTAAATCCAACTTCTTGTTCAAAATTAAAACCATTGTCATCATCCCAAGCATCTTCATGCAACAATTCTTCATTGGTAGCGCTAATATTTTTGAGTATTTTGGTTTTAACACGTACTTTTCCATTATCCCAATATATTTTTAAAATGGGTGGTGCATTATTATCTTTTTGACCAATTAAATCGCGTTGCTCATCTGTTAACCTACCATGAATTTGCATAATAATAACTTTATGATATTTGCCATCTGAATCTTTGGAAACCTCCTTCATGGCTAATTTGCCTTTCATGTAACCACCTTGAGCAAAGGTCCAATTTATATTATTGTCTCCTGGCACCATTTGTTCCCTTAACTCAGACCTTGTATATTTTGTATTGGCCGTTGTAGCATTACTAGGAAACGCATAAAAAACCAATGATCCGCTAGTAGAGTCGTTATACATATAGGGTATGAGTCTCTCATCGGTTGCATAATTTAATATGGCTGGCGGTTCAATATTCATGGCGCCTCCTTTTGCGTTTAATTCAGGGGTTGTTACACTCCAATGACTTAAATCAATTTTTGGTAATCTATACTTTTTCTTTTTTTTCTTTTCAACTTTAGTATGCGAATCGTTAACACCACTTTTATTTTGTTGGCAAGTAGCACTAATAGGCACCAAACTCATTATTAATACAAATAGTCCTAATATTTTTTTTCGGAACGTGTTTCTAATATTCATTTTTCTAGTTCTTTGTTAAAAAGACCAGTCGCTTTTCTAAATGGACCGTAATCACCTTTTTTAAGTTTTTACGTTTATCAAATCGAGTATTGTAACCAATTTTAATTTACAAAAAAATGAAATTGGTAAATACCCAAAGAACTTTTAATTATACCCTGGGTTCTGATTAAAATCACCCTCAGAATCGAGATCAAGCTCAATTTGTGGAATTGGCAATAACAAACTATTCTCATCAACTCTTTCTAGCAAAATAGGCAAAGTAACATCTTCTGCATTTTGAGTAAAAAAAGCATATAGCAATGGGTGTATTACCGTAAAATGATTCTCCATAATATCAACTGCATTCAGCGTGGTTGTGGTGGTTCCATAGCGTAATATGTCATACCATCTATGATTTTCTGTGATAAACTCCCAACGTCTCTCATTTGACAAAGCCATATCAAATTCAGCAGGTGTATCAATATCAGCTGCTGTAAGTGCATTTGCTCCAGTTAAGCCCGCTCTTGCCCTAACTTGATTCATATAAGTTAATGTATTAGGATTTGAACTTCCTGCTGCCTCAGCATACATTAATAATACATCGGCATAACGGATAATTGGAAAATCGAATTCTGAATCATCCCTTACTGTTAGTGAATACCAGTATTTAGTGTAAAATAGCTTTTGAGGTGTACTTGCATCTCGTGATGGTAGAATAAACGACCTACGGATATCTGGGGAAGTAATAGGCGCTAAACTATCTACAACGGGATCTGTAATAAATGAATCTAATAACTCTTGTCCCGGTGCATTATCGCCTTGGTTAGAAACTACAAAAATTGGTCGATTAGTAACCGGGTTAATAGTAGGTGAAGCAGGTGCAAAACTAGTAGTGAATGGAGACCCTAAATTACCTTCTCCAGATAAATAACGAATGGTAAATAGGATTTCTTTATTTAGTTCATTAGTAATGGAAAAAACATTTGTATATGTGCTTTCTAAACCATAACCACTGTTTGCAATAATATCAGTCAACAATGGCAAAGCATCCGATTTACGTCCTAAGGTTAAATACACTTTAGCCAACAACGCTTTTGCAGACCATGCATTGGCTTTTCCATCTACAGTATCAGGTCTATATTTAGCTGAGTTTCCGTTAGCTATGGTATTTTGAAGATCCGCTATAATCAAATCATATACCAAACCTTTATCAACTCTAGTCAAAGCAGTAGCCTCAACTGGTGATATTGGCTCAGTTACCAAAAATACATCACCAAAAAGTCGTACTAAATTAAAGTAATGATAGGCACGTAAAAAACTAGCTTGTGATGCCACATCTTTAATATCTTCGTCTGTAGCGTTAATATCATTACCACCATAAACAATAGAACCACCACTATAATTAACATTCATTTTATCTAAAAGAATATTAGTATTTTTAATATTGACATAATTAAAAAACCAAAATGCTGATACGTTGGGGTCAATACTATTTATAAAAAAAGCATCATAAGATAAAAACTCAATGTTATCTACAGATGTCGTTGCTATCTGGTTCAGCACAGCATTATCAGAGCGTAACTCTGTAAATTTCCATTCTTCTTTTGCTGGTGCTCTCATACCTGCATAACAAGCAAATAATGCGGTGTTTAATTCCTCTGCGTTTGAGAAATAAACGGCTTCAGTAATGTAAGATTGTGGTTGAACATCAATAAAATCATTGCTACAACTGGTAATACCTAAAAGTAAAGAACCAATAAAAAATTTATATATATTTTTCATTTGAAATATTTTTAAAATTAAAATTTAACATCAACACCTAACACTAGCGTTTTAGGTACCGGATAACCACCTCTATCATAACCCGTAATTAATGGATTTGAATATGGGCCACTAGACCTTCTGCTCTCAGGATTTAACCCCCTAAAGTCTTTAGACGTTAAATACAATAAGTTTTGACCTGCAACATAGATTCTAAGTTGATTTAAACCTATTCGGCTAGTCCACTCACTACCTAAATTATAACCTAAAGTTATATCTCTTAAAGCTATATATGATGCATCATCAATACCATAATCAGTTTGCACCCATTGTATGCCTCCTAAATTTTCATAGGGTGTTTGACCATCTCCAGGATTGGATGGACTAACCCACCGGTTCCTTGTATAATTTACCACCTGACTTTTAGTTTCGGTGTAACCTGTATCGCCTAAGTACATATCGATACCTTGAACACCTTGAAATGAGAACGACAGATCAAAATCTTTATATTCAAAAGTGTTGGTAATACCCCAAGTAAAATCAGCATACGGATCACCTATTACTGTTCTATCGTCGGCATCAATTACACCATCTGGAACACCATCTGGACCAGAAACATCCACAAGTTTTAAACCGCCAGGGGTTAAAGTACCTACATTAACATTACTATTATCAAAACCAGAAGCATCAATTTCAGCTTGTGATAGCCAAACCCCATCCGTTTTGTACCCATAAAATTGAACCAATGGCTGCCCCACTTGCGTAATATATTGTTCATTTCTTTCTCCTTGCAATGGTGTTTCGGCTAAACCTCCAAAATCTGTCAATTTGAGCCTATTCGATGCATAATTTGCTGAGGTAGTCCATCTGAAATTTTCAGTTGCAATGTTGGTGGTTGACAATTCGATTTCATGGCCACGATTTTGAAGACTACCAACGTTATTCCAAGTAACTTCTACACCAGTGTATAAATGGTTGTTTGGTCTTAAAAGTAATTTATCAGTATTTGACTCATAAAATTCAAGTGATAAATTTACTCTATTTCTAAACATACCTAAATCGAAACCTATATTTGTTGATACCGTAGTTTCCCAAGTAAGATCTGCATTCGCACCTGCATCTGCAGGAGTAGCTTGACCATTAGCAGGTGAGCCATTACCTGGCCCCTCAAC